>DKXD01000046.1:21823-24588 GCA_002492075.1 Ruminococcaceae bacterium UBA7135
GTCGCCGTCCACGGAACCGAAGTTTCCGTGACCGTCGATAAGCGGATATCTCATTGAGAAGGTTTGCGCCAAGCGCACAAGAGCGTCATAAACGGAAGCGTCGCCGTGCGGATGATATTTACCCAGCACCTCTCCGACCGTGTACGCGCACTTGCGGAACGGCTTGTCCGAGGTGTTTCCTGCTTCGTTCATCGTATAGATTATACGGCGGTGAACGGGTTTGAACCCGTCCCGCACATCGGGCAGAGCGCGCGACGTGATTACCGCCATCGAATACTCGATAAACGACAGCTTCATAGTCTCCTCAAGGTCTATATTATTAAGTTTTTCCAAGCTGAAATCTATATCCATTTGTCCTCCAAACTTACACAGGGAATCTTATTTTGTTTTCCCCCGCTGCGCGGGGGAAAAAACGAAAATACTATCTTGTCAACTTTCAAGCTGCTCTATCAAGAAGTCACGTACAGTATCCTCTTCGTCCTTAGACATACAGCGCTTCGGAAAGCAGTATATCTGCCGCCTATTGAATATCAGCAGCAGCGACTCCTCGTTCTCTATAAAATTAAGCAGATCCTCGCCTATTTTGAAAACGGTCTTCAGCGGCGTGAGGATCTCCTCGTCAGCATCCTCGTCGATTTTTAAGTCCACCTCATTCTGCTTGGGCTTGATTATCGTTTCAAGCTCTATCTTGTCGGGATAGATAGTGCAGCAATATTCCTCAGGGTTCATATCCTCAAGAGCCTTGATAACGCGCTTGCGCGTCCGCTTTTGGTCGGTGACGTTGTAGTACAGTCCGAACAGGCAGAACGCCAGCGCGAAATACAGCGGCACGGCGCTTGTGTTGAACGCTATACCGACCGCTACCGCCACCGAAAGTAAAATATAAGCGATAAGCGAAAAGCGGCTGCGTTTCTTTCCGAAACGCTTTTGAAACGACTTCATAGCGCCGTCCGTCTCGTCGATAGTGTTATCATAGCTGAATTTTGCGATCGGCTCAATCGGCTCGGCTTCTTTTTTGTTTTCCGATTTCGTTATCTTAGCGATATCGGGCATTATACTGCTTGAAATATTGATCAACTCCGTTTTCTTTTTTCTTTATCAATTTAACAAAGCGCTGTTAAATATCGAGGTTCACCGCAAGCTTTGCGTTCTGTTCGATAAACTCGCGGCGAGGTTCTACCTTATCTCCCATAAGAATGGTCATGATCTCGTCTGCTTTAGCCGCGTCCTCAACCGAAACGCGCAGCATCGTCCGAGTTTCGGGGTTCATTGTAGTCTCCCACAGCTGCACCGGATCCATCTCACCCAAACCTTTATAGCGCTGAACGTCGGTTTTTCCGCCGTCCGCGCCAAGCTCCGCAATGTAGCTGTCGCGCTCCTCATCGGAGAACGCATAGCGCACCTGCTTTCCGCGCGCGACCTTAAACAGCGGCGGCTGCGCGCAGTAAACGTGACCCTGCTCTATAAGCGGGCGCATAAACCTAAAGAAAAATGTCAGCAACAGGGTTCTAATATGCAGACCGTCGACATCAGCATCCGCCATTATGATAACGCGTCCGTAACGGAGCTTTTCAATATCAAAATCCTCCGCTATTCCGGTTCCCAGAGCCTTTACAACAGGTAATAATTTATCGTTATTATACACTTTGTCGGCTCTTGCTTTCTCAACATTCAGCATTTTGCCCCAAAGAGGAAGTATCGCTTGAAACCGTCTGTCGCGACCCTCTTTAGCCGAACCGCCCGCCGAGTCTCCCTCGACAATGTATATCTCGGTGACATTAACATCGCTTTCGGAGCAGTCCGCCAACTTGCCTGGCAGACCGTTGCTGTCCATAACGGACTTGCGCTTGGCTTCCATGGCTTTCTTTGCCGCGTCTCTTGCCGCCTGCGAATTTGCCGCCTTGTTAACGATTATCTGCATCGTCTCGGGGTGCTCTTCAAAATAATAGGTGAGCTGCTCAGTGGCTACTTTATATACTGCGGGCTGTACCTCGGGATTTCCCAGCTTGCCCTTTGTCTGTCCTTCAAACTCGCACTCCGGCAGCTTCACGGAAATTATCGCGTTTATCGCCTCGCGGATAGCCTCTCCGCTGTAGCCGTTGAAAGGCTTTTCTTCCTCGCCCTTTTTCGCGGGCTTTTTCTTCTTGTTTTTGTCCTTTTGCTCGGCGACCTGCTTCGCGAAATTATTCACAACGAAATTCAGCGCGCGCTTAAAACCAAGCTCGTGCATACCACCCTCACCGGTATGAATATCATTGGCGAACGAACGGAACACCTCGCTGTTAAAATCGGAGGTATATTGAAACGCCACTTCAACCATTATGCCGTTTTCAACACCGTTTAAGTAAACTATATCCGGGTGAAGCACCTCGGCGCCGCGCTTCTTGTTCAGCCACGCGATGTATTCGCGGATACCGCCCTCATACATCATCGTTTCCTCAAGAACGTTTTCGGGGTCTCTGAGATCGTGCAGAGATATTTTCAGTCCGCCGTTCAAAAACGCTTTTTCGCGCAAACGGTCGTTCAAAGTCTCATAGCTGAACACAGTCGTATGGAAGATCTCCGCGTCGGGCTTGAACGTTACGGTAGTTCCCGTGCGATCGGTAGTTCCGATGATCTTTATCTCCTCGGAATACTCGCCCCTGTCAAAGCGCTGAAAATGAACGTTTTTGCCGTCGTGTATCTCCACCTCCAACCACTCCGAAAGCGCGTTTACAACAGACGCTCCAACGCCGTGCAAGCCGCCCGATACCTTATATCCGCCG
>DKXD01000046.1:24921-25090 GCA_002492075.1 Ruminococcaceae bacterium UBA7135
CGAACTTGCCGCCCGCGTGCAGCATAGTAAACACCATTGTCGCCGCGGAAATTCCCTCGGCGTGATTTATTGCGGTAGGAATACCGCGCCCGTTATCTATAACGCGAATAACGTTATCGGGAAGTATCGACACGTCTATTTCGGTGCAGTAGCCCGCCAAAGCCTCGTC
>DKXD01000046.1:25383-25638 GCA_002492075.1 Ruminococcaceae bacterium UBA7135
GCAGTAGCCCGCCAAAGCCTCGTCCACAGCGTTATCCACTATCTCGTAAACCAGGTGATGCAGTCCGCTCTCACCGGTAGAGCCGATATACATTCCCGGGCGTTTTCTTACAGGTTCGAGACCCTTTAACGCCTGTATGCTGTCCGCGCCGTATTCCTCGGTCACCGCCTGCGGAATCTCGTTTTTTTCTTCGTTTGACATAATTTCTCCTTATCTAAAGCGGCAACTCATGAAAACAATGCGAAGCATTGTTTT
>DKXD01000046.1:25956-26215 GCA_002492075.1 Ruminococcaceae bacterium UBA7135
ATGCGAAGCATTGTTTTAAGGTTGTCGCGAAGCGACAACACTCTCAAATCACCTATATTATATATAGTATACCACAAAAACAGAAAAAAATCAAGTGATTTTTGGAAAATTACTTGATTTATTGCGGTTTTTTCGAGTTTTTTCTTTCTTTTAAAGCACCCGGACATCATTTGGAATTTACTTAAGAAAGCGCTGAATAAATCAATCTTATCTTGTTTCCTCTCCCCCGCTTCGCGGGGGAGAGGAAACAAATTTAGTA
>DKXD01000066.1 GCA_002492075.1 Ruminococcaceae bacterium UBA7135
AAAATACCTCCGTTGTTATTTTGTACAAACTTCTTTTATCCAACCCGTTACTCCGTGCGGAAGCCGCTCAAAATACGGCGTTCCGTCATCGTACATCAAATTAGCCTGAACCTGATTTATCATGCAATGCTGCCCCATTTCCCAGCCGTAGAACAACGAGGCAACGCCGCCGTCGCCGTTTTTGACCCATTCGGGGAAATACATCAAAAATCCAAGCTCCTCCATTTTCGGTATCCGCGGCGCAATGTCCTTGTCAAAATCCAGCGTTTCATCGTGCCGTCCGATAGTCACAAAGACCTTGATGTTATGCCGCGCGATATTCTCCAACCGCCCGTCCGTCGGAACGTAGCCCGTTGAGATCGGGATAATTCCGTCAAACATTTCGGGGAACTTCTCGGCAAGCTTCCACGTCATCCAACTGCCCAAAGAGCCGCCCATTGCGAAAATCTTTCCCGTGCTTCCGCACTCGCAAACACGCTCCACAATGCTCTTTATCGGAGTGAAATATTTCTCCGAAAACGTCTCGGTGAGCTTGCCGTTATCATTTGTTTTCTCATTCGCAAGCGGCACAACAACATACGCTCCGCCGCCCATTTTCTCCTGATATTCGGGAGAAGCGAAAAGCTCGCCGCCGCAGTTGCAGATACAAAACTTGCCGTTCAGCGCGTTTGTGGCTCCATGAAGCCACAGCAGCACGGGATACTTGCCGCCGGCGTCCGCGCCATGCTTTACGGGGTCATAAACATAATACGTTATATCTCCCGTTTCCTCGCACGGATAGCTGAACTCGTCAAAAAGATCAAAGTACTTTCCGCCCACATAGCTCGGCAGATAACTAATAAACTCGCCCTCGGGGAGCAAACCCGCCCATTCGGGAACAGGGTGCTTATTGGTTTCGCTCATATCGCCCCATTTGCCCCCTTTCAGATCAGCTTCATCTGATCAATATCGTCATCGGACAGCAGACCCGCCGCCGGCACGGTCTTTACCCTGAAACGCTCCATATCCTCGATTTCAACGCTGTCAGCGGGATATGCCGCCGCAAGCTCCGCTTTAGTGAGCCGCATTACCTGAACTCCCTGCGTATCGCGCGCGGATTTCGCGAGAATTAGCGCTGTATTGAACATAATCACCTTGCCTGCGGTGGATTTCAGCACAAAATCGCTGTCATCGGTGATCGTGAACATCGCCACAACGGGCGAGAGGTCGGAATACGCGTTAAGAAGCACCTTGCGCTTGGTTTTCGTTTCAAACGACGAAAGCGGGATTTTCGCGCACTTTCCGTTCTTGAAGAAAATGACAAGCATTTCGGAGAATTTCTCGGTCACAGCCATGTAGATAGGCGTTTCGCCGTCCTCCATACCCAGCTTTGCGGGAACGTAATCGCCCATTACGGACGCTTTCGTTTCGGGGAAGTCTGCGCAGCGCGATTTATAGCACTTGAACCCATCGGTGAAGAACAACAGCTCGGAATTGCTGGATACCTCCGCCGTGAAGATAACCTCATCATTTTCTTTCAGCTTCTGCTCGTTTGACATTCGCAGCGACTTCGGCGTTATCTGCTTAAAATAGCCCTCGCGCGTGAAGAACACGTTTACCGGATAGCTCTCGGGCTGATCCTCTTCTATCTCAACGTCCTCCGCGATGTCGTACAGGAACTGCGTCCGGCGCGGCTGCGCGTACTTTTTCACGATCTCGTTCAACTCGTCGATTATCACCTTGTCGATCTTCTTGGGCGAATTGAGAATTTCCTCCATTTCCGCTATCTCGTTTGTCAAGTTGTCCGTTTCCTCGGTGCGCTTAAGGATATACTCGCGGTTGATGTGCCGCAGCTTGATCTCCGCAACGTATTCAGCTTGCGGCTCGTCTATACCAAATCCTATCATTAGATTGGGAACGACCTCCGCTTCCTCTTCCGTTTCCCTGATAAGCTTAATTGCGTAATCAATGTCCATCAGTATCTTTTTCAGACCCGTGAGCAAGTGCAGCTTTTCCTTTTTCTTGCCCAGATCAAAGTAAATGCGGCGCTTTACGCACTGTCTGCGAAACTCCGTCCACTCGCTGAGTATCTCGTAAACGCCCATTACTCGCGGAGTCCCCGCTATCAACACGTTGAAGTTGCAGTTGAAATTCTCCTGTAACGGAGTAAGCTTAAACAGCTTCTGCATCACCGCATCGGGGTCGTGGCCTTTTTTCAGATCAAACGCGAGCCGCAAACCCGAAAGATCGGTCTCGTCACGCACATCGGATATTTCCTTGATCTTGCCATCCTTTACAAGATCGACCACTCGGTCGATTATCGCTTCAACGGTAGTTGTAGGGGGTATCTGCGTTACTTCAATGCAGCGCGCGTCCTTGTCAAAGCTGTACTTCGCGCGAACCTTGACCGCGCCCAGACCTGTTTTGTAGATCTTTTCCATCTCGGCTTCATCATAAACGATATATCCGCCGCCGGGAAAATCGGGTCCTTTAAGTGTGGAAAGCGCGTTATGATCGGGATTTTTGATAAGTGCGACTGTTGTTTCGCACACCTCGGCAAGGTTGAACGAGCAAATGTTGCTCGCCATAGACACCGCAAGTCCGAAATTCGAGTTGACGAGAACCGCGGGAAACCGCACGGGGAAAAGGCTCGGTTCAAGCATGGTGTTGTCGTAGTTCGGCACCATATCCACCGCGTCCTTGTCTATATCGGAAAACAGCTCCGCGCTTATGTTATCGAGCTTTGCCTCGGTGTAACGGCTCGCGGCGTATGCCATATCGCGGCTGTACGCCTTACCGAAATTGCCCTTGCTGTCAACGTATGGGTGCAGCAGAGCCTCATTTCCGCGCGCCAGACGCACCATTGTTTCGTAAATTGCCGCGTCTCCGTGCGGGTTAAGGCGCATTGTCTGTCCGACAATGTTCGCGGATTTTGTGCGCCCGCTGTTCAGCAAACCCATTTTGTACATTGTGTATAACAGCTTGCGGTGCGATGGCTTGAAGCCGTCAATTTCGGGGAGCGCGCGCGATATGATAACACTCATCGCGTAGGGCATATAGTTCTCTTCAAGAGTATTCACAATGTCGCTTTCAACAACCATTCCCGAATTTTCAATATATGCATTGACCGCCGATTTTTCTGTCTTTTTAACTGTCTTTTTCTTCAATTTATTTTCTCCATTACAGAAATAATGTTTATTTGGTTCTCCCCAACTGCGGCGGGGAAAACGAGTTACAGATGACAACTATGCACTGGCAGTTATCAACTGTCACATAATGTCTGCTGCTTCAAGATAACGGCTGCCGTTCTCGCGAATAAACTCCTTGCGCCCGTCAAGATCATTTCCCAACAACACATCAAACATCTTCTTTGTCTGCTCCGCGTTTGTGGGCGTTACCTTGATAAGCCGCCGCGTATCGGGGTTCATGGTAGTAAGGTTCATCATATCGGGGTCGTTCTCACCCAATCCCTTTGAACGCTGTATCGTATACTTTTTCTCGCCGATCTTCCCGAGTATCTTTGTTTTTTCCGCTTCGGTGTACGCAAAATAGGTATTTTGCCCGCTGTTTATCTCATAAAGAGGTGATTCCGCGATATAAACGTAACCGCGCTCTATAAGCGTAGGACAAAGCTCCTGTATCATCGTGAGGATAAGCGTGCGTATCTGAAATCCGTCCACGTCAGCATCGGTACAAATTACCACTTTATTCCAACGAAGATTATCAATATTGAATGAGTTAAGGTTCTTGTTCGCCTTAGACTTCACCTCAACGCCGCAGCCGAGCACCTTTATAAGGT
>DKXD01000048.1 GCA_002492075.1 Ruminococcaceae bacterium UBA7135
CTATAAATATCATATACAGAAATATAACTACTATGAATTTATAGGTGATACTATGACTTGCACATTTTTCGGACACTCAAACACGGCGCTTGAAATTCGCGGCAAGCTGAAAACAACAATTATAGACTTGATAGAGAACCGCTCTGTCGACCTCTTTTACGTTGGTGACAAGGGCAACTTTGACAAGCTCGCCCTTTCCGTTTTGCGGGAGATTAGCGCGGTCTATCCTATACGCTACTATGTTGTTCTCGCGTATCTTCCAAAGGAAAAAAGCGATTACCCAACGCTGTTCCCAGAGGGCATAGAAACAGTTCCGAAACGTTTCGCCATTAACTTCCGCAATAAGTTTATGGTTGAGCAATCGGATATGGTAATCTCGTATATTACACGGTCATACGGAGGCGCTGTTAAGTTCGTGGAAATGGCTCACAAAAAGAAAAAGACGGTTATAAACCTCGCCGAATAACAATGCCGCCCGATCTCCTTAACGGATTTCGGGCGGCTCTTTTATTATGAAATCGCTGTCTTTTTGTCACCATTGTATGTATCTTCGCTCTTGGAACGCTTGGGCAAAAGCATAATATCGAGCTTGTTTACAGCTTCAACATCTGCCTCTTCAATCAAGTGCAGATACTTGTTTGTCGTCTCAATGTCCCCGTGACCCAAACGTCCCTGCACCTGCTTGATGTTCACGCCCGCGTAAAGCAAGAGCGTAGCCGATGTATGGCGCAGAGAATGGAATTTACGATGCTTCAAGCCGTACTTTTCAAGGAATTTTGAGAACTGCTTTGTGGGCGTTTGCGGATTCATCATCTCGCCGTTCCATTGAGTAAATACCCCATTTCCCTCAGGATATCGATACCGAAACGATTGTTGAACCGAACGTGTTTGCGTTCTACATTCTCGTTTAATTTATCAATATAACCGTATGCCATTTTTGCTCCTCCTGTAAAGTCAATCAAAGGCTGCATGAACGTTCCCGCTCCCAAGAGCCGCCGCCAGTCCGTCGGGATTATCTATTTTTTCCGATCGGGGTATAGCTGTACGAGGTCGAAAAGCTCTCATAGAAAATCACAATACAATTGTCACCGTACAGCATAATATCTCCCGCGTTTATTGCCGAGGGTCTGCTTGAATTTCTCGGCAGACTGTCGGGAAGATAATAGTACTTTTCGTTGCCGTTAAGCTCGCTCATTTCCAGTGTGAGCGGCAGACGCTCTCTAAAGGCTCTCGCCGTTTCGTTATCGTAAAGCGTTGCCGAAAATGCGCGTCCGTTTACCGTAATCGTAATGCTCAAATCGTTTTTCTCCCTGTCGGTCGTTTGCTCCGAAATTTGGCTGTTATCCAAAGCCATGCTTGATTGCTCCAATGAGCTTTGTATAATTGTCGGCATATCCGCAGATGTGCTGTCGGAATTTGTCGGTTCATTTATTGATTTTGATTCGAGTTCTGCTGAAACTTGTGACTCGGAAATCGGCTCTCCACCGCTATTTTCTCCGCTAAATCGGGAATTGCCGCAACCGGTTATTAAAGCCGTTGCCGCCGCCAAGATAATCAAAATAATTTTTCTCATACACACACCCTCTTACAAAAATATTTTCACGAATATCACTGCCGCAAACAATATCAAAATAACGCCGAATATCTTATTTATATAAGGCAGCCCACGGTTTCCCGTCTTGCTCTTAATAAAGCATACCGCGCCGGAGAGCGCGCTCCACCAGATATAAGTACCGATAAACACACCTAAGACAAGCAAAATTCCGTTCAACGCTCCCGAGATCTCGGCAATGCCGAAATATGTAAACGCAAAAAGAAATGTCAGGATCGCCGCGGGATTTGTTATCCCGACCACAAACGACGACAGAAACATTTTCGCGCCCTCCGCCGACTCCTGCTGAGCGCCCTCGGCGGACTTTTTGAAAAGCCCACTTATACCCATTATCAGCACGAAAACACCGCCTATAATGTTGATGATCGTCTGATATTTCAGCAGAAAATCGGAAATAAAGGTCAACCCGAAAACTCCCACACAGGCGTACAGGCAATCGGCGACAGACGAGCCAAGCCCCGTAAGTAAGCCCGCGCCGAAACCGCGGTCAAGCGTCCGCTGAACGGTCATAGCGCCGACCGCGCCTATCGGAACGCCGAACATAAGCCCTATCAGAATTCCCTTGAGCAGGTTCTCCATACTAAGCACAGCAGCACTCGCCGCAAATAATTACCTCGCCGTGCGAATTTTCATCGTCGCGGATAATTTCGCCAACGCTCGGCGCGCAGATATGTCCCGAAAGCGGATTTTTCACGCTTACTATCGGCGTTGTAACGCATGCCTCGACCTCGGACTTTTCAAAGCTAAGATCGGTTTCAATCATCTCGCAGTCGATAAGCTTCAATCCCTTGCAGTAGCAAAGCGGCTGAGTGCCGATTATCTTGCAGTTCTCAAAAGTGACGTTCTCGCAGTACCACGCGAGATATTCGCCCTTGACCGTGCTGTTTTTCACGGCAACGTTTTTCGCGTGCCAGAACGCGTCCTTAGTGTCGAAAACGCAGTTCTCGAACGTGGAATTTTCGATGTACTGGAACGAATATTTCCCCTTGAACTTCACACTTTTGAACCGCAGACCTGTTGATCTCATCATAAAATATTCGCTCTCGGCGGTGCAGTCGGTCATTTCAAGACCGTTCACCGACCAGCCAAATTCGGGAGAAATTATGTCGCAGTTTCGCATTACAACGTTTTCGCACTCGCGGAGCGCCTTAATGCCGTGCAGTTTCGTATCGGTAATCTGAATATCGCGCGAATACCACAGCGCCGCCCTGCAAAGCTCCGTCATTTCCGAGCCGGAGATTTTCAGCTTGTTATCGTGCCAGAACGGGTAACGCAGATTGAAAAAGCATTTCTCCGCCGTAACGTTCGCGCACTCCTTGAACGCGCTCTCGCCGTCCGCGGAACCGTCGAACTTGCAGTCTTTAACAATAATATCCCGCTCTCCGTACAGCGCTCTTTCCTCGTCGAATGTTAAGTTTGTGATTGTTCTCATATCGAATTCTCCTTTGTCATTTTATAAACCAGATAGTCTAAACAGTCTATACGCTTTTGCTCCTTGTGAAGATTATCCAACAGTATACGCCTGTGCGCCTCTAGCAGCTTTAAGTCCTTGGAAATGTTATCCTTTCGAAGGTCGTCCATAAATTCAGCGATAAGCTCTTGTCCGCAGCCTGCGTCTATCAAGTTTTGCACAATTGCGTTTTCATCATTGGCGTTCATAAAAACCATCTCTTTTCATATAATTTGCTAGAGCGTGTTCGCATTAACACTCAACGCTCATCTTTCGGTTTATGTGAACACACTCTAATCAATCACCCGGCTGAATAAACACCAGCTTGTTGCCCCAGCCCTCAACAACGGGGTTGTTTTCAACGGCGGATTTGAATTCCTCCGTAAAGTCGAAATAACCGACCTTGGTATATTCGCCGCTGACCTGTGCGTCGCCGTAAAACAACACTATGCGGTTAGGCTCGGAGTAGTAGACCTCGCCCGCCTTTTCGGATGAAACGCTTTCGGCGGCGAAGGGAATGTCATATCTCGACGGGACATCGTAATACTGCATGACCTCCCAATTTTCGTAATCGTCATAGTGATAGATCGGAAGCTGCCAATCCGCCGTGCCAACGTGCCGTGCTATGGCGGCAGCGGTATCGTTATCGTATAGGTGAAGCGTAAACGGATTACTTCTGTCACCGAAGCTGACCTTTAGCGTTCCCGCCTCAGACTGTCCGACCGAAGAATTTCCGGAGCTTATATCGCTTTCGGGCGTACTTTCCGAACTTTGGCTTTCGGAACGGTTATCGCTTGAACTTTCCGCACTGCTGTTCGTATTATCGGAATTTCCGTTTAAATTGCTGATAACGGGGGTGTAAGCGTTTGTTGAACTGCTGCCGTTGCTGTCGGTTTTAGCGCACCCTGTTGCCGCCAAAGCGGTAATTAGTATTATCGGTATTACCTTAAAAAAATTGTTTTTCATTTTGTGTTCCTTTCTGTAAACTTTTTTCCTTAATTACATTGTACTATACTTTTACCAATATAGCAAATACTTATAAGTCATATTTAAGCATAGCGTTTGAGCATATTATACTAATTTGCCTTCAAAGTGTAGACAAACCTAATGCCTAAATGTCTTGCAATAACACATATGTTGTCTATATGTTGATCACAAATTAGTATTACTCGGAGATCAGCACCGTAAGATCGGTATACCGTATTTTCTTCGAGGTAAGATACGCGAATACCGCGAACAGCACCGTCACCGCACCTATCGGCAGCGGAACGCTCCCGACCGACGGAGCGGAGGAAAAATTGCTTATCCCCGCGAGCTTCATCACAGCCGATACAAGCGGATCGGTGAAAACAGCGGCGAGTATCACTCCCACAGCCGAACCGACAAGCGCGGTTATCCCGAACCGCAGCGCAAACGCCGTGCGAAGCTGATTTGTGCAAAATCCCATTGCCTTGTAAATCCCGAGATCACGCTGCTCGGCGGAGATAATTCTGCCGCTCGTCATGACCGTCACAATCAGAATAAACGCCGCGGTCATCACATACATAACAACGATCAGTATCCGCATTGCGGAGATTATCCCGAACAGCCCCGGCCATGTGTTTTCGTGCACGTGAACGTCGCCGCCGTATGCCGTTGTCAGAGCCTCGGTTATCGCGGCTTTTTGCGATGGATCGGCAAGAAAATAGTGCCTGCACCACAGCCGCGGATCGTCATTGCCGATCTTCAGCCAGCCCTCGCGGCTCATTCCGATATTATCTCCCATATCATTGGCGCAGGAGTAAATTCCCGAAACGGTGTATTCGCCGCTGCCCCTGCCGCCGCTCACCGTGACCGTATCGCCTATTGAAACGCCGAAATCTGCGGCAACAAATTCCGTCAACACGACCTCGTTTTCTGCAGTGCAAGTCCTGCCCTCGAGAATATGAAAACGCTCGGGCTGATCGATAACGTTTATCGTGAAGTCAACGCCGTTTACCGCCGCGCTCGGCATTGCGAGCCAATAGCTGTCGGTAATTTCCGAAAATTTAAGCACCGTTTTCTCCGCCTCCTCGGCGGTAAGGCTGCCGAATATCTGCACCCCCAAATCATGGTCGGCGGGATTGAACGCGTCCATCATGCCTTTTCCGTCCTTGCCGAGCCAAGTGTCCATTCGCCCGATAAGCGAAGCGAAAAAACCGAGCAGCATTGCCGTCGCAAACGCTCCGATATACCGCCGCTTTCCCGAGATAAGCTGCCGCAAGGCAAGTCGGAAATGCAGCGCTTTTCCGAACGCGCAGAGCGTTTTTTGTGGAGAGAATCGCGCCTTTTCCGTTTCTCCGCGAATTGCAGACATGGGAGAAATTTTGATTATTTTCCGCGTCCGCAGCACGATAAACAAACCGAGCAGAACTATAACAGCCACGAAAAACAGCACTGTCAGACCGCCGGGCAATGCTGTCGGAATTTTTATTCCCGTTGTGGTTATCGTGGCATTTGCTATAAATATGCCGAGCGGCACTGAAAGAATTATTCCCGCCGCAGACCCGATAATGATCGGGAAAAGATACATTAGAAGCTGAACCGTCCGCAGTCTGCGCGAATCAAACCCGACCGTTTTCAGAATTCCCATATTGACCGAATCTGCGCTTATCGTGCCGCCGATACTGTGACCGATAACCGCCGCCGCGATTATTAGCAAAACTGCCGCGAACGCCGTCAGTAAGCCGCAGAACGCGTTTTGTAAAATCACCATAAATCCCAAAATCGCGTCCTTGCCGTGAACAAATTCCGCATATTGCGATAGGGCGGTTTTTTCGTTGATAACGCCGTTCAGCTCCGATACGGTAAGCCCGCTGTTTGAGAAAATGTGCAGCATTGCGCCGTCGCGGGCAAGCGCGTCTATCCCCGCGTTTTTCAAAATGTCAAGCGCCGCCGCGCGATCCGCTTCGCCTATCAGAAAGCCTTTCATTCCGATCATCGAGCTGCCCATAAAAGGATCCTCGTAAAATCCCTTTACGGTAAACGTAAGATTTCTTCCCGAACGCGCTATCGGAAACGTTATCTCGTCGCCGAGCTTCACGTCAAGCATTGTCACCATTGACGGCGAAACGTAAACCTCGCCGCTTAGAATTTCACGCGGTGTTTCACAATAACCCGACAGATCGTCCGCAAAAAATTTATATCGTTTTTCGCCGGGAGAGTAGGTGATAAGCTGCCCCTCGCTGTCCGATTCGCCGCCGTTCACCTTGTAATTTGAGAATATAAGCGGCTGTGTTTCAACGCGCTCCACCTCGGGAATGTTCTCGATTTCCGCCGACAATTCCGAAATATCGGGAACGCCAGATACCCAAGCAGTAAGCTCTCCAAATCCCGAAAGCTCCATTTCGCGCCGAACATAAGCGCCCGAATTTGTCCACACCGAAAGCACCGTTCCAAAAGCCGCCGCGGCTATCAGCACAAGCAGAAATATCCCAATAAGGCTGCCCTTATGCCGCCGAAGATTTGCCGATAATAATGTAAGTATCTCCATATTACCACCTCAACGCGGAAAGCCATTCGTTGACCTGCTGCTCGCGCGATTTTTCCTCGCCGTCGGAGTATGGCGGCAAATTCAGCTCGTCGAGAATATTTCCGTCCTCCATATACAAAACGCGGTTTCCGCAGAGTGCCGCGCGGACGTCGTGCGTTACCATTAAAATGCTCTGCCCGTTTCGGTTAAGCTCCGACAGCAGACGCATTACCTCGGCGCTGTTCGATTTGTTGAGCGCGCCCGTAGGCTCGTCCGCAAAGATCAGCCGCGGAGAATTTATCATAGCGCGGGCGATTGCCGCTCTCTGCGCCTCGCCGCCAGAAACCTGCGATGGAAGCCTGTCCTTTGCGTTGTCAACATTCATCTGCCGTAGTAATTCAAGAGCTTTTTCACGCACCGAATTTACCGTGCGATTTTTTCCGACATACCCCGTGACCGCTACGTTTTCAAACAACGTCAGATTACTTACCAAATGCGTCTGCTGAAACACAAATCCGAAATGCTCCGAGCGCAGCTTCGCCTGTTTTTTCTCGGGAAGACCGCTTATTTTTTCGCCGTCAAACAAGACTTCGCCGCCCGTTATTCCGTCCATTCCGCTGAGCGAGTATAGCAGAGTGGATTTTCCCGCGCCCGACGCGCCCATTATCACGGTGAAGTCGCCCTCGTAAATGTCCACGCTTACGGACTTTAAAATTTGCGTATCCGCGCCGCCCTGCGAAAATGTCTTGCATACGTTTCGGGCGCTTAATATAACCTTTTTCATACCGCCCTCCTTGCTTCATACTCCGAAGTGCCGATAATAAGCCGCTTCTTGCCGGTTGTCCGGTCTGGTGTGATCTCATCAGCGAACTTAACGTGAAATTGAACAAACCCCAGATTTTTCTCGTCCAAAACCTTCTTCATCTGTTCAATGATTTTGCTGCGGATATCGAACTGCGAAGCATCTGCCGCGATTTGCGCGCGCATTTCAAAAGCGTCATTTCCGAACTGTACGAACTGATAATCCATCAATCCCTCGATACAAAACCCCTCGACCGTCAGCGGATGCAGAAACTCGCGTCTGCCCATGCCGTCCTCAAACCACAGAATATCTTCGTTTCTGCCGAGAAGTCCGACCGATCTTTTGAAAGGACAGCTCTCGTCCGCGCTTTGCAGTGTGAGGCTATCGGTCAGACGGTAACGGATAAGCGGCTGCGCGAAATTGTACAGCGACGTGAGATACATACCGTCCTCGCACACCTCGACAACGTTCATATCATCGAACAAAATCATTCCTTGTTCGGGATCACTCTCAACTCCGAGAGCAAGCGATTCGCTTGCACCGTAAAAGTTGACGACATCCGTATTAAAAACGGTTTCGAGATAACGCCGCAGATTAGCCCCAAGCGGTTCGCCGCAGGTAACTATCCGCGCTATATTCAGCTCTAAATCGCCGTTTTCGGCAAGCTCTCCGAGTATTTTCACCGCCGAGGGATAACCGATTATCATATTCGGCTTGAACTCGCGTATACGCTCCACCCATTCCGACAACGGAGTTTTTACGTCAAGATATATCTGCGAAGCGCCCACGCCGTCTATACCGTCGCCGACCGCCATCGCTCCGCCGTAGCGTCCGTCTGTTGCAGCGATATAAGCTATCCTCGGCTTATCGGCAAGGAATTTCAGAATTTGCGGCATTGACATTCCCCAGAGCGCCGCACGGATTATTCCTATAAGCATACTGCTCCACGCTTTGTTGTCGTAAACGAAATACCCGGGTTTTCCCGTGCTGCCGCTTGAATGTACAACATGATATTTTCTTTTGAACGCGCGGCGGTCTTTTTCCGCGCTCTTGTCAAACCACCGCAGCTCGTTCTGCGTTATATCCGAAACGGTGATTATTTCATCGAAATGCGAAAACAGCGTTTTCTTGTCGATAGTCGGAAAATCCTCAAGCGGAACAGTGCCGATATTCCTTGCCGTAATGCCGGATACATTAAACATTCGACGATAATACGCGGAATATTCATACGCGTATTTCAGCATTTTACGCAGCCTTTTCTGCTGCAAATTCTTTATTTGCGCGGCTGATTTTTTGAGGTTTCTTTTTGCATTGTATAAATCGAACAGCACCTTTAAGGCAACACCGCACAAACC
>DKXD01000063.1 GCA_002492075.1 Ruminococcaceae bacterium UBA7135
ATAGCTGTCGGCGGTGGAGGTCTTGTTCCACGATAGCGTTAAGCTACTTGTTGCAGCACTGGACACTTTAAGCCCGGTTACCGTTGCCGGAGCAGCGGGAGCAGGCGTGGCAGTTCTCGCCGTAACAGCGGCGGAGTTGCTGTAATTGCTGCCCCTAAACGAGAACACTTTGAAATCGTAGCTTGTATTAGCCGAAAGCCCGCTCACGGTGTAGGAGTTGCCCGATATTTTAGCAACATACACCCACCGTCCGTTTTTGTACATATCAATTTCGTAGCTGTCGGCTGTGGAGGTTAAGTTCCACGAGAGGGAAATGCTGTTTGTTGAAGATCCATATGCCGTCAGTCCGGTTACCGTGTCCGGGTAGATGATGGCGGCAGTAACCGCATTAACAGCGACCGATGGACCGTATTCGTTTCCTTTGAATGCCCATATCTTGAACTGGTATGTAGTTTTTTCGTTCAGACCGCCGATGGTGACAGAGGTTTTCGTGTTGCTTGATGTTCTGCCTGCCATTTGCCATTGACCGTCTTTAAAAATGTTGACCAGATAATAGTCAACATTGGGAACCGCCGCCCACGAGAGCGTCACGCTGTTCGGCGTTGACGATGCGCTTACGTTTGAAACTGTCGCCACTCTGGTTCTTGAGGATATCCCAACGGGGGTGCTGAGTATGTTTCGCGCAAGTGCGTATATTCTGAATTGATACTCGGTATAAGCCGCAAGACCATTTGCGGTGAACGAGGTGGCGTTTGTTCTGCCAAGTGTTGTCCAATTGCCGTTTATCAGTACATCTATGCGATAATTATCGGCGATAGAGCTTTTGTTCCACGATAGGGAAACGCTGTTCGAGCCTGTGTTGGTGACCGCCGCTCCCGTTATAGGCGCGGGTGTTTTCGGGGCTTTTCCCAACGTGGGCTGAACATTCAGCAAGGAATCGTTTTCGCTGCCCATACTTATGCCTGCCGCCCAATCGACCGCAGAACCGGGATAGCTTACCGTTTTAAGGTTCGGACAGCCGTAAAACGCGCCTTGCCCAATGGTCTTTACGCTCATTGGCAGAGAAACGGACGCAAGACCTTCGCAGAGCCTGAACGCGTCCTCGCCGATACTGCTGACGCCTTCGGGAACGGTTATCGCCGTGAGTTTCGGACAATTGAAGAACGCGTCCGCGCCTATCGTTTTTACGCTTGACGGTATCGTAATGCTTGCAATATTCTTGTGTCCGCTAAGCGCCATATCCGCAATGGCGGTAGTTCCTTCTTTAAGCGTTAATTGTGTAACGTTGCTGCCGCAGCCGAGAAAAACGTTTCCCGCGTATTTTATATTGCCCTGAGCTCCGTAAAACGGCGTTCCGTAAAAGGCGCGGCCGCCGATGTCTATGTAACCGCTTCCAATGGTAACGCCGTTGGTGTTCAAGGAACTTTCTTCAAACGCGCCCTTGCCGATCTTTGTTACACTTTCGGGTATCGTTACATTGGAAAGAGCAGTGTGATAGAACGCGTAAGCGCCTATGCTTGTAACTCCGCTTGGGATATTTACGGCTTTCAAGCTTGTACAATCAGCAAATACGCCGCTGCCTATCGTTTTTATGCTTTCGGGAATATTCACCGTTGTAAGATTTTGGCAGTCGTTGAATGTCATCGAGCCGAGGTTCAGAAGTCCCGCGGGCAGCGTTGCCGAAACAAGCTCCGGCGAACGGTAAAACAGCTTATCGGCAAGACCCAGAGTGCCGGGGTCTATTGCGGCTGTGCTTGCGTTGGGATCGCAGTACACAGCTACTTTCCCCGCATATTTTATCGGTCCCGCTTGATTATTCAGAAATTTCGTTCCGTAAAACGCGTTTGCGCCGACGCTTATAACACAGTTGGGAACAACGACGTTCACAAGCTCGCTGCAGTATGCGAACCCCGCGTCCGCTATTCGTGTGACGAGCCTTCCGTTTACCGATTCGGGGATCACTACCGTTCCGACGGGTTTTGTCCCATAGTAGTCATATCCTACCTCGTAAGAGCCATCCTCCAGCTCCGTAAACAGCAGACCGTTTTGCGAAAACTTATCGCCGCTTGCAAGAAATTTACGGCTTACGCTTTCTGTGATTGTTGTTTTAACGTCGTTCGTTTTCGGTAAGGCGCTTGCCGCCGCCGAGAATTGCATGGAGCTTACCGTGATCGCGGCAGCCAGTGCAAGCGATAACATTTTTTTTAACTTCATTTCAATATTTCCCCCTTGTGCCCGCAAAATTAGAGTTCATGATGTTTTGAATTGCAAATTATGATTTTTGTTCTATTATTTCCTTCAAAGCAATTAAAAGTTCTTCGACATTGATTGGCTTTGCCAGATGTCCGTTCATTCCGCTTGAAATGGCTTCGATCTTGTTTTCTTCAAACGCGTTGGCGGTCAATGCCAGTATCGGTATTGAACGCAGCTGTTCGTTTTCAAGACGGCGTATCGCTTTTGTTGCTTCATAGCCGTTCATAACGGGCATTTGTACGTCCATCAGAATAACGTTGTAATATCCGGGTTCAGAATGTTCCACCATATCTACCGCTATCTGTCCGTTTTCGGCGACGTCAACGTCAAAGCCCGCGTCCGACAGCAGCGTTACGCCTATTTCGCGGTTGAGCTCGTTGTCTTCCACAAGAAGTATTCTTCCGCTGAGCAGCGTTTTGATCTCTTCTTCTTTTTTTGCGCCGCCGCCTGCAACGTTTTCAAGGCAGCTTTTAAGCTCCGACATAAACAGCGGCTTAGAGCAGAACGCCGATATGCCTGCCTCGCGCGCCTCTTCTTCAAACTCTGTCCAATCGTATGCCGTAATGATTATCACGGGAACGTTTCCGCCCGTTTCGCGGCGTATTCTCCGTGCAAGCTCTATGCCGTTAAGGTCCGGCAGGAAGCAGTCTACTATGTATACGCCGTAGCCGTCGTTTCGCGCTATCGCCTGTTTGGAACGAAGCACCGCTTCTTTTCCGGAGAGCGTCCATTCCGCCCTCATTCCAAGCTCGTTTAACATTCCCGTAACGCAGTCGCAGGTGTTGAAGTCGTCGTCCACAACAAGAGCCCGCTGACCGCGGAAATCGGTAAGTTCTTTGTGTTCCGTGCTTTGGGCAAGTACTTTAAATTCAAATTTTATCGTAACAGTGGTGCCCTTGTCCGGTTCGCTTTCCACATCGATCTCTCCGCCCATCATATCCACGATATTT
>DKXD01000132.1 GCA_002492075.1 Ruminococcaceae bacterium UBA7135
TCCATATTTTCGGCAGCGGCGTTCATCTCGTTTTGAAGCTGTAACGCCGTGTTTAATTGTCCGCGAAGCTGCGCAAGCTGATTAAGCTCCTGTGGGGTTACCGCGTCAATCGGGCGCGAGGATATTTCCTGTATGCGCTGTCCGATCGCGCCGATACGATTGTTAAGATTTGCCATATCAGCGGCGGCGTTAGGCGGCAGAACATTCCCGTAAACTGCGTTCTGTGTTATCCGATCCTGTGTCGCCGCCAGCTGTGACATCATACTTGTAAGCGAGCCTATTTCCTGACGATACCGCTCCATACCGCTTGTGTTGAATATCTCAATAGAGGTGTCGCTCTGCCATTCGGGAACGGGTATCTCTGTCGCGGCAAGCCCGCGAATTTGTTCCCGAACGTTCTCTATGCTGCGGCTCATCGCCTCAAACGAGCTTGTGTCCGCGTCCGCCGCAAGTGCGGAGTTCATACGGTCGACAACGTTCACGGTGGAGTCCATAACCGAAATTATATGCAAAAGCGTATTCGACATCTGATCGTTCAGCCGAATACTCGATCCAAGAGTAGACATTCACACCCCTACTTTCTGCGTGTTTTCCGTTTGATCTCCCGCGCTCTTTCCTTGTCGCTCTTGACCTTTGTTTTGATAGCGGCAATAACGAACGCCTTTTCATTATCGCCCATTTCGAGAAAAACCGACGGCGGAATATGGAGCTTCAACAGCGCGTAATACGCGTAGTTGGCTTCCCAATCGCCGCCGTCTATCAGTTTTTTGCCTCGTCGACCTTATCCTCAAACGAAGAAGTAAAGCCCTGAAATTTCTGAACGAACTCCGCGAGATCGTTATACTCGCCCACGTCGTCCACGAGCTCCACCAACAGGTCTTCGGGCTTGTTCACGCCGTAGCTGTCCATAAGCTCCGCGTCATACAGATCGGGGAACACCACCGAAGCGGCGATCAGCTTGCGTACATATTTTCCCGCGTCGACTTTTGTGCGGTACATTCCCGATTTGCCTACAACGGGGATCTCTTTCGAGCATTCCTCGCGTATTTCGTCGTTTTCCTTGGGAGTGATATGCTTAAACTCCCATTTCAGCGGCGCACCGTTCTCATCGCAAAGCGACTTTGTGGGTGCATAAAAACCATTCTCTTTCTTGACCTTGTTCTGCTTCATAAAAGCGGCAAATTTACTGTTGCTCATAATATTTATCCTCCTGTTTTAAATTAATTCGCGGCAAAGCCGTCCAAGTCCTTGAATGTCTCCGGCATATCCCAGCTCTCAAACGTTCCGGAAAGCTCCTCGTCCAAAAGCTCCTCTCCCGCCTGAAACTTCGCCAGCGTGAACGTGTCGCACAAGCAGCCGCGGTGGATTATTGTTTGTCTGCCCGCCGCGCTTGTGGGGTCCTCGTTCGACACCTGAATATCAAAATACGGCATAACGCCCGTCTTTTGATAGGTGTTCGCCATTTTGCGGAATACGGAGGTGTTGTAGTGCGCCGTGCCGCTCCAGGTGCCTTTGCCGCCCGTCGCCTTGTGACCCAGCCCGACCTTGCCGAGAATAGGTACGTCCGTGATAGTCACTTCCCACTTGCTCTCAAATTCCGTTAGGTTCATAAAATTGTAACGCCGTCCGTCGATAGTAACAAAGCATTCCGCCAGACTGCCGAAAACCGCGTCCTTTGCGTTCATAGTAACGTTATTGCCCATTTATCTCATCCTTCCTTTACGCGACTGTTACGGTCATATACAGCTTATCCATAGCATTAACGACTGTCACCGCGTCGGTAACGACCACGGACTTCTTGCCGCCGCCCTGCTCGACCGTAACATCTTCCTCGTTAAAATTCTCGATAGCGCGTATCTGTTCAAGCCGCCTGTGATGATCCACAATATCAGCCCACAGCGAAACGCGACCCGCCGCGTCGTTGGGGATAGCACCGAGATATTTTGTGTTGAACAAAACCGCGATATCGTTCGCGATCTGATCCATCACGCGCACGGTCTGATTTTCCTTAAATATCTCACCCTCGCTGTCCGAAACGGTAACTTTGCTGTTAATGTCTTTAAGTACGCGAATATCGCCGCCCGCTTTGTGAAGCACGAACTCGCCAGCCTCGATTGATTTGGTAAGCTCCGTCTGTGTGAACTCGGTATCAACGTCAAACTCGCCGTTGTAAATGCGGTTCTGAATGCTCGAATTTATGACGCAGCCAGCAGCCGCACCCGTTACCCAATACACCAAAGCCGCCTTGTTGAACGAGCTGTTTTCGGAAACCTTGACCTCGTTCTTAACATTGATAACACCCAGATGATCGGCAGCGTAATTGTGCAGAACCAACTGAAACTTCACTCCGACCTCGTCGCGCATACGCTTTGCGAACGCCGCGTACATTCCCTTAACAGACTTATCCTCGACCGCCGCGCCCAGCGTGTTAAAGCCGTAAACCTCGATCTTGTCAAGGAACGCCTGATGTGATTCGCCATTCACCACACCGTTCTCGCCTCCTGAAAGCGGAGTTGCCGCCGTTGCAGCCAATTCCGCGGCTGCAAGGAATTTAACAAACTGGTTGGGCTTAAGCTCGTCCGCTGTTGAAACGGTCTGCGTGTCGACCACAACCACGTCCAGCATTGTGGTAACGTCGAACAGCGTTTCATCGTCCGTGTTCGTACTAATAACTATCTTGATATCGTTTCCGCGAACGCCCGTGTACAGTGCTTCGGCGTATGTGTTCTTTGCCTTTTTGCCTCCGCTTGTCAGCTTGTAAGCATAAAGCGTCCGCGCGTTCAAAAACAGATCGCGCAGCCCCGCCATTTTCGGATGAGAGTAGTCATACCCGAATATCTCGGCGCATTTTTCAACAAACGCGCTGTTCGTCACCTCAAAAACCTCTCCGTCAACGCCCCAGTCAAGCTCAAGGGGCATTGCAACCGAGCCGCGATCCAACAACGCAGAACTTGCGTTCGCCGCCGAAACAAAATTGATGTACGTTCCGGGCAAAACCTTGTTTTGCGTTGTAAAAACACCTCCTCCAAGTGCCATTTTACTTCACTCTCCTTTCATAAAAAGTCTTCAAAGCAGTTTGTATCTCCGCTTTTGTGTAATTTTTTTTGTCGTCCAAAATCACCGCAAGAGCGTCGCGGTTCTTCTCGAACAGCTTCGATTTTAACGCTTGCTCTTTGGAATATTGCGGCTGTCTTTTTTCGACCTTTGTTTCGACCTTTGTTTCTGCCTTAGCACTATCCATATTGTTTACCCTTTCAAATTAACAGATTTTTGTAATGCTTCCATTTCGGCTTCGGACTGTTCGTATTGCTCAACAACGCGCACCTTGTACGTAACCGAGAACGTCAGCACTCCGTCGTTTGTTTCGTGATGAATATCCACACCGCGCACCAAATCGCCGCCGACCGTGATGTATTCAAGGCAGCGTTCAAGGCGTTCGGCAGCGGCGCAGCATTCCGCTTTTTCCCGTCCGTTTTCTTTTGGAATATACTGCACCCAAAATAAATTGTTTTGAGTATACCCGCGCCGCATTTCGGGGATACGCCCCGTTCTCACGCACGAAATAATAAAACAAGGCTCTTTCAAGCCCTGCTTCACCTCTTCCGAATAAATCGCGAATTCGCCGCCAAACTCCTCATAGATCGCGCTTGAAATTCCCTCGATAATAGATTGTATCACTGCATACACCTCCGCAGGAAATCCGCTACCATGCGGTCTAAAACTGTCGGCATTTTTTCCTTGATCTCCTCTTCGGTTATCGTGAGCATTTTTCTTCCCTCAACCCAGCCGCCCGACCGCGTTCGATGCCCGAACTCAACGTATATCGCATACGGCACGCCGTTGTCGGAAAGCGCGTTGTTTTCGACCGTTATCGTGTAGGTCGTACCGTCTTTCTTGATAGTTCCCGCTTTCCAAGAGCTTTCGAGCTTACCGCTCTTGATGGGCGTTCGTTTTACAACATCTCTCAAAAGCTGCCCCGCGATCCTTTTGGCGCAGCTCTCGCAAAATTTATCGATTTGTTCCGCGCTGCAATTTCGCGCCAGTTTGTCGCGCAGCCGCTTTAAATCGGAAATATCCATACGTCCCATAGCCATCACGCCCACCCCCGAAACAGTTCAAGCATTATCTCCTGATGAGTGGGATAAACGGCGGGAACGCCGCTCGCCGCGTATTCGGCAGTAACGCCGTTTTGCGTAACGGTTATTTTAGAACCGCTCTTAACGCTCACATCGGGCGATATAAACAACTTAACGGATTGCTTCACAGCCGCCGCACCCGACTTTTCGGACGCGGCAGACAGCGAACCAAACGATACTCTGCACGGTTGGTTTTCTAAAACGAGCCGTTCGCCGTGAGATGTAATATGCGTTACGGGGTCTGTCTGCCCGCCGTATTCGTACACGGAGCAAACGCCGGTGTACCGGCTTTCAAGTTCCTTGCGTACCATATCCTCCACCCATTTCAAAGTCACGCTACCACCTCAATTTCCTAAAAGCCGTAAGCTGTCCGCGAGAACCGTTTCGCAAATAGTCTATAAAGCTGTCAAGCCGCTGTTCGGGAGTTAAGCTGCCCGCCCCGACCGCAAAAGAAACATTGGTGTCGCCAAGCTCTATTTGCTTCACGGCATAATCCAAATCGATACCGTTAAGACTTTCGGGAGCGAACGTTTTCTTTGCAAACAAAAACTCTCCCACCGTCATATCTACCGCGATATGCTCCAGCCCGTCGGGAATTGTTCCTACATTACAAAGGTTTTTAATAGTGTCCTCGACCTTTTTGAACGCGAAAATAAGGGCGAATTCATCGCCCTCCTGCATTTCATACCCGAAGCATTCCGCGCGTTCCCTCGCCAGATCAAGCAGTTCGGTTGTGTCCATAGTATTACCCCTTGGAAATAATTCTCGCGATAGCGATCGCCTTGTGCGAAATAGCCGTTACGCCGTCGTTGATGATCTGCCAGTTCTCGCCGTTTTCAAGATCGGCGTTGGAAGCGGACGCGGTAAGTGCGGCGGGCTTTTCAAAGGAAATACCGTCCACGCCGCAAATATAACGGTCACGAACGTACAACGTATCCTGACCGCCGTTTTTCGCGGGATCGCGGTTCATCTCATAAGGCACGCTGTCGCCGATATCGTCAAGGATTATCGCGCCGTCGCCAAGCACATAAGTGATATAGGCGGGAACACCGTCCGCTGTCTTTTCGTAATAACTGCCGATATCCGCAGCCGCGGGAGTGCCGACAGTTGTGTAATTGTCGCCGTTTTTAGTATAGTAAGTTTTTCCGTCCGTAATAGCGGTATCAGTGGTTTTCTTATACTTCGCACCCGTTTCGACAACAGGCATACTGTCATCGACAAGCACCGTGCGCCCGTTCCATGTGCCTATGCCGAGATCGCGCGTCACGCCGTCCTTGTCGGTGTAAGTAAGATACTTCAGCAGCCGCAGATTTTCAAGATTTGTAGCGACCGTGCTGTGCATAATAACGAGCTTGAAAATTTCCTTGTTATCGCCGCACGCCTTCTGAATTGCGGTATTGAGGGTCGCCGCGCCAACGTTCGCCTCATCTCCGCTCTTTGCGGAAATATCGAACGTGTGCTTCTCGATAAATTCCTTCGCGGCCTTTGCGGTAACGCTCTCGCCGTCCGTTTTCATCGAGAATACACCGTTTAAAATTTTCAGCAGCATATTCTGCTTGACCTCTTGCTTGTAATCGCCGATCTGCACCGCAACGTTGTCCATAAAGTCCACGCCCGCCGTGATATTTTTGCTGAACGAACGTTCCGTCCAGCTGTCCATACGGGAAGCGGTAACAAAGCCCTGTTCGTAGGTCGTTGTGTTGGTGGACGTGATGTCCGTGCCGCCGTCGTTGTTCTGCGACGTTGTTCCGCTGATACGCCCGAAATACGGGATACGCGCGTACAAGCTGCCCGTCTGCGAGGACAAAGCCGCCTTTGCCTGTTCGTTAGAGCCCACCGCGCCGCTTTTTGCAAGCTCGTTCTTTTTGGGGTTCGGAATACGCTTCACATACGCTCCGAACGCCTGTGCGTTAAAACTTTTGCTGTCAAATTTAGCCATTTTAAATCATCCTTTCTTATTTAAAAGTCGCGAAAAACCGCTCGCTGCGCTCGCTAGCCGAGTGACATTGCCTCCGCTTCGCTCCGGCAACGTCACTCGCTTTTTTCGCTCCAATGCGGCTTTCTCGCGTTGATTTTCTCCCAACGCGGTTAAGCCTGTTCAAGATTTACACCGGGATTTTGCGCAAGATAAGCGCACATTTCGCTGTAGGTCATTTTTGAAGTGTCGACTTTCCGATCTCCGTCCTCAACGCCCGTTTCGCCCGGAACAGCTCCGCGGATAACGGGCTTGGCGTTATTGTCGTCAAAAAGATACGGATCGGACTTCTTCAATCCTTTGATCTGCTCCGATAACCCCTTGATAGTTCCGTCCTCCGCAAATTCCGCTTTGTCGAGGTCCTTCAAAAGAGCCTTAACAGCCGTGTTGTTCTTAGCGCGTGCCGAATTTAATGCCGCGTCTATTGCCGCGTCTGTTTTCAGCCGCTTTACTTCTGCGCTATGCTGTTTAAGCTGCTCCATGTTCGCGGTTTGCAGCTCGGCGATCTGCTTTTTCAGGCTCTCGACATCGCCGCTTGAATTTTTA
>DKXD01000073.1 GCA_002492075.1 Ruminococcaceae bacterium UBA7135
CTGCTGTTCAAATGCCCGAGGTGCGGGAACGTGGCGTATAATGAGGAGTTCGAGCGGGCAATGAAGGTCTGCCCGAAGTGTGATTATCACGCGCGGCTCACATGGCAGGAGCGTCTGGAGCTTACCGCGGACAAGGACAGCTTCCGGGAGTTCGACGCGGAGTTAAAGTCCTTGAACCCGATAGGTTTTCCGAGGTATGAGGAAAAGGTCGCGAAAATGCGGGAGCAGTGCGTGACCAATGAGGCGATAGTCACGGGCGAGTGCACGATACGCGGGTATCGCTGCGTTATCGGCATTATGGACAGTCACTATATGATGGCGAGCATGGGCAGCGTGGTCGGTGAGAAGATAACGCGAGCGTTCGAGTACGCAACGGAGCGCGGTCTGCCCGTGATAATGTTCACGGCAAGCGGCGGCGCGAGAATGCAGGAGGGGATTATCTCCCTTATGCAGATGGCGAAAACGTCGGGTGCGGTAAAGCGGCACAGCGATGCGGGCGGGCTGTATGTCACGGTGCTTACCGACCCGACCACGGGCGGTGTGGAAGCTTCGTTCGCAAGTCTTGGCGATATCATTATTGCCGAGCCTAAGGTACTTATAGGGTTCGCGGGGCGGCGCGTTATTCAAGATACGATACGCCAGCGGCTGCCCGACGATTTCCAGAGCGCGGAGTTCCAGCAGGAATGCGGCTTCGTTGATATGATAGCCGAGCGCGGAATGATGAGAAAGGTGCTGTCGAATATTTTGAAGCTGCACGGTTTTCCCAAAGAAATGGCGGGGAGCGGCAAATGAGCGCGGATATGAGCAAGGTCTATCCGTGGATAAAGTCGGTGATAAGCGACGGCGGGACGAGTTTTATCACCGCTTTTGCCGATAACGGGCAAGAGGGAAGACGCTACCCCATAAGCGAGGATATCCCGTGGCACGTGTTCGGCGAGGACGTGGGCGTGTTTTACGTGTTCGACAACGGCGACCGCTTTACCATGGCGCAGTATTCTATGCTGCCCGAGGGCACGACCGAGGATGAGCTTTACGAGACCGCCTGCCGCAATCTGTGGAACGACGTGGAATTCCACATACAGCAAGCTAACTACGGCGGCTGGGGAGTTATATGCGGCGGCAATTTTGAGGCGAGCAGCATACTTCTGATGAATATTATGAACACAATCGGCGAGCAGTACGGCGGTGATTTTTACTTCGCTGTGCCCGCGCGGGATATGATGGTGACGGCAAAGGTCGGCAATGAGGAGCAGCTCAAAGGCTTGGAGCAAATCATCGAAAACATTTTTACGGACGGAGATTGTCCGCTTTCAAAAACGATTTTTAAGTGGGAGTACAAAAATGGCGGTTAAGTTTACGCAAAAATGGATTGAACAGGCTGTACAAAAGCTGTTGAGCAAGGAAGAAATCGAAGTTTCCGATTTGGCTCGGATAAAGTATCTGTCAATAGGCGAGAGTTTTGACAATGATTTTTTTATTGAGACGTCGCTTGAAGTTCCGCCCAAACCCTTTGTTGATACCGACGGCGGCGATGAGTGGACTTTCTGTCTGCGCGGCGGCGACATATCACAGCTTATTGAGTGTTATAAGAACGGGGAGACGCCCCTGCAGCTTTCGATGTTCGGGCTTGAGAGCGAGGACGAAAAGTGGGAGGAATACGCGAATTCCGACAAAGCGGAGAAGCTGTGGAATGGTTTTTTGCAGAGCGTTTCTAGCGAGCACTATTACGAGCAGCACGAGGACGAGGAGTTTGACGCTTGGTATGGAGATGTCAGCCGCGGAATAGTGAGCGACGTTCCGCTTTTTACGGGTGTTGAGGTGCTGAGGATAAAAGGTCTGGAGTTTGCGGATCTCGAGTTTCTGGCGGTTTTCCCGAATTTGCGCACAGCGGAGTTTGTCGAAACAGTGTTCCGCTCAACGAAGGGCATTGAACGGCTGAACGGGTTGGAGCAGCTCAGCTGCTGGATGGATTGACGAAAAGCAACGTAACGGCGGCGCATTAAAAGAACGCTGCAAATAAAAACAACGTAACGGGGGGGACATAAAATTTGCGAAAGCGAGTAATCTTGCCGTAGTGAAGCAAAGCGAAACGGAGGCAAGATTGCTCGGCTAGTGCGGCGAAGCCGCACGGTTCGCAAATTTTAAATCTAAATATGAGTAATTTAACGGCATGGGAGCGAATGGGGTTGGTTCACGACAAGAACCGCCCGACGGTGAACGATTATATCCCCGCGATATTCACGCGGTTTATGGAGTTCCACGGCGACAGGTATTACGGCGACGACGCGGCGATAATCGGCGGGATAGGTTTTTTGTCGGATACGGCGGTGACGGTGATAGCGCAGGTAAAGGGCAGAAACCTTGAGGAGAACAAGCGCACGAATTTTTCGATGCCGCACCCCGAGGGTTACAGAAAGGCTTTGCGCCTTGCAAAGCAGGCGGAGAAATTTCACAGACCCGTGATCTGCTTTGTGGACACTCCCGGCGCGTATTGCGGTATTGAAGCGGAGAAGCGCGGACAAGGCGAGGCAATAGCGCGAAATCTTTACGAGTTTATGACGCTGAAAACTCCGATAATTTCAATCGTTCTGGGCGAAGGCGGCAGCGGCGGCGCATTGGCTTTGGCTGTCTGCGACGAGCTTGCCATGCTGGAAAACGCGCTGTACAGCGTTATCTCTCCGCGCGGCGCGGCTTCTATCCTGTGGAAGGACGGCTCCAGAGAGAAAGAGGCTTGCGAGATACTTAAAATCACCGCAGAGGATCTGACAAAATTCGGTATCTGCGATAAAATAATCAAGGAACCCGAGGGCGGCGCTCAAAGTGCTCCCGAACAGGCTGCGGACAGCATTTACGAGTATCTTGCGGAGGCTGTTTCGCGTTTAAAAACGGTGAGTGAAAAGGAGCTTTTGGAACAGCGTTATCAAAAGTTTAGAAAAATCGGTATGTTTACCGAATAAATTTGTGAAAAATTACCCGAAAAAATTTCGGCTTGCCTATTGATTATTTTTGTTGATTGATTTATAATATAACTTGACAATGCCGCATAGATCGTATGAAATCGGTGGGGATCAAACGCAAACCGAAAATGCGGCGGAATATTTTGGAGGTATCTTATGGACATTTTTGAAAAGGTAAAGGATCTTATCGCGGAGCAGCTTGACGTTGACGACAAGGAGAGCATCAGCCAAGACTCGTCGATAACCGATGACCTCGGCGCGGATTCCCTTGACGTGGTTGATCTGGTTATGGCTATCGAGGACGAGTTTAGTGTGGAAATCCCCGAGGATCAGGTCGAGAACATCAAGACCGTCGGCGATATTGTAAAATACATCGAGGACAATCAGTAATTGCGGGTTTTCCGTTATCCCTCTCGGTTTTCCGAGGGGGATTTTTTGCTTTTGTATAAGTTTACCAAATAAAGTTTTTCGGGCGCGTAAAGTTTGTCGAAAACGTGCTTGAATATATATATATATATATATAGTATAATGGGA
>DKXD01000148.1 GCA_002492075.1 Ruminococcaceae bacterium UBA7135
CCGACTGCAAAAAGTCGGAGGGCTGCCGTTAAAAATTATCCGATAATTTCTCATAACAAACACAAAACAACGCCCGATCGGCAGTTTTACCCGTTCAAGCCGGTGAACCTAGAACGTCCCCGCTCTGCTTACCGTTTTGTTCCGCGCTGAATACCGATTTCCCAAAGCGTATGTTTTTCGCACACATTTCGCGCCCGCCGGATCATCAAAAATTTAATTTTTAGTTAAGGTGCGGCGTTTGCCCCGCTTGTGTGCGGCGGTGAGGGTCGTTCGGCTCTGCTTTGTTTTGATCTGTTCGGGACCTGCCCTGCGCCTCACCTTGTCCGCGGGACTTTGCGGCAAGGGTGTGACAGCTGAAAATCTGCGGCATTGTGACGAAACCGCGATTTTCGGCGCTTAAAAATCCGAGCGTCTCTCTGCTTCGCTTCGGCGAACTCGCCTTTTCAGGGAGGATACTCCCTAACCTTATTTTAACTCATTTTCCCGAAAATGTCAAGTGATTTTTTGGTGAAAGAACCAGTTTACTTACCTGTGCAAAATAAACAATATTGACGAGCAATTTTCATAAAAAAATGATATTGACAATTATAAATGTAATGGTATATAATAAACAAAACATTTTTTGGAGGTAGTTATGGGCTATAAATTGGGAATAGGTTTTCTTTTGTTCGGGATATTGCTTTCAAATACTTCAAGCGAGGTTAATGTTTATGATATTTTCTTTTTAGCCGGTCTGCTTTTTGGGTTTATCGGCTTAATACTTGTAATAGCGGCACATGTTCGTGAGAAAAAAACACATTTTTCAAACAGATCATTTAATCAATATGAACAAAATAATGTGTTTATACAAAATGACATGAATGAACGGAGGTAAATATGAAAAGAATATTATCATTATTTATAGCGCTTGCGGTTTTTGTTGTTCTTAACTTTACGGCTACGGCAGAAGCTTTAACTGTTGAGGATAAAATTGATTATTTGATATCGCAAGGCTTTCCGGAAGATTTTCTGGAAAACAACGAAGTCTCGGCTATAGATGACATATATAATACATTTTATGGGAAAGACTTTCAATTTCTCGGAACAGAAACGGTAGATATGTCGGAATCGTATTCGTTGTTTGGAGCTTCACCGTTAGATACCATACCCGAAAGCGCAATGCGGCTGAAAATCAGCAGCGTCCAAACTATAGAATATGAAAACGGTAAGGGAGTAATTCAAGAAGTAGTTTTATATGTTCAATATGAATGGTTTGGCGGGAAACCAACGATTTGCATGAAGGATGGGATTTCGGTGAATTGGGAATCCGGGTTGTTTGCATTTAAACAAGATTCTTTCCGCTCAATAGACTATAAAAAATTTTTATATGGTTTTGACTATAAAACCAGCGATTGGATTGAATCGGATTCACAAGTCAATCCAACAGAGCTTAATCAAGGCGGGCTTGGTTATATTGCGTATTTAAATCGCGGCAACCCACCTGCAAATCCAAAGGGTCTTGTCGGGGCAAAAGGGTGGGCGCGAATGTCTTTGTTGCCAAGATACAAAATTTATAACAAGGACAGCAAAACCACAGTGATAAATGCAGAATATGTGCATAATAAAAGCCCTTTTGCAGCAGTAGGGTTTTCATGGAATGGGGCAGGTGTAACTGTTAACCTTTCTTCGTGGGCAAAAGATTCTGTTGCAAAAGCTGTAAATATAAAATATTCTACATAATATTTTTGATCCCCTCGGCGTGATTGTCCGAGGGGATATTTGTTTTGATTTGTCAGAACTCCTCGTCGACGAGGTATTTCGGTCTGTCCTTGCTTTCAAGGTAGAGCTTGCCGAGATACATCGCCGCAATGCCCATACACCCGAGTATAACGCCGCCGACGAACGAGACCGCACTGAAAATGCCCAGAGCCAGCACGTTGTACCCAAGCGCCGCGCGGACTATCAGTATCACCAGCAGCACGAACGCCGCCAGACAGAACAGTATACCCATAACCAAAGGCAGAGCGAGCGGCGCGGTCGAAAACGCCATAATGCCGTCGAGGGAGTACAAAAACAACTTCCAAAACGACCATTTTGTCTCGCCCGCAACGCGGTTGATGTTCTCGTATTCCAGCCACTTTGTCTTGAAGCCGACCCAGCCGAATATGCCCTTTGAAAAGCGGTTGTATTCCTTCATTGAAAGTATCGCGTCTACGACCTTTCGGGTCATCATTCGATAATCGCGCGCACCGTCAACTATCTCGGTGTTGGATATTTTCCGCATAAGTCCGTAAAAGCGCCGCGCGAACCACGAGCGTATGGGCGGTTCTCCCGTTCTTGTCACGCGCCGCGAGCCCACCGAGTCGTAGCCCTCGTCCGCGATGTGAGTGTACATTTGCGGCAGCAGCGCGGGCGGGTCCTGAAGATCGGCGTCCATTAGCACAACGAGGTCGCCCTTTGCCTTTTCAAAGCCCGCGTAAATAGCCGCTTCCTTGCCGAAGTTCCTCGAAAACGACACTAAATGCACCCGCTCGTCCTTTTCCCGAAGCGATTTTATAACGTCAACGGTCTTGTCGCGGGAACCGTCGTTCACAAAAATGAACTCCAGCTCGACGTTTTTGGACGCGAAAAACTCATCTTGCTTTATCGCTTCCGCATAGAACAGCGGAACGCTTTCCTCCTCATTGTAACACGGTACTATGATGCTTAGTTTGTTATAAGTGCTCAAAATATTATTTCTCCATAGATCAACATCTTATACTAATACTGATTTCCCGTTAAAATCAGACGCACTGTGTTATTTCTCTCCCCCGCTTCGCAGGGGGGAGAAATAACAACTTGCAGAAAAATTGTACTCTTCCTGTTGAAAATCGGTATTAATTATGCATTTTCCTGCGTGGGAAGAGGGGGTGCTTTATCGATATTTTCAGCCGCCAGTATCTTCATCTCGAACGGCGAAAAAATTCTTGAAGCGTCGGACATCGGGTTCATTATGCAGGGCTTGCCCGCGATGGATTGGAAGAAACGCACGATGTTCACTTTCATCACATCAAACTGATTATGGGTGGGGTTCGCCATTGCTCCAACTTTTGAGGGGCTTGTGAAGAACGGCACGATAACGTGTCCGTTTTTCTGCATCATCAGGATATTGAGCTGCTTGTTCCCCGCGGCGTCCGCCTGCTCGGTAAACTGCCCCACCATAAGTATATCTGCCGCCATAAGATCGGGAAGCAGCTTGTTCCACTTTACCTTTGTTGTGTCCTTATTCGCCTCGATTATACGCTCTTCGAGGTCTTTATTCATATCTTTCAAGTCCTCCAGCCAATCCAGCTCTTCGGTGGGTTTTTCCTCGCCGGAATTCGGTAAGCTGTCGTTTGCCCAGCCAAACTCTTCCGTTATCGGTCTTTTTTCTTCTGCCAAAATTCTGCCTCCTTAGTCTGTTGACGCTGTCTTATTTTCTCTCCCCCGCGAAGCGGGGGGGAGAAAAGCTCGGTATTAGTCTTTTATCGCCAAAAATCTATCGCCGTCCTCGGCTTTTACATACATAAAGTTATCCGAACCGTCCGCGCAGAACAGCAAGCTGCCGCCGCCCTCCGCAAACCGCATTTCGCACAGTCTGTCCTGTCTGTTTTCCGAGAGAGTGAGCACGCCGTTTTCCGACGACCATTCGCCGCTGCCCACATAGCTGCTGAAAGCGCCCTCGTAATAGGTGAACGTTCCGTCGCCGTTTAACTTTATTGTGAAGTCACTGCCAAAGCCGTCCTTTTCATAGACGAACGTTCTTCCCGGAATATCGGAGGGAGCGGCGGAGCAGCCCGCGAAGCCTATGCAAATAAGCGCTGTGAACGCCGCAAGTGCCGCGTGTTTGATTCTGTCTGTCATTCGGATACCCTCTTTTCGTTATCTGACCTTGTCGGCGTTCTCCTTAACTATCTTAGCGATCACCTCGTCGGTAGGAGACGCGCCGAGATCGCCGTCCTTGCGCGAACGCAGCGATACGGTGTTGTCCTCCACTTCCTTGTCGCCGACTATAAAGAAATACGGTATCTTCTCAAGCTGCGCCTGACGTATTTTGTAGCCTATCTTTTCGTTGCGGTTGTCTACCGTTGTGCGTATGCCGTACTTATCGAGATCTGCAGCTATCTTCTCGCCGTACTCTTTGGCTCTGTCGGTTACGGGGAGTATGCGCACCTGCTCGGGAGAGAGCCAAAGCGGCAGCGCTCCCGCGTATTTCTCGATCATATACGCGAGAGTTCTCTCGTAACAGCCCAGCGACGTGCGGTGAATGATGTAGGGGTGGCGTTTTGTGCCGTCAACATCAACATACTCCATACCGAAAAGCGGTGCGAGCAGCATATCTATCTGAATGGTTACGAGCGTGTCCTCTTTGCCGAAAACGTTCTTGTATTGAATATCGAGCTTCGGTCCGTAGAACGCCGCCTCGTCTATTCCTATCGTGTATTCAACGCCGAGATCGTTCAATATCTTTTCCATAGCGTTCTGAGCGGTTTCCCACTGCTCCGCCGTGCCCTCGTACTTGTTCTTCGGGTTTGCGGGGTCCCACTGAGAAAAGCGGAACGTGCAGTCTTCAAGCAAGCCCACCGTGCCGAGCATATACTTCGCGAGGTCGAGACACTCCTTGAACTCCTCCTCAAGCTGTTCGGGGCGGAGAATGTAGTGACCCTCGGAGATCGTGAACTGACGCACGCGGATAAGTCCATGCATTTCGCCGCTGTCCTCGTTGCGGAACAAGGTAGACGTTTCCGTTAAGCGCATTGGCAAGTCGCGGTAGGAACGCTGACGGTTCAGGAATACCTGATACTGGAACGGGCAGGTCATCGGGCGGAGCGCGAAGCACTCCTTGGTTTCGTCGTCGGGGTCGCCGAGAACGAACATTCCGTCGAGGTAGTGATCCCAGTGCCCCGAGATCTTATACAGCTCGCGCTTTGCCATATACGGCGTTTTGGTGAGCAGACAGCCGCGCTTCGCTTCCTCGTCTTCCACCCAGCGCTGGAGTATCTGAATGACCTTCGCGCCCTTTGGCAGCAGTATTGGCAGACCCTGACCGATATAATCAACCGTCGTGAAATATTCAAGCTCGCGCCCCAATTTATTATGGTCGCGCTTTTTCGCTTCCTCAACGGAGGTGAGATACTCGTTAAGAGCGTCCTTTGAGGGAAATGCAGTGCCGTAAATTCTCGTAAGCATTTTGTTCTTCTCGCTGCCGCGCCAGTACGCGCCCGTAACGGACGTAAGCTTGTACGCTTTAACGGAGCTTGTGCTCATAAGGTGCGGTCCCGCGCACAGGTCGGTGAAATCGCCCTGCTTATAGAACGATATAGGCTCGCCCTTGTCCGCGTGTTCCTTACAAAGCTCAACCTTATAAGGCTCGTCCTGCTCTTCAAGATATTTTATAGCTTCGTCGGGAGAGAGTGTGAACTGCTCCAGTTTAATACTCTCCTTGACGATCTTCTTCATTTCCGCTTCTATTTTGGCGAGAGTTTCCACGGTGAACGGCTCTTCGGTGTCGAAATCGTAATAAAATCCGTTGTCGATAGCCGGACCGATAGCAAGCTTCGTTTTCGGGAACAGCCGCTTTACCGCCTGCGCCAGAACGTGCGACGCGGTATGATTGAACGCTCTCTGCCCCTGTTCGTCTTCAAATGTAAGGATATTTAATGTGCTGTCCTTGTCGAGACAAGTTCGCATATCGCAAATCTTGCCGTTTATCTCCGCCGCGCAAGCGACCTTGGCAAGTCCCAGCTCCCGCGCGATGTCAAACGCCGACATACCCGCTTCAAATTCCTTGACTTCTCCGTTTTTCAATGTGATTTTCATGGTTTTTTCCTTTCCGACAGGCTCTACAAATGCCTTGCCGATGTAATTCCGGCGGTATTTCTTATTATAAATCAACCGCTCCTTATTATTCTACATCTTTTTCGCGTAATTGTCAAGGGCTTTAAGGGAAATTATAGTTTAGCTTACAGCA
>DKXD01000167.1 GCA_002492075.1 Ruminococcaceae bacterium UBA7135
GCAGCGGGCTCTTTCCGCTGTGGAAAGCGGCTTGACGCGTCCGCTTGAGGAGCATTTGAAAACGCGTTCGCGAAGCGGCAGCCGTGATGATATTTCGATCTCGGCGCTGGAGCGCGTTCTGTAATTTTTTTCGGTCAAGGTGAACTTCGGTGTTTATATAGGAAAGGAACATATATGGAAAATAACCTGCATTTAAATGAAAAGCTTGAAAAACAAAAGCTTAACAAGCTGCTTTTGGAACGCGGAACGGTTGATCTCAACGATGAGAAAATAAGAAACAAACTGTGGAACAGTATCGTCGCGGAGCTTGTTCTGTATACGCGCTTTATCTCTCCCGTTACGGTTGAGGACGCGGGCAACGGCGACCAGAACATCACTTTCAAGCTTATTCGCAGCGCCGAGGGAGATAAGTACTTCCCCGTGTTCACGTCGTCGGAGGACCTTGCTCTTTGGAAAGAAGCCGAGGCGGAGCAGACCGCGCAGTTTATTTTCGATAACTACGCCGGTATGCTTGCCGTGAACCCTGAATGTAAAGGATTTGTGGTAAATCCGTTTTCGGACAACTTCAAGGTGGAAAAAAATCTTGCGGCACAGTGGCTGGAGCAAAAGCAGGTGCTTATGCAAGGTCACGCCAATCATGCTATCACCAAGGATTCCCAATACGAGATATATGCGCCGTCGCCCTATCCGTTTCAGCTTTCGGACAAGCTGTGCGAGGCGGCAAAGGAGATGCCCGAAACGGAGCGCGTATGGCTGCGCGGCATAAATCTTGACGGCAAGGACGCGTATCTTGCGGTCGTTGAGTTCAACGGAGACAGAGACGTCGTGTTCGGGGCTTTGGGAGAGCGCGCAAGAGATTATCTGAACGACAAGCCGCTGTATATCGTGCCCTTTGAGCCGGGTTTTGCGGAGCAGGCTGTTGATAAGGTCCTTCCGATATATGTGAAGGAAAAATAAGTTGGTTTGCGTTTTGTGAATTATTCATAAAACAGAATAGGATATTTTACACTTAATTGTATAAATTGTCGTGGACTTTTTTAGGAGAATGTGATATAATGTTTATAAGGAAAAATAATTTTGAATTGGAGGAAGTTGTTATGGCTAAGAAAAAACTGTTCGGTAACAATATCAATCCGTCTTGCAAGTACTGTGAGCTCGGCAAAGCGGGCGAGGGCGACAAGATAATATGCTCCAAGTTCGGCGAGGTTAAGGCTTACGATTCCTGTAAGAAATTCATCTACAATCCGTTGAAGCGGATCCCCAAGAAGGAACTTTCACTTGCTAATTCCGCGGTAAACGATATTGATTTCTGATAATAAGGCTTAAGGCTCGTCTTTCGGCGAGCCTTTGTTTTTTGGAAAGATATGGAAAATTTTGAAGAGTTATATACACTTGAAACGGAATGTTTCGGCGGCTCATGGACGCGCGAAATGCTCCGCAGCGAGCTTGAAAATCCTTTGACCGTGCTTGTTTGCGAGTGTCTTGATGAGAGAATTGCGGCGTTCGCGTTCGGGCGCGTGGTGGTAGACGAGGCGGAGCTGTTTCAAATCGGAACGCTTCCCGAATATCGGGGCAGGGGACTGGCAAAGTCGCTTCTGGAGCGGCTTCACGGCGAGATGAGAAATAGGGGAGCGGCGGTGTGCTTTCTGGAGGTTCGCAGCTGCAATAACGCAGCGATCGCACTTTACGAAAAATCGGGATATGAGCGTATCTCCATGCGGAGAAATTACTATCCCGACGACGACGCTGTTGTGATGAGGAAATTTTTGGTATGATAACATTATATCACGGCAGCAACATCAAAAAGCTTACAGTGCTGAAGCCCAATTTAGCCGATCACGACCGCCCATACATCTATTTGTCTACAATTGATGTCGTGGCGGCGTTTTACCTATGCAACGCGGTGCAGCGTCCGTATTATTGGTTTCCGTATGGTTTCGACGGCGATATCCCTGTTTACAATGAGCTTTATCCCAATGCCTTGCGTGAGGTCTCCGAGGGAGTGAGCGGCTGTATATACACGATTCGTGCTTCGGAGGAGAACGTTCTTCCGTTTAAAAATATCCCGTGTGCAAGGCTTTCGACAGCGTCGCTTGCAGTTTCGGATATTTTTCCGGTGAGCAACGCGTATTCGCTTTTCAAGGAATATGAGCGTCAAGGAAAAATGAAAATCGGGCGTTATGAGGATAAATCGCCGCGTGAGCTGGAAATGTTTTACAAGATGATAATCGATTATATGCGGGAAAAGTCTATGCGGAACACTCCCGACTGCTCCTACGCTCGGTTTGTGCGTGATAAGCTCCCGAATGTGTGGGAGCGTTTTCTGAATGAGGTGAGATAATGACGTATGAGGAATTTTGCGCGGGTATCGGCAAGTACTCCGCGCTTTGGAACAAGGGCTTGAAAAAGCAGGCGAACAAGGCTTTGTTCGCGTTTGCGGAGGATTTTAAGAAGAACGTGCCGCAAGATAACGCTGACGAACTGCTGTTTCGTTTTTGCCGCGAGTTTTACGATGAGGGCGGCTTCCCCGAGCTGAAAGAGCACGGCTGCATACGTCTGCCATATCAGCTTATGGGGTTGGTTCATGAGTACCTTAAACGTGAGTGTTTAGCCGATAAAATGCCGCAGATGCGCTGGGCGTACCAGCTTGGCGGGCAGTACTTCAATCCGTTCGACCCGAATTTGGAGCAAGACCCTTACGACGTTTTGAAACGCGCCTATGAGCACCCCGACTGCGATTATAAGACCGTAGAGCTGTATTTTGAGAGCCAAATCGATGAGCTGGGTTTCGGAGCGCACCATTTTCCCGACGGCTGTTGTATCGCGCGGGAAGTTTACTTGGAGGACGTGAAAACCGCCGAAAAGATACTTTCGGAGTATACTCTGCCGCCCGAATTTTCCGAAGAGCTGGAGTACTACAAAACGCTTTACCGTGTGTATTTTGAGTGGAGCGACAATGACAGAAAAGGCGATTTTGACGAGCTTATCAAGGCGGCGGGGATAGAGTTTTCCGCACCGAAAGCGTTCTACTACAGTTAGAGTCAGTATACATTCCTAAAAGAACGGGCGTTGAACAGTGATGTGTTCCGGTTTTACGCAATTTAGGTAAATCGGCGAAAATTGGCATTTCTGTGTCAAAATATTTGTAATTTCTTTACAAGACCCCTTGCAATTTTGGAAAAAATATGGTATAATGTAATCGTTATTATAAAGGGTAAGTATTGCCCTTTATTGAAATTTTTTTGAGGAGGAACCTTCCAATGGCAGATATTCAGAAAATGTATGATCTTTGGCTTGAAAAGGCGACCGCAGACCCCGACCTTAAAGCAGAACTTGAAAGCGTTTCGGGTGACGAGGAGGGCAAAAACGACCGCTTCTACCGCGATCTGGAGTTCGGTACGGGCGGACTTCGCGGCGTTATTGGCGCGGGCACTAACCGCATGAACGTTTACACGGTAAAAAAGGCTACTCAGGGTTTGGCGGAGTATATCCTTTCAAACGATGTGGCGAAAAGCGTTGCAATCGGCTACGACAGCCGCATTAAGTCCACCTATTTCGCAAAGAGCGCTGCTGAAGTCTTGGCGGCTAACGGTATCAAGGTGCACATTTACAAGGAGCTTATGCCCACTCCCATGCTGTCTTGGGCTGTCCGCACATTGAAATGCGGTGCGGGTATCGTTGTAACGGCTTCTCATAATCCCGCGAAATACAACGGCTACAAGGTTTACGGCGCGGACGGCTGCCAGCTTACTCTTGAAGCGGCGGCTATCGTGCTCGATAAGATAAATCATATAGACATTTTCGAGGGCGTGAAGTCCGTTGATTTCGACAAGGCTGTCGCTGACGGCTCTATTTCTTACATCGAGGACAGCGTTATCGACGAGTATCTCGCTAAGGTCAAGGAGCAGGGTCTGCATACCGACCTCGTTGCCTCTTCGGGACTTAAGGTGGTTTACACTCCCTTGAACGGCACAGGCAACAAGCCCGTTCGCCGCATACTGAAAGAGATCGGCGTGGAGAATGTTACCGTAGTTCCCGAGCAGGAGAACCCCGACGGCAACTTCCCGACCTGCCCGTTCCCGAACCCCGAGATCCGCGAGGCTTTGCAAAAGGGTCTTGATCTTTGCGAAAGCGTTAAGCCCGATCTGCTGCTTGCGACCGACCCTGATTGCGACCGCGTTGGTATAGCTGTTCCGGACGGCGACCACTACGAGCTGTTCACGGGCAATGAAACGGGCGCGCTTTTGCTTGAGTATATCTGCAAGGAGCGCATAGCGCTTGGCAAAATGCCGAAGAACCCCGTTGCCGTTAAGACTATCGTTACCTCCGATATCACCAAGGCTATCTGCAAGAAGTACGGCGTGGAGCTGCGCGAGGTGCTTACCGGATTTAAGTTTATCGGCGAACAGATAGGCTTGCTTGAAAAGGACGGCGAGGAGAACCGCTACATCTTCGGCTTCGAGGAGAGCTACGGCTATCTGGCTGGCGGCTATGTACGCGACAAGGACGCTGTTGTCGCTTCCATGCTTATCTGCGAAATGGCTGCGTTCTACCGCACTAAGGGCATTACGCTTATCGAGGCGCGCAAGAAGCTTTACGAGGAGTACGGCGTATATTACAACTGCCTTGAGAACTTCCAGTTCGAAGGCGCGGCGGGTATGCAGAAGATGAAAGATCTGATGAGCGGTATCCGCGCAAGCAAGTTTGAGGACATCGGCGGCTTGAAAGTTCAAGCGACCACCGACTACACAACAAGCAAGAAAACCGCAGCGGACGGCGCCGTTACGGAAGTTACTCTGCCGAAGTCCGATGTTGTTACGTTCAATCTTGACGACGACGCGTCCGTTATCATCAGACCGTCAGGCACCGAGCCTAAGATCAAGGTCTACTACACCACCAAGGGCGCGAAGAAAGATGACGCGGTAGCGCTTCAGCAGAAGATTTCGTCGGATTTCAAGAAAAAGCTTGGCGTTTAATAATTCGTTTTGTGAAAAATGCCGCAAAAAAGTTTTTAAAAACCTCTTGATTTTTTTGAAAGCTTGTGGTATAATTTAATAGTATGATTATGCAAAACGGATTGAGGTGAATATAAATGAAAGACGGTATCCATCCCGCATACGAGGCAACTACCATAAAATGCGCTTGCGGAAACGTTATTGAAACGCGTTCCACCAAGAAAGATATCAAAGTCGAGATCTGCTCGAAGTGTCACCCGTTCTTTACGGGCAAGCAGAAGTTGGTTGACAGCGGCGGACGTGTCGACAGATTCAAGAAGCGTTATAATATGGGCAAGTAAGCCTTTGGCGCTTTACGGTTCTTAAAGACGAAACTCACGCATAGTTTCTGTGCGTGAGTTTTTCTTGTCGTTTAGTGCGGAATTTGTCGAGAGCGTTGTATTATCCTCTTTTCTCACGTCGGAGATCGGGAAAAGCAAATTTGATCGGAGGTAACCGTGGAGTACAAAACGATAGCCGCCCGCTGTGAGGCGCGGTTTGTTGAGAAAAAATCCGAGTTTATAGGGTACTTGGCTCCCGTAGCTTCCGAGGAGCAAGCAGTTGCCTTTATAAACGAGATACGCGCAATGCACCGCAAAGCCACTCATAACTGTTACGCTTATATCCTTCGTGAGAATGCCATTGCCCGACATTCGGACGATGGCGAGCCTTCGGGAACGGCGGGCGTGCCTATTTACGAGGTACTTCGCAAGGAGGAACTGTGCGACGTCGCGTGTGTGGTAACGCGCTATTTCGGCGGGATAATGCTCGGCGCGGGAGGCTTGGTGAGAGCATACACGCGCGGAGCAAAGGACGCCATTTCCGCCGCAGCCATAAAGGTTATGGCAATGGCGGCGCAGGTCGAGATCAAGGTCGATTACTCGCTGTATGGCAGACTTCCGCAGATCTTCGCGGAATTCGATACCAAAATCGAGAGCGAGGAGTTCGCTGATGATGTAAGGATCACCGCGTTCGTTCGCGAGGAGCTTTCCCAAAAGCTGACGGAAAAGCTTGTGGATAGCTGTAACGGAAAAATATCTGTACAAATTCCACAAAAAATGTGGTTTGATTTTGCTTAAAACGCCGAAATTTGCCGATAAAAAAAGGTATAACCGCGTCGAAAATTGTATATATATTCAGAGAGTATTTGATTGGAGTGATAGTGTTGCTGCCGCGTGAACGTATAATCGAAAACGAACGCCTTATTTTGAGCGAATATGCATGTAAAGCCGCGGACAGCCGCGGACGCCGGGTGTATGAAAAACCGTGCGATTTCCGCACTGATTTTCAGCGCGACCGCGACCGTATAATTCATTGCAACGCCTTTCGCCGATTGAAGCACAAAACGCAGGTGTTCCTTATCCCGCACGGCGACCACTACCGCACGCGCCTTACGCACACGCTTGAGGTGAGCCAGATAGCGCGAACCGTATCGTGCGCTTTGGGTCTTAACGAAGACCTTACGGAGGCGATAGCTCTCGGGCACGATCTGGGTCACACTCCTTTCGGGCACGACGGCGAACGTGTTCTGAATTTGCTGCTGCCGGGAGGGTTTTCGCATAATTTGCAGAGCAAACGCGTTGTCGAGGTTATAGAAAAGGACGGAAAAGGTCTGAACCTTACCTTTGAAGTGATAGACGGCATAGTCGCTCATCGCGGAAGCTCCGCGCCGCCCGTGACCCGCGAGGGCATGGTGGTGCGCTTTTGTGATAAAATAGCTTACGTAAATCACGATATCGAGGACGCTATGCGCGGCGGAGTAATTACGCAGGAGAAGCTCCCGAAATATCCCGTGGAGTTTTTGGGAGACACCAAGTCAAAGCGGATAACGAGCCTTGTGCGTTCGCTTGTTGAAAACAGCGGCGAGGAAATTCGGTTTGACGAGGAAACCAAAGCGGCGTTTGCAGAGCTGCGGGATTTTATGTTTAACAATGTCTACAGAGCCGAGCCTACCGTTGCCGAAAAGGACAAGGCGGGTCACATCATAGAATATCTTTATGAGTATTTTTATAAGAATCAAGATGAGCTGCCGCCGCTTTACAGGCGTATTGCCGAGCGTGACGGCGCTGAGATCGCCGTTGGGGATTTTATCAGCGGAATGACCGACGAATATGCGATAGAGCGTTTCAGCGATATTTGCATACCCAAAGGCTGGAGCAGGTAAAAAATAAGGGGTGAGTAAATGCGCTTTTCCGATGATTATTTGCGCAGTGTTGAGGATAACAATGACATAATATCGGTTGCCGGCAGCTATGTTCAGCTTAAACGCACGGGGAATACATATTCATGCTGCTGTCCGTTTCACTCTGAAAAAACCCCGTCCTGTCACTTTTATCCCTCAACGAACAGCTTTTATTGCTTTGGCTGCCATATCGGCGGCAGCGTTATCACTTTCATAAAAGAGATCGAAAAACTCGATTTTATGGAGGCTGTTAAATTTTTGGCGGAACGCGCGGGAATGTCTCTGCCGGACGATACAAGCGATAATTCCGCGGAAAAGCGTCGCCGTTTGTTCGAGATGAACAAGGCGGCGGGCAAGTATTTCCACGATCGGCTGATGTCGCCGGAGGGAAAGATCGGACTTGATTACTTGACGAACCGCGGACTTTCAATGCACACGATAAGACGTTTCGGGCTTGGATTTGCTGCGGACGATTGGCAAAAGCTGCATTTTTATATGCGCGGACTGGGCTATTCCGATTTTGAGCTTGCCGAAGCGTCGCTTATTTCCGCGAATAATAACAAGTTTTACGATAAATTCAGGAACCGCGTTATGTTTCCGATATTCGATACGCGCGGGAATGTCGTGGGCTTCGGCGGCAGAACGCTTGGCGATGACAAGGCGAAGTATCTTAACAGCGGGGAAACTCCCGTGTTCCATAAGGGAGATATGCTTTACGCGCTGAACATCGCCAAAAATTCCAAGGCGGATTATTTCATACTCTGCGAGGGGTATATGGATGTTATCGCGATGCATCAAGCGGGCTTTGACAGCGCCGTGGCGTCGCTTGGAACAGCGCTTACTCCGCAGCACGCCAACCTGCTTTCCCGGTTGGGGAAAAAAGAGGTCGTGCTGTCTTACGATTCGGACGCGGCGGGGCAGAACGCCTCGTCAAGGGCGATAAATCTGTTCGCGAATGTTGGGCTGCACGCCAGAGTCCTTAAGATAGACGGCGCAAAGGATCCGGACGAATTCATAAAGAAATACGGCGGCGAACGCTTTAAGGACATTATCGACAAATCCGGCGGAGCTATTGATTTTCAGATGGACAAGCTTTTGGCGGGGCTTGATATCTACACCGATGACGGCAAGGCGCAGTACCTTAAA
>DKXD01000124.1:0-388 GCA_002492075.1 Ruminococcaceae bacterium UBA7135
GAATAAAAAACGCGGCGGTCTTAAAAGACTGCCGCAATTTATTACAAAAATCAATTATATATTGTTTGCTATAACGTCGCCCATTTCGGAGCAGGAAACGAGTTTCATCCCCTCGCTCATGATATCACCCGTGCGGTAACCCGCCTCAAGAGCCGCGTTGACAGCGTTTTCCACAGCTTCTGCCTCTTTGTCCATTTTGAACGAGTAGCGCAGCATCATTGCCGCCGAGAGAATTGTCGCTATCGGGTTTGCCTTATTTTGTCCCGCAATGTCGGGCGCGGAACCTCCCGACGGCTCGTAAAGTCCGAAGCTGGTTTCGTTCATGGAAGCGCTTGCCAGCATACCGATAGAGCCTGTTATCATTGAAGCCTCGTCGGACAAAATGTCT
>DKXD01000124.1:665-1688 GCA_002492075.1 Ruminococcaceae bacterium UBA7135
AGCCTCGTCGGACAAAATGTCTCCGAACATATTCTCGGTCACCATAACGTCAAATTGCGCGGGGTCTTTTACAAGCTGCATTGCGCTGTTGTCAACAAGCATGTGCTCGAGCGTTACCTCGGGGTAGTCCTTTGCGACTTCCTCTACAACCTTTCGCCAAAGGCGCGAGGTATCGAGAACATTTGCCTTGTCAACGGAAGTCACCTTTTTGCGCCGCTGCATAGCCACATCGAAAGCCTTCTTCGCGATACGGCGAATTTCGTTCTCGTTATATTCAAGGGTATCCACAGCCGTCATAACGCCGTCTTTTTCCTCGGTGTAACGCTTGCCGAAGTACAGACCGCCCGTAAGCTCGCGCATGATCAGCATATCAAAGCCCTTGGAGCTTATCTCGGTTTTCAGAGGACAAGCGTCGCTAAGCTGTTTGAACAGCAAGCACGGGCGCAGATTAGCGAACAGTCCCAACGCTTTGCGAAGTCCGAGCAGACCCGCCTCGGGGCGCTTGTCCGCAGGCAGCTTGTACCACGGCGAGGTGGTGGTGTTGCCGCCGATAGAACCCATAAGCACCGCATCGGACACTTTGCAGCGTTCAATAGTTTCTTCAGTGAGCGGCACACCGTTCGCGTCTATTGAGCAGCCTCCCATAAGAAGCTGTTCATAGTTGAACTTGTGTCCGAATTTTTCAGCAACTTTATTAAGAACCTTCATAGCCTCGGTGACTATCTCGGGACCTATTCCGTCGCCCTTAATTACAGCAATATTCTTTTCCATTTTGATCACCCTTTCAAATTATTTGAGCTTTATCGGTCTTGCGGATAAGGTTCTATTCCCAAAGAATACCCTATCTCTTTTACCGTTTCCTCGTTGGAAAAATCGTAAGGAAACGGTTCGCAATCTTCCATAATATTCCTTTTTACCTCGTCCGTTGTCTCGCCATACTCCAACACAATAAATGGTTTATCTGGAAACAAAACCTCGGATATATGGTAAAAACCGTTTTTGAATTTATAGGTCGAACGTTCA
>DKXD01000124.1:1994-5633 GCA_002492075.1 Ruminococcaceae bacterium UBA7135
TTATAGGTCGAACGTTCGGAAATCCATACTTCCATATATTCGTTGACGTATGACGTCAATTTGTTATCGTATGGAAGTTCAAGCTCCACAACTTCGCAGCCAAACTCCTGCATAATTTGTTCCACAAAGTCCTTGCGCTTTTCAAAATCGGCTCGGCTGACATTCTTATAAAACCACATTTAACGCTCCTCCAAGAACTCCGGCGGAACAGATTTGGTAAGCCACACTCCGTTCTCGGATAGGTAGAACTTATACCCCGCCCTAAACATCTTCCCCGCATGAACAAAGAAGATATGCGGCTTGCCGTGCCGTGCGCCGACTTTTTCGGCAGTTTCCTTGTCCTCAGAGAGATGAACATAAAGACGGCTTTTCGGTATCAAGCCCTCTTTACGTATTGCCGCAACGAACTTCTCCCCCGTTCCGTGAAAGAGCTGTTCGGGCGGCTTGGTTTCCTTGAGTTCAACGTCCACATTTATCGAATGCCCTTGATTGGCGCGGATAAGCGTGTGATCATCATTAAAGCTGTACCGCTGCTTTGGGTCAGTGCGAACTATTTCCTCCAGCGTTTCCATATCAATACCGTAGTTCTCGGTTTTGTTTATGCCTGAGATAAGCTCCTCGACACTTGCCCAACCGTGTTCGTCAAGCGAAATGCCGATAGCCTCGGGCTTGTGCCGAAGAATAAGGCTGATGAAAACACTTGTTTTCTTTAGATCTTTCATAGCTTTATAGTGTAAATTACCCCTGTAACATCATCGAATTTTCGGCTTTCGCCGGTAATTCGCTCGGTAAAGCCGAGCTTTTCGTAAAATCTGCGCGCGTTCACGTTCTTCTCGGCGGTATCCAGAACCGCGTACAAATAGCCTTTAGAGCGCATTTCGTAAAGAGTATGCAAAAACAGTTTGCTCCCAAAACCTTGATGTTGAAACTTGGGATGAACGTACATCAGCATTATCTCCGCATAGCCCTCAAACAGCTTATCCTCGCAGGCCTGCACCGCGCAAACCGCCGCGATCTCATTATCACGCAGTAGGACAAAAACGTCCTTGCCGTTGTTCACAAGATTTGCAAAGCTCTTTCGGCGGTTTTCACCCGTATACTCTGCGATCTGCTCCGATGAGAAAATCTCCTTGTAGTTCTCGCACCATGCGCTATCCAAAACGACCGGCATTCCTTCAACATCGGATAGTTTGGCACGTCTTATTTCAATTTCCATAATGCATCAAAAATCAATTGTGTAAATAATATATCCTTCCGAACCGTTCGTTTTGTGCTCTTCAAAGCCGAATTTTTTGTAAAATTTCCGTGCTTGTTCGTTGTTTTCGGCTGTTTCCAAAACCGCGTTCATATATCCCATTCCTCGCATAGTCCGCAGAGTATGCATAAGCAGCTTCTTTCCAAATCCCTTGCCTTGACGTTCGGGAAGAACATACAGATCTTTAATATACGCATAGCCGATAAAAGGCTTTAAATTACTCTCTCTCACAGTACAGAATGCTATGGGGACGCGATCGATAAGCTGAACGAATACGTTCTGGCGTTCATCAAGGAACGCGGTTAAGTACCGCTTCTCATCCTCAAATCTTGACGAGCTTTCATCAGCACACTCCCCTCTTGCAAGCAGTTTTATTCGCGTCAGTTTAGGGCAGTCGGAATAAATTGCGGGGCGAATATCAACTCTCATTTCTTCAAAGAATTCAGCAGTCCACCCTTGTTAATGATTTCCTTGATAAATTCGGGAAAAGGCTGGGCTTGGTAGGTTTTATCTTTTGTAACATTTGTGATCATACCTGTGTCAAAGTCGATCTCTACCTCGTTGCCGTTATCAATATCCTTTGCGGCTTCGTCACATTCAAGAATTGGCAGACCAATATTGATCGAGTTGCGATAGAAAATCCTCGCGAACGTTGAAGCGATAACACAACCGATACCGCTTGCTTTAATGGCAATAGGCGCGTGTTCTCTCGAGCTTCCACAGCCAAAATTCATATTTGCGACCATAATGTCGCCCTCTTTGACGTTTTTGACAAAATCCTTGTCTATATCCTCCATACAGTGAGCAGCAAGCTCCTTGTGGTCGGAGGTGTTGAGATAACGCGCGGGGATTATTACGTCCGTATCAACATTATCACCGTATTTATGTACTGTTCCGTGTGCTTTCATATACAAATTCTCCTATCTAAAATAACGTTAAAATATGCGTTCATAACCAATGTCACGTACCACTGTTTTCAGCGTTTTCAAAACCGCGCAGCATTATGTACTCCTGTTCGTTTTCACCTACAATGCGAAATCCAACTTTTTTGTACATTCGGACTGCATAATTCTCCTTTTGCACGGCAAGCGACATGTTCTTATATTCTTTCCTCTGCAGCAACTCTGACATTCGCAGCATAAGTTTTGTGCCTATCCCGCGCCCGCGGTATTCCTCATAAAGAGATATCGCAAGAGATGGTGTTTCGTCATTGATATGACCGTAATTCCTCATTATCCGCGCCCAACACGCGCCAATAACTTTACCGTTATACTCCGCGACAAGGCAGTTGTCGTCCTTCTTACTGCCAAAATCCCTTATGTAGACTTGAAGCTCCTCGCGTTCGATTATTTCACGCGGCGGTTTTTCAACACCTTTAGGTATGAAGATCGCCTCGTATAAAAAATCTGCTAGAAGAGGGTATTCGGCAACTGTTATTTCTCTTATCAGAATATCCATAAATAATCCTAAACTTCGGCAATATATCAATTATCTTCTACATTTGAGATATAGCCGGTCAAAGCGCTTGAGGCTGCTATCGCGGGGCTTGCAAGATAAACTTCCGAGGTAGTGTCTCCCATTCTGCCGACAAAGTTGCGGTTAGTAGTGGATACCGCTCTCTCGTGCGGCGCAAGAATACCCATATGTCCACCCAAACATGGACCGCATGTTGGCGCGGAAACTACCATTCCAGCTTCAACAAACGTTTCAAGAAGTCCGTTTCGGAGCGCCTCCAGATAAATCTGCTGCGTTGCGGGGATAACGATAGCGCGAACTCCTTTAGCGACTTTCTTGCCCTTAACAATTTTAGCAGCCGCTTCCAGATCGCTGTAACGTCCGTTGGTGCAAGAGCCGATCACCACTTGGTCGATCTTGATTTTAAGTCTCTCCGCTTCATCGATAGTCTTGGTATTTTCAGGCAAATGCGGGAAAGACACCGTGGATTTTACAGTTGAAAGATCAATATCTATAACACGGTTGTATTTCGCGTCATCGTCCGCCTTGAACACTTCAAAAGCGCGGCTGGATCTTCCTTCGACATATGCCTCGGTAACCTCGTCCACATCAAAAATGCCGTTTTTGGCGCCCGCTTCAATCGCCATATTCGCCATACAAAGGCGATCATCTATGGTGAGGTTTTTAAGTCCCTCGCCCGTAAACTCCATTGACTGATACAAAGCGCCGTCAACGCCGATCATTCCGATTATGTGCAGAATAACGTCCTTGCCGCTTACCCATTTGTTGAGCTTTCCGGTAAGGTTAAACTTGATAGCTCCCGGAACCTTGAACCACGCTTCTCCGGTTGCCATTCCCGCTGCCATATCGGTAGAGCCAACACCCGTTGAAAACGCGCCGAGCGCGCCGTATGTACAGGTATGGGAATC
>DKXD01000124.1:5928-6300 GCA_002492075.1 Ruminococcaceae bacterium UBA7135
ACAGGTATGCGAATCCGCGCCGATAACGCAGTCACCGGGTATAACAAGTCCTTTTTCGGGGAGTAAGGCATGCTCTATGCCCACGTTGCCGACGTCATAGAAATTGTTTATGTCGTACTTCTCGGCAAATCCTCTGCACTGCTGACATTGAATAGCGGCTTTGATGTCCTTGTTTGGCGTAAAGTGGTCCATTACAAGCGATATCTTGCTCTTATCAAAAACCTCTGTAAATCCGTTCTTGTTAAACTCGTTTATTGCAACGGGACTTGTGATGTCGTTGCCCAGAACCATATCCAGTTTAGCTCTTATCAGCTGCCCCTCGACAACGCTGTCTAATCCCGCGTGTTTGGCGAGTATTTTTTGTGTCATTGT
>DKXD01000076.1 GCA_002492075.1 Ruminococcaceae bacterium UBA7135
GATTTTTTATGTTATATAAAATCAAGTACGCTTTTCAGCGGCTTGTTTTTATCGATGAATTATTAGTTTTCTTTTCATTACCCCGCTCCGCGGGGGAGGGAAGCAGCGTTTTTCTAAGCCATAGCAACTATAAACAGTCCTAACACCAACGAAAAACCGCCGATAATGTTCGCCCCAACCACAGATGTGTAAGCGTCCTTGTCGTCGCGGTCTACTCGCCGAAGCCTTACTGCGGTATTGAACACCAACAGTCCCGCGCTTATAACGCTAAGCGCAATGCCGCCCGCCTTGAATCCGAAATTAAAGCCTATCGCGCTGACTATGCCCCCGCATATAAGAATAACGCCGAAGTCGGACAAATCGTAGGGATCCATTCCTCTGTGGCTCCACCCGGGATAATGCAGGTCGTTGATTTGCCATTCCTTGTGGGAATCGTAGCTGCTCCACATTCCTTTGCGCTTGCGTCTCTGCGCCGCTATCAGCATAACAACGCCCGCCAATATGAATATCAGGCTGAAAATGTCGCGAAAGTCCATAACGCACCTCCGTTAAGCCCATATATCAAGTGGTTTCGTTCAATTTTGTTTTATGGTCATTACACAGCCGGTCAAATCAGCCATATCATAATCGCACCGACGATAAAAAGTATAGCTGATGCAAAGTGAATAATTTTTTCAAAAATACTTTTGTCTTTATCAAAACCAACAAACGCATCGACCAATCCGCATACGAGTAACAAACCACCGACCAAACCCATAATTGAGCCTCTTTACCTATGTCATGGTTTCCGGCGTTGTAACTAACGACTAACCGCTATCAACTAACAACTACATCGGAAAACCGCCCATTCCGCCCATATTCATTGGGAAACGCGGCATACGTTTTTTCTTGCCGCCCAAGCCCATTTGCTTCATCATCTTCTGCATTTGCTCAAACTGCTGCAAAAGCTGATTTACCTCCTCGACTGAGGTTCCGGAGCCCGCCGCTATACGGCGCTTGCGTTTCGCGTTGATTATGGAAGGCTTTTCGCGCTCGCGCGGGGTCATTGACGAGATTATCGCCTTTGTGTGCGGTAATTTCTTGTCGTCGATGTCCTCGTCCTTGATCTTTCCGGATATGCCCGGTATCATCTTCAGAAGATTGCGAACGTTGCCCATTTTCTCTATCTGAACGAACTGCGCGTACAGATCATTGAGATCGAACTTGTTTTCCTGAAGCTTCTTTACCGCTTTCTCGGCTTCCTTTTCGTCGATGCTCGCTTTCGCCTTATCGATAAGCGTCAGCACATCGCCCATACCAAGTATTCTGTCCGCCATGCGGTCGGGGTAAAATTGCTCCAGATCGTCGGGCTTTTCGCCTACGCCCGCGAACTTTATCGGCTTGCCTGTGATAGCAAGCACCGTAAGTGCCGCGCCGCCGCGGGTGTCGCCGTCCAGCTTTGTGAGAATAACGCCCGTGACGTCAAGCATTTCATTAAAGCTCTGAGCCACGTTTACCGCATCCTGACCCGTCATACTGTCTACAACGAGCAGTATCTCGTTCGGCTGAACTGAGTACTTTATATCCTTAAGCTCCTGCATAAGCGTTTCGTCAATATGCAGACGACCCGCCGTATCGAGCAGCACCGTATCAAAGCCTTGATCCTTAGCATACTTTATACCGTGCTTAGCTATCTCTACCGGGTTTCCCTGACCCTCGTCAAAGACGTGAGCGCCCACTTTCTCGCCGACGATATGCAACTGCTCAATAGCCGCGGGACGGTAAACGTCGCACGCCACCAAAAGCGGTCGGCGGTTTTGACCTTGCAGCCATTTAGCGAGCTTCGCACAGTGCGTGGTTTTACCCGCGCCCTGAAGTCCGCACATCATAATAACGCACGGCGGCTTGCTTCCGAAATCGAGCTTTGCGGTGGTGTTGCCCATAAGAGCTATCAGCTCTTGATGAACTATATCTATCACCTGCTGAGCGGGAGTAAGGCTTTCCATAACCTTTGCGCCCAAAGCCTTTTCGCTGACACTGTTTACAAAGTCCTTTGCAACCTTGAAGTTTACGTCCGCATCGAGAAGCGCCATACGCACCTCGCGCATTGCGTCCTTGATATCTTTTTCGTTCAGCTTTCCGTGACCTTTCAGCTTTCCGAACACCTTATTCAGTTTTGATGAAAGACCCTCAAAAGCCATATCGTCACCTCATAATCATATCAATTGTTAAGCGCGTTTTGTATTTTATTCACCGACCGTTTTATCCGCTTGGTATGCTCGGAATTCGGGGAAGCGTTGATTTCCTCGTTCATTGCCCGAAGCTCCTCGGAGATCTTACAAAACCGTGCGGCATTCCCAAGAACATTCTCAAACTCGATAAGCTTGCTCCTGCCTTTTTTTAGAAAGTCGTTCACCGACTGCCGCGATATCCCGCCCATTTCCTCGGCTATTTCCCCAAGCGACAGATCGGAATTATATCTTAGATCCAACGCCGTTTGCTGGCTTTTCGGAAGAAGCTCTCCGTAAATATCCAACAGCAATAAAATATTCTCTTTCATAGCGTTCCTTTCGGTGTAATGTAAATTTACATTACACCAACCACATTTAATTATAACAGATATTTTCGTATTTGTCAAGGGGATTTTCAAAAAAGTTTCCGCTTTCCGCTAAACGAAAACCGCCCCTCCGTTTTACCGGAAAGGCGGCTATTGCTATTTAGTGTTCACAACAGATGAATACGCTGTTACCGATTTTACGCCTCGTCGGAGTCCCGAACCTCGTCAAGCTTGTCCTTGACATCTTCCAGCCTATCCTCGACGTTTTCCAGCAATGAGCCGATATTATCAACCATACTGTCGATGTTGTCGGTGATAGCGTCCACCAGACCGCTGAGTTTTTCGTCAAGCAAATCCATAACCATTTCGGAAATTTCGTCCGCATTTTCTGCGCCGCAGTTTGCAACTGCCTCAAGGACCTTTTGGTGCAGAAATCCGCAGGAATTCACCACTCCGCCAAGCACTCCGCTTACCATTGCGGGAACTCCGTTTAAAGTACCGTTGGCGGCGTCCATAAGAACGGACACCTCCTGCAATGTGTTTTCCGTGCCCTCTGTTGTGCCGGACGCTCTGCTTTCTCCAAGCTGTCGGTCGCCGCTGTGACATTCGCGCTGTTCTTTTTTAGCGCGAAGATTTTTCGTGGAGTACCACTTATCTTCGGACCAACCGTCGTTAAAGACGATATTATGCCGCTGCGGACGCTCTCCCTCAAACTCATCAACGGTATCCGGCAGCCCGTCATACGCCGAACGCTCCTTCGCCGCAATTACCGTCATATACGCGCGCTGTGCCACAAAGCGCAGCTCGGTGTACTCGTTGTCACCTGTTACAAACGGTATCTCATACAGCTCCCAGCCGTTCAGACGCTTAACAGGGCGGATAAAACTGCGGTTCAGATTGTAGGTATAGCGGCTTTCGTAATCGTTGTTGAATATCACTTCAAAACGGCAGACCTCATTGTTGTTGTCATTTTCGCCGCCGTTCAGCCAGAACGAAAACAGATGCGGTGTGTTTTGGGGCAGCACCAACTGCTTTGTGTGAATTTCCGTCCAATTCCAGCCCCAGTCGCCGATCATAAACGCCTCGGCAAGCTCTCCGTCGGGACCGATCATAAACGAACGCGAGCCGACGTTATGATCGCACGCTTTGTTGAATGTCCATTCGCGGGCGTTGAAGTACAGAATGTTGTAAGGGCGGTTTCTTTCGCCCTCGGTAATTATATTGTTATCCATCTTGGTATCCTCCGTAATTTCCGTTACGTCGGACGCATTCAGACGAATATCAAAGTCGTTCACATAATGCGCCCGACCTTTTTTGACCAGCCCCGCCGCTCTTTTGGGATAAGTAGAGCCGATCTGCGTTCCGTCCGCGCCGAATACGCGGATCGTCTGTTTTTCGGAATTTTCGTTTTTTTGAATGGGTGTCCTCCCCCTTCCGTTTACATACCGTTTTTTGTTATGAGCGGCGCTCCAAGGCGGGACAGTTCGCCCCGTACCTTAATTATATCATATCATCAACACATTGTCAAGCATATTTATCGGAAACGGTTTTTGCTTTTGATCAGGGGATTGACAAATCCGATATTTTGCGCTATAATAGAATGACTATGTTAAGGAAGTGCCGATTAAATCGTATTTTTGTTTTCAAAGCACGGTTTCATCGGCTCTCTCCC
>DKXD01000176.1:0-254 GCA_002492075.1 Ruminococcaceae bacterium UBA7135
CTGATACCAATTTACAATAGAAGAGGTACAAATTGTTTTCTCTCCACCGCGAAGCTGGGGAGAGAAAACAGAATAATGTGTCTGCTTTTAATGTGAAATTAGTATAAATTTTGAAAGAGGGTAATTTTATGACAAAAATAGACGTATTTTCGGGATTTTTGGGTGCGGGCAAAACCACGCTTATCAAAAAGCTGCTCAAAGAGGGCTATAACGGCGAAAAGCTTGTGCTTATCGAGAACGAGTTCGGCGAGATA
>DKXD01000176.1:562-852 GCA_002492075.1 Ruminococcaceae bacterium UBA7135
CGAGATAGGCATTGACGGCGGCTTTATGAAGGACGCGGGCATAGAGGTTACCGAGATGAACCAAGGCTGTATATGCTGCTCGCTTGTCGGCGACTTCGGCAAGGCTCTTCAAAAGGTTTTGGACGAGTTTTCTCCTGACCGTATTCTTATTGAGCCCTCCGGCGTCGGAAAGCTTTCGGATGTGCTGAAAGCCGTTATGAACGTCGGCAGCGACAAATTGGTGCTGAACAGCTACACGACAGTTGCGGACGCTACGAAAATCAAGATGTATATGAAGAACTTTGGCGAGT
>DKXD01000176.1:1164-10522 GCA_002492075.1 Ruminococcaceae bacterium UBA7135
GTATATGAAGAACTTTGGCGAGTTTTACAAAAACCAAGTCGAGACCGCGAAAACTATCGTGCTGTCGCGCACTCAGAAGCTCTCCGAGGAGAAGCTGGACGAGGCAGTGAAGATGATACGCGAGCTGAACGAGCACGCTACTATCGTTACCACGAATTGGGACGATATCAACGGTAAGCAGATACTCGCCGCAATGGAAACGGAGAACAAGTTCGCCGAGGATTTGCTTAAGGACGAGCTTGCTCACCACGAAGAACATCATCACCACGACCATGACGAACACGAACATCATCACGACCACGACGAGCACGAGCACCACCACGATCACGACGAGCACGAACACCACCACGACCATGATGAGCATGAACACCACCACGATCATGACGAACATGAACATCACCACCACGAGGACGGCGAGGAGTGTCATTGTCACGATCATGACCACGAACATCATCACCATCATCACGCCGATGAAGTCTTCACTTCTATCGGTATTGAAAGTGCGAAGAAGTTCACTAAGGAAGAGCTTGAAAATGCGCTTTCCAAACTCTCCGGCGAGGAGTACGGCGTTGTTTTGAGAGCAAAGGGTATAGTTCCCGGAGCGGATGGCGTTTGGTATCATTTCGACTTCGTTCCCGAGGAATACGAGGTAAGAACCGGCTCTGCGGACGTTACGGGCAGAATGTGCGTTATTGGTTCAAAGCTGGTCGAGGATAAAATTAAGGCTTTGTTTGGAGTATAAAAATGGAAATTCCCGTATATTTAATGACAGGTTTCTTAGAAAGCGGCAAAACGTCGTTTATCCTTGAAACATTGAACGATAAGCAATTCAGCCGCGGCGAGAAAACGCTTGTTATCGCCTGCGAACAGGGAGAAGTCGAATTTGACGAGCGGATAATCAAGGCGTCAAAGTCCGTGGTAGAGTACATCGAGGACGAGGAGGACTTCAACGCCGAAAACCTCAACGCTCTTGTGGCAAAGCACAAGCCCACGCGCATAATGCTGGAGTACAACGGTATGTGGAGCTTGCGCAATATGGCTCAAAAAGCGCCCAAGGACTGGATTTTTTACCAGATCTTTATGTTTGTAAACCACGAAACGTTCGATATGTATATGAACAATATGCGTCAGCTGTTATCAGATGATATTGCGGTCTCCGACATTATTATCTTTAACCGCTGCGTTCCCGGGCAGGTTGATAAAAAACGTCTGCGCCGCGCCGTGAAAGCGCTGAACCCGCGCATCGATATGATGTTCGAGTACGTGAACGGCGAAGTGGAGCAGGGCTTCCAAGGCGACGACGAAATGCCCTTCGACGTGAAAGCAGACCCCATTGAGATAGTTCACGATGATTTCGGGCTGTGGTATATCGACATTATGAGCAACGCGCCGCGCTACAAGGGCAAAAACGTTCATGTTCGCGGAATGGTGTTCAGAGCGTCTAACGTTCCCAAGGGCTATTTTGTTATCTCGCGCCGCGCCATGACCTGCTGCGCCGATGATATTCAGGTAGTCGGCATACTCGTAAAATCGCCCGATGCGGACAAGTTTAAGGACGGCGATTGGGTAGAAGTGACCGGCAACGTCATTGCGGAGAAACAACAGTGCTATAAGGGAATGGGTCCCGTTATCCTTGCCGACAGCATTCTCCCGACCGAGAAAGCCGAGAGCGAGCTGGTTTACTTTAACTGAGGAGAGTTTATGACGTTAACTATAGAAAATGAACGTCCCGAGGATTTTCGTATCGTCAAGGAGCTAATAAAACGCGCCTTTTGGAACGTGAATTTTCCCGGCTGCAACGAGCATTATTTGGCGCATCATCTGCGCACTCAAAAGGATTTTGTTCCCGAATTGGACTTTGTTCTGAAATTTAACGGGCAAATTATCGCGAGTATTATGTACACCAAATCACGGCTGGTTGACGAAAACGGCAATGAGAAAACCGTACTCACGTTCGGACCGCTCGGCGTGCTGCCCGAATATCAGCGGCGGGGATATGGCAAACGGCTTCTGGAGTATTCTCTTGAAAAGGCGACGGAGTTGGGTTATGAAGCGGTCGTTATTTTCGGCAATCCCGAAAACTATGTTTCAAGCGGTTTTAAAAGCTGCAAAAAATACAATGTTTCACTTGATAACGGTGAGTATCCCGTACCGCTGCTCGTAAATGAGCTTAAAGAGAGTGCTTTATCGGGGAAAAAGTGGACGTACAAGGAAAGTGCCGCATACGCAATCGACCCCAAGGGCTTTGCGGATTTCGACAAGGATTTTACGCAAATGGAAAAGGGCTGGCTGCCCGGTCAGGAACTGTTTTACATTTACAGTAATTCGCGTTTACGTTGAGGATGGATGTTAATATGAAGATTACCGTAGACAGATCAAGCGTTTGTATGGGCGACGATATGGAACCGCATGAGAAGACCTATGAGCTTCCCGATGACGCCGACTGCCACGATTTGCTCAAGGTGCTGCTCACGGACAGTTTTTTCGCGTATATTCGGGGGAACGACGTGGTGTGGTATCTGTCTGTCGGCGATACGTATTTCGCTTATCTGACAAAGTCGGGGCGCTGTGAAACGCGCGGCGATATACGGCTCTCGGCTCTCGGAAACTCGCTGCGGTTTCACTATGGCTTTTCGTCCGAAGCCTGGGAGAGAATAAAAGAAAGATTGATCCGTCAGTCGGAGGAGGGAGTACAAAATGAAGCTTAGATTTTACAACGCGAAAATTCTTACAATGGAGAACGAGAACATAATTGAGGGCGAACTGCACAGCGACAGCGGGAAAATCTCGTTTGTGGGTGAAAACGCTCCTAAAGGCAAGTTTGACCGTGAGATAGATTTACAGGGAAACTTGCTCATTCCCGGATTTAAGAACGCGCACACGCACACCGCTATGACGTTTCTGCGCTCGTTCGCGGACGATCTGCCGCTGAACGACTGGCTGTATGAGCAGGTTTTTCCGCATGAGGCAAAGCTCACCGAGGAAGCGGTGTATGTGTTCTCGCAGCTCGGAAATATGGAGTATTTAACAAGCGGTATCACATCCTCTTTCGATATGTATATGAAGTTGCCCGCTTATGTTAAGGCTTGTACGGATATGGGCTATAGAAGCGTACTGTGCGGCTCTATCAACGACTTTGGCGGAACTGTCGAGGGCATTGAGGAGGAGTACAACACATACAATTCGGGCGATTCGCTTATTTCTTATCAACTCGGATTTCACGCGGAATACACTACAAAGCGTGAGATACTTGAGGGAATGGCGGCGCTCTCGCAGAAATACAAAGCTCCCGTGTATACTCACAACAGCGAGACCAAAGCCGAGGTAGAGGGCTGCAAGGAGCGCTACGGTATAACGCCCACCCAGCTTTTTGAGAAGCTCGGTATGCTGGAATACGGCGGCGGCGGTTTCCATTGCGTTTGGTTTGATGAGCGCGATATGGAGATATTCCGCGATAAGAACCTTTGGATGGTGACGAACCCCGCGTCTAACTTAAAGCTCGCGAGCGGCATTGCGCCTATCTGCAAAATGAGGACAGCGGGAATGAAGAACTTCGCTATCGGTACTGACGGCGCGGCTTCCAACAACTGTCTTGATATGTTCAAGGAGATGTTCCTTGTCGCAGGTCTGCAAAAGGTCAAAGAGGAGGACGCGGCGGCGTGTCCCGCGTTTGAGGTACTGGAAATGGCGACAAAGGGTGGCGCGCTTGCTATGGGACTTAAAGACTGCGATGTTCTGGCGGAGGGGAAGTGTGCGGATTTTGCCATTATCGACCTCAAACAGCCGAATATGCAGCCTCTGCACAATATCGCGAAAAATCTTGTGTACGCGGGCACTAAGCAGAACGTCAAGATGACGGTTATCGACGGCAAGATACTCTATGAGAACGGCAAGTTCACCACCGTTGACGCGAACGAGGTTTACGAGCGCGCGAACAAGCTTACAAAACAGATCTGCGGAGATTGACATGGAGGAATGTATGGCAGTTGAATTTCCAAAAATCGCCGAGGACAGCAGATTAAAATACGCCGTTATCCTTGCGAAATATAACGGAAAATATGTGTTTGTGAAGCATAGGGAACGTGATACTCTTGAATTGCCTGGAGGTCACCGAGAACCGGGTGAAAACATAGCACAAACCGCCGCGCGTGAGCTTTATGAGGAAACGGGTGCGGTGAAATATTCGTTGCAACAGATGTTCCCGTATAAAATAAATAATTATGGTATGCTGTTTTATGCGGAGATCGCCAAACTCGGAGAACTGCCGCCGTCGGAGATAGAGCGTGTGGTCTTGCTTGAAGAGCCGCCGCACGAATTATCAGAGTGGACATATTCCAATGTTCATCCTAAACTGCTTGAAAAAATTGAAAGTGAATTGGAAAAGCCAATGGACTTAAAAAAATACTTCAAAAAAGGCGAGCTTATCCCCGCGATAGTTCAGGACGTGAACAATGGCGAGGTGCTTATGCTCGCGTATATGAACGAGGAGAGCCTGAAAAAAACTCTCGAAACGGGCTACACGTGGTTCTGGAGCCGTTCGCGGCAGGAGCTGTGGAACAAGGGCGCGACCTCGGGACACGTTCAAAAGGTAGTCGAGATATACGGCGACTGCGACGACGACACGCTGCTTATCAAGGTCGAGCAGACGGGCGCGGCGTGCCACACGGGAAACCGCACCTGCTTTTTCAACAGAATAAAGTAATGGAGATCACTCCCATATTCACCCGAAGAAGCATACGGAAGTTTTCGAAGCGCGAAGTGTCGGTAAAACAGATCGATACATTGCTTAACGCGGCTAGAAACGCTCCTTCCGCAAAGAACAGACAGCCATGGATGTTTATCGTTTTCGGAGGAGACTGCAAAGCGGAGCTTGAGCGTTGTATGGAGCGCGGACTGCTTCGTGAGGAAACAGAGCCGATCTTACCGAGATCTGACTTTGGTATTCCCGACGCTAAAAACACGCTTAAAATTATGCGGGAGGCTCCGATACTTATCGTCATCATAAATTCCAACGGAACGTCACCGTTTGTTCCGATCGACAGCGACGACCGTGTGACTGAAATATGCGATACGCTTTCGATAGGCGCGGCGGTTCAGAATATGCTGCTGACGGCGGAAAATCTGGGTCTGGGTACTTTATGGATAGCCAACACCTGTTTCGCGTATCCCGAGCTTACGGAGTTTCTGAAAACGGGCGGGCAGTTGGTTGGTGCAGTCGCGGTGGGATATGCCGATGAAACTCCGCCGCAGCGTTCGCGAAAGGGCATTGAAGAGATTGCCGAATACAGATTTTAAAGTATAAAGAACAAATTGATTAAGAGGTTTGACGATGAACTTTTTGGTAAGAAAGCTGACCCCCGAAGATGCCGAAGCGTACGCGGCTTTTTTCGATACTACTCCGCACGACGACCATAACCCCGAGAATACTTGTTATTGCGTGAACTGGTGCAGCGCGGATCACCGCGCGTTGGAGCAGCCCGACCGCGAGAAACGCCGTGCTATGGCGGTAGACTATGTGCGGAATGGCATTCTCAAAGGATATGTTGCGTTAAAGGACAACAAGATAATCGGTTGGTGCAACGCGAACACAAAATCCGACTGCCGCAATTGTGCGGGAATTGTTTTCGCTTTGCCCGATCTGCAAAAGGCGGTATCCGCGCCCGAGGAAAAGGTCAAGGCGGTATATTGCTTTATGATCGCGGAGGAGTATCACAGACAGGGAATAGCCCGCAGACTTTTGCAGGCGGTCTGTGAGGATGCAAAAAAGGACGGATTTGATTATGTCGAAGCATATCCTCAAAAAGACTCTTCCGTGACGTATATGCAGTTTATGGGCTTTGACGAATTGTACAAAAGCGAGGGCTTTGAGCATTATATGGAGCTGGAAGATAAGTTTGTAGTGCGGAAGTATCTTTGATATGATTAGTTCGACAAATGGAAATTTAATTGAAAGGGAGAACAAAAATGCAGATTGTACCCACACTGAATTTTGGAGGGGCTTGTCGGGAAGCAATTCAAATGTATGAAAAGGCATTTAATGCAAAGATTAGTTGTCTGATTACATATGAAGAAGCGAATGACCCTGCATATAATCCGCTACTTAAAGAAAATCAAAAAGAATACATTTATCATTCGGAACTTGTGCTGGGCGATCAAAGGATCATTATGAGTGATACCGTGGATATTGAGTTTCAAACGTGCTATTCGAATTTTCTCACTATCATATATGATACTAAAGAAGAAGTACAAAGAGCATATGAGATCATGAAAGAGGGAAGTAAGACAATATATCAAATGGAAGCCACTTCATACAGTTCCTGTAGAGTTGTTTTCGTTGATAAGTTTGGAATTCGTTGGGGAATTATGACCGAGCAAACAAAGCGATAAATTCCAGTTTATCGAGCAGTTATCCATAAGGGGTAACTGTTTCTTTCGTCACTTCCATGAAAGAAAAATTTTATAGACTATCAATACAAAAGGGACTGAACGGGCGGGGTCTTGACAAACCATCCTGTTTTTTGTTATAATAAAAGAATATGAAAGGGTGTGGAGCGGTGATTAAAATAACCATATTGTTCGGAACGGGCAATCCCGCAAAGCTCGGCACAATGCGCGACAGCTTAAAGGATCTGGATATTGAGCTTGTCGGGCTACGCGATATGGAAAAAAGCGCGCCTAAAGTGGACGAAAACGGCAGCAGCCCTCTTGAAAACGCGCGAATAAAGGCGCTTGCTTATTATCGCTATTACGGCATACCGACCCTTTCTCACGACTGCGGATTGTATTTTGAAAATCCCGGTTTCCCAAAGGAGCTTCAGCCGGGCGTGAACGTTCGGCGCGTAAACGGAAGATCGCTTTCCGATGACGAGATGACGGAGTATTACAGCGGGCTTGCGAAAAAATACGGCAAGCTCACCGCGCGGTACAAAAGCGCGGTCTGCCTTGTGATGTCGGAGGACGTTATACTTGAAAGCATGGACGAAAGTCTTTGGGACGAGCCGTTCTGCATTGTTGATACGCCTCATTTCGGGCAGCGGCGCAAGGGCTATCCTCTCGACTGCATTTCGGTGTCGGCAGTAACCGGCAGATACTATTACGACGCTCCCGAAGAATGTTTCGGCGGAGGAGTTGACGGTCGCCGCGTCTTTTTTGAAAGAAATATGAAAATTATAAAGGAGAAATATTATGAGCGAAGCGTTTAAGGAAATGTATGATGTGATAGTTGACCGCAGGGCTAACCCGCAGGAGGGCAGCTATACCTGCTATCTGTTCGACAAGGGGCTTGATAAGATACTCAAAAAGTGTGGCGAGGAATGTACCGAAATGGTCATTGCGGCGAAAAACAAGGACAACGATGAGCTTTCCAACGAGATAAACGATCTGTTCTATCACGTTGCGGTGCTTATGGTGGAGCGCGGTCTGTCCGTTGAAGAGGTGGAGCGAATAATGCGCGAGAGAAGCCAAAAGATCGGCAATCTTAAGCAGTTTCATTCCAGCGATCATAACACATAATGAAGATAGAGAGATTTATTGACAAATTAGGCGATGATGTATATGCGTTCGCGCTTGTGTGTACTAAAAATATCGACAGCGCCGCCGATATTTTTGCGCGTACCGCTGCGAAGTGCGGGGAGTTCCCCGAAAACGCCGAAATATATGACATAGTCGTCGAAGTGTATAAACTGTGCCGAACCGCTTTATGCAACGATTCTGCCGAGACATTATCGCAAATAGGGCTTTCCAAAAAGCAGGAGCTGCTTCTTACGGAGTTTTTTACGAAGCCGCAGATATCCCGCGCGATCGTTCACCTGTATTTCGAGAACGAACTTTCCGCCGAGCAGATCGCCGAGGTGATAGGCGAGAAGCCGCGATATGTTTCGGAACAGCTTGACTGGCTTGGCACGGAGCTTTCCGAAAAGCTGAATAATTCTTACAAGGAACTCTGCGTAAAAATTGCCGCCCCCGACGATTTGAATGCCAAAGTGATGCAGGCGGCGAAATCGGGTAAAACCCGCGAATTTGAGATAGTTGACGAGCCAATCCCTAAGCATATCTGGACGAAAAAGCAGAAAATTGCCGCGATTATCTTCGCGGTTATCGTGACAATCATTCTTTGGTTCGTTATACCCATTTTTAACGCGTTTCTTGACGGAAAGTTCGCGACAAGCTCATATGATGAAGCGCCGTCCGACCTGATATTTTCATACACCTATGAAACGGAGGACACGTCAAGCGAATGAGGTAAGCTATGAACAAGCCCGAGATGATAATTTTCGATAACGGACACACCCTGTTGTACGAGCCGGACTGGAATTCGGAGCGCGGTAACAGGGCGATTTTCGAGTATATATCCAATAATCCGAATGGTGTTACCGTTGAGGAATACGCGAAAATGTGCTCTGAGGTTTTCGGGAAGATCGAAGAGATCCGAAGAACGCAAAACTGCGATTTCCCCGCGAGAACGGGTCAAAAGATAATCGACGGTTTGCTGAAAATTGAGTTTTCCCTCACTCCGCTTGAACGCGAGACTGTGTTCTGGACAGCCGCTTCAAATGGTGCTGTAATGCCTTACGCAGACAAAATGCTCGATTACTTGAATAAGAGCGGCATACGCACCGCAGTCATCAGCAATCTTGCTTGGTCGGGCGAGGCGCTGTCGGAGCGTTTTGACCGCCTTTTGCCGAACAATAAATTCGAGTTCGTAATCACATCGAGTGACTATATGTACCGCAAGCCCAGCCGCGTGCTGTTTGATGTCGCGCTGAATAAAGCGGGGCTTTCGGCGGACAAGGTATGGTACTGCGGCAACAGCATTACCGCCGACGTTGAGGGCGCTCATAACGCGGGAATTTTTCCCGTGCTGTACGAGGGGGGCGAGACCCCCGGCGATATAAGTCCGTACAGCGCACAAAACAGCGGTATCAAGGTGGATTTTGATTATCTGCATATCCATGATTGGATGGAGCTTATCAGCGTTTTGGAGAAAATTTAGCAATAATAGAAAAAATCTTCAAAATATATTGCTTTTTTATGGATAATATGATACAATATATATGGATTTGTAATCCCAATTCAAACAAAAAGGAGTAATTTATATGTTGGTTTCCGCAAAAGAAATGTTGAACAAGGCTCGTGACGGCAAATACGCGGTAGGTCAGTTCAACATCAACAACCTTGAGTGGACTAAGGCTATTCTTCTCACAGCTCAGGAGTGCAATTCTCCGGTTATCCTCGGTGTATCTGAGGGCGCAGGCAAGTACATGACAGGATTTGAGACAGTTGCTGCTATGGTTAAGGCTATGGACAAGTCTCTCGGAATCACAGTTCCGGTTGCTCTTCACCTTGATCACGGCTCATA
>DKXD01000176.1:10651-10777 GCA_002492075.1 Ruminococcaceae bacterium UBA7135
CATCAACAATCTTGAATGGACAAAGTCCATTCTTCAGACGGCAGAGGAGCTTAAAAGCCCCGTTATCCTCGGTGTTTCCGAGGGCGCGGGAAAGTATATGACGGGCTACAAGACCGTTGTCGGAAT
>DKXD01000176.1:11078-11296 GCA_002492075.1 Ruminococcaceae bacterium UBA7135
ATGGTAAACGGTATGCTTGAGGAGATGAAGATAACCGTTCCCGTTGCTCTCCACCTCGACCACGGCACTTACGAGGGCGCAAAGGCTTGTATCGCGGCGGGCTTCTCGTCTATAATGTTCGACGGCTCTCACTATCCGATCGATGAGAACGTAGCAAAGACCACCGAGCTTGTTAAGATCTGCAACGAGAAGGGACTTTCTCTTGAAGCAGAGGTCGG
>DKXD01000176.1:11619-11742 GCA_002492075.1 Ruminococcaceae bacterium UBA7135
ATCGGCGGCGAAGAGGACGGCGTAGTCGGCAAGGGCGAGTGCGCAGACCCCGCAGAGTGCAAGAGAATCGCAGATCTTGGAGTTACAATGCTTGCTGCCGGTATCGGCAACATTCACGGCAAG
>DKXD01000013.1:0-8057 GCA_002492075.1 Ruminococcaceae bacterium UBA7135
AACTTTTTGAAAAAATAACTTAATTACCCAAAAAAAGACCTAATAATTAAAAGGTTACAAATTGGTTACAAAATAAATTTGTAAACATTGCACAAATTCCAACGTTGAATTATGTTTGACATTTACGAAAAAATAAGCTATAATAGCATTAACGTTGACGAACGGCATGGTTTTCCATGTACACGTTCAACGGCAAAGCTCTGTGGGGGACAGAATATTTGCCGGCTTATCACCCGATCCCCATCGGGAATAAGCTACCGAAAAGAAGTTATCGCCCGTATCCCGAAATACAGGCAGGCAGAACCGCCGAATAAAGATACAAAAGACGCGGTTCGGATAATGACTCAAAGGAGGCACTAAAAATGAAACCTCAGATAGTAAATGCAAAAATGAACAAGCTGCTTTTTCGCAGCAAGATAATCAAGGCGTCGGTTTTCGCCGCGATAGTTTTCTCCGTTGTTATGATGACGGGCTACCGCAAGTTTGAAACCAGCGTTTTTATTACAGATAACGGCATTACTAAAGAAGTTAAGACCAACGAAAGCGACGTTTACGAGATCCTTCGCGACGAGAACTACACTTTAAGTGCGGAGGATCGCATAAGCTACACAAAAGACGACAACAACGAGGGACATATCACGATACACCGCGCGTTCGGAGTATCCGTTAAAGCGGACGGCGAAACACACAGCGTTACAGTTATCGACGGCACGGTTTCGGATATCCTCAAAAAGGCGAACGTCACACTCGGCTCTACCGATAAGGTAACGCCCGCGCTTGATACGAAAGTGAACGCGGATACAAAAATCATCGTTACGCGCGTAAGATACGCGCAAAGAAGCACCGAAACGGAAATTCCGTTTGAAACCGAATACGTTGACGATCCCAATGTTCCGTCGGGCAAAGAGGAAGTCCTCACCGAGGGCGAAAACGGCGTTCGCACCTCGAAGTATAAAGATACATACGTTGATGACAAGCTCGAAAAGTCCGAACTTATCTCCGAAAAGGTAACCAAGGAGCCTGTAAACAAAGTCATTAAGCGCGGCACGGCGATCTTCAATCCGCATAAGGGAATCTCCAATCCGTATAATCAGAACCTCCCCGACCATGTAAAGCTTGTGAACGGTATTCCCGAAAACTACACAAGAATAATATCCGGCAAATCCACAGCGTACTGGGCGCCTGACGGTTCCGGTACGGCAAGCGGACGCAAGGCGGTCGTTGGTACGGTTGCGGTAAACCCCAACGTTATTCCCTATGGCAGCGAGCTTTATATCGCATCCCCCGACGGTACCATTTACGGATACGCGATAGCAGCCGATACGGGCATGGGAATGATGAACGGAACAGTTGCGGTCGATGTGTTTATGGCAAGCTATGATGACGCTTGCCACTGGGGAGTACATTATGTTGACATATATGTTCTTTCCGAGGGCAACGGTTAAATTCGGTAAACAGAATCAGATAAAGTGAGGCGGAGTTACAGCTCCGCCTCTTGTGTTATCCGGTCACTTCCCCACTTTGCAGGGAGTGAAAACAAGACTGCTTGCCCAAAATCACAAAAAAGCATTAAACTGTTTGCAGCATTTTCAAACTCTGTATCGTGTTATATATAAGAAGCGCGGACTGTTTCTCGTCCGAGGCGGGGAAATAAAACCAAAACTATTGTTTTTCTTCCCCAACCACTTGACAAAGCCCGAAAAATATTATATAATGTATATGGCTAATAGTTTATTGCGGTAATGTAAATATCGCAATTTTGGAGAAAGGACCTTGATATGATCTGTAGTAAATGCAACAGCCAAATACCGGACGGCGCGAAATTCTGCACCGTTTGCGGCGCACCCTGCGGAACAGCCGCGGATGTTAAACCTATGGCGGCTCCCGCTGCCCCCGAGAAAAAGTATTTCTGCTCAAAATGCGGACTTGAGCTTCAATACGGCGCAAAATTCTGCACGGCGTGCGGCGCTCCCGCCAATGTTAAGGACGTGACCCCGCTTGAAAATGACGGCAAGACCTTTGGAAACGGCAATATGACCCCTGTTTCCCTGGAAAAACAGCCCGACGATCTGGTTGCGGCGATGCCCGCACCCGCGACGGTTTCCGCACCAGTATCGGCGATCCCCGAACAGGCGCCCGCGGCAATTCCCACACCCGCGGCGGTTTCCGCGCCCGTATCGACTATCCCCGAACAGGCGCTCGCGGCAATTCCCGCGCCCGCGACGGTTTCCGCACCCGTATCGGCTATCCCCGAACAGGCACCGGCTGCAATTCCCACGCCCGTAGGAGCGATTCCCACACCCGCTCCCAATTATAACGGCGGATTTTCCGTGCCCAATCCCGGCGCACCCGAAATGCCCGCCTTTGCACCTTCGGGAAGCGCAAACGGCGCAGCTCCCGTGTACGGAGGCGTCAACGGCTTGAATGGCGCGGCAGCATCGGTGGCAGTTCCCGGCAAAAAGAAGGTAAGCGGCGGCAAGATCGCGCTTATCATTGTAATCGTGCTGGTAGTGCTTATCGGCGGCGCAGCGGCATTCTTCTTCACCAACAAGGCTACCGCTTTGAGCATCGTTATGGGCAAGCCGAAGTATGCGGCAATGGTCGAAAAGGATTCGCTTAAAGAGTCTGTTGAGAATATCAACATGGAAAATTTGTCACAGCAGGTAAAAACTGTTTCGTCTGTTTTGCCTTTGCTGTCAAGCGCCAACTTTAATTCTTCGTCGTTCATGAGCGACAGAACGTCCGGCAGCGCGCAATTCGCAAAGCTTATGAACGCAAGCGATTTGAACATCATGGATATAGGCTCGTTGATCAAGAGCTACGGCGATTATATGCAAAGCACGTTCGGTGCGAGCCGTATCAGCGGTTCGATGACCATGAACCTTGAATTTGGCAACGAGCTGCTTGGTGTCGACGACGACATCGAGCAAGTGCTTGAATACATAAACGGTTCCGAAATAACCTATGATATGGCTGCTACCGGCGACATCATAGGCGGAGAACTGGGCATTAAATTCAACGGAAAGCTTGTCAACGCCAAGGTGATCATGGAGAACGATGGCACGATGTACCTCGCTTTCCCGTTTGCCTCCGACAAGGCTTTGAAGATAAAGATCCCCACAAACGAGCTTACACGCTCCTCTGCGCTGACCTCCGGAACGGCGGTTCTCGACCTTGATCCCAACGAGCTTGAGCGTCTTATGGGCGAGCTTATCGACGTTTATTCGGAATACATCAAGGACAGCTCCGTTTCAATGGAAAAGGGTTCGCTTACCATTGCGGGCTCTGTTATTGAGGGCAAGCAGATAACCGCGGACATCAACGGCACAAATCTCGCAAACCTCATCAAGGCGATTTGTGAAAAGCTCGCAAACGATCAGTACTTCTGCACTCAGATAACCAATTATATAAAGAACTTTGATCCGAGCTTCACCGAGAGCGAGTATAAGTCCGCGCTTTTGGAGATCACTCCCGACACTTTGAACGGCAGTCTCATCATTGACACCATAATCAAAAACAACGGCGACGTTCTCGCAAAAAGCTACAAGATGGCTTCCAACGGCACGGTTGCCTTTGAAGTGGCGTTCGCCGACAATGACAATGAAAGCGACGTTGAAATCAAAGTACAAAACCAAACGCTGCTTACCATAAAATCCGTAAAGACAAGCGATACCGACGGTGAGGCCACTATCGGCATCGGAATGGGCAACGGCAAAAGCATGGGCATTGTTATGAGCTACTCTGGCATTGGCAGTGCGATATTTGGCAAGAATGAGATGCCCACAGGCACATACAGCATAAAATTTGATATGTCTAATGCGGACGAACGTGCTTTTGATTCTGAAACGATCAATATACTGCGGAATTTCTCAATGAGCTACACAACAAGCGTTGATAACGGCACCGCAAAGGTCAGCATGACGCTTGACGCCGGCAGCGTTATGAAATTTAATATTGGAATGAATATGGCTCTTTCCGACGATGTTACGGCATACAGCATTCCTTCAAACGCTATCGATCTGACAAACGCGCTAACGACCGGAGACGTTGACGAAAACACCGCAAATCAGCTTATGGAATATATGACAGAGCTTTCAACCGCTGTTAATGATGTGTTTGCAGGCACCGATCTTGAAGGCATTCTCGATGATATCATCGGCGGCGGTTCGGGCAGCGGAGGTATAGTTCCCGGAAGCAATGTGGAGTCCTCCGAGCTCAACGCCTTGGAAGACAAGATCTTTGACGAGATGATGGAAGTTTACGATTGGCTTGAAGATAATAATGTTTATATCGGCGACGCGTATGATAACGCCATAGAATATCAGACCAGCCTCAGAAACCTTGACGGTCGCGTTATGGGAACCGCAAGCTGCACCAGAGAACAATTTGAGGCGTTCCAAACCGAGTTTAATAATATTCTCAGCCAAAAAGACGCGATAAAGAAAGCAATCGAGCAAGCCGGCAATAACAACACCTCGGGCACCTTACCCGGAACACCCGGTGATCCTACCGTTTCGGGAACACAGGATCCCGCGGTCAATCCCGGCACAGCAAGCGGCGCTGCACCAACCAATCCCGCCCCCAATGCGAGCAATCCCGCCGCTGCGCCAACAGCAGCTTAACAACAAATCACCGCTTGAATATCAAGCGGTGATTTTATTTTTTTCTCTTCCCCCGCCGCGAACGCGGAAATAACGTATTCCCCCCGTCGGCGGGGGAATAGCAATAAAAATATATTCCTATACATAATATGGGTTAGGCTTTAGCAAAATACTGATAAGATCAACGAGTACTCCGATGCCGAAAAAGCCGCAGGTACATAAGTACAAAAGCCCCCATCCCACTTTTCCCTCATAGAAATGGTGTATGCCGAACATTCCGAGAAAGAAGCACAGAAAGAACGCCATCCACTTGTTGACGGCTCGCTTGCCGCTCGTTTGAGGGGCGATGTTTTGCGTGACGTTGTTTATCACATTGTTGTTAATGACCACTCGCGGCTCGAACAGCTTTAACCCGGACGCGGGATCATCGGTTTGACGCAGCGGCACAGCCGCCGCCTGTTGAGTGCCCTCCACTCGTCCTCCGCAAAACGGGCACACCGCCGCCGAATCGTTAATAACGCCGCCGCAATGCTCGCAAAACCTCGTGATATTGCTTTGTACCTGACGCGGCACAGGATGAACGGTGCGTACCTGACGCGGCACGGGCTGAACATCGCGTTCGGGCTGTAGATTGGGCTGCGGCACAGCCGTTTTAAACGGCACGGAGCTTTTCTGAATTGAAATATGAGGATTTATGCTTGGATATACTTCGCCTGTTATCGGGTCAGTCCAAGTTTGGCTTTTATTATCGTCAGACATAGGTTACTCCTTAATAAAACGTTTTGTATATTTTCCCGTCCGAGTCGCGGAAAACGGAGCTTTGCGCATTACACAGCGGTCGTCAATAAAACCAATAAACGATAAGCTCCAGCAGCTTTGTTGTGACATACAAGAACGTCATCGTATCGAACGCCATAAGCAGCATTATTACCACCGTGGGTCGGGAGAGGAATACTCCCCAGCGCTTGCCTGTTGATAGCTCCGTCTGCATTTTGGGGACGCGATAGCGCTTGAAATGCACCAGCTTTACGATCGCCATTATAAAGCCCACCACCGCGAACAGCATGACCGCTGTTGTCCACACAAGAAATACGGTCACGGAAGCGGGAGTCTCCGACGGCGTTTCGCCCAGATCCAAAAGCCGAATGTATTCCTTTACCTCGTCGCTCATCATAAGCAGAGAAGATATGCTTCCAATGCTGTTGAACATCGCGTGCATTATCATCGTGGTGATGATGCTGCCCGTCTGCACCGCCACATATCCCAGCACAACGCCGATAGCGGTGGTGTAGAGGAACTGCCCCAGATTTGCGTGAGTAAGCCCGAACAACAGCCCCGATACGAATATCGCGAAGCCGTTGCCGTAAGGCTTTAGGGTATGAAGCACCATTCCGCGGAACCAGAACTCCTCGAATATCGGAGCAAAAACGACCGCGTGAAACACCAGCAAAGCGGCACTTGCGGGGTCGTTGGCTGACAAGGCGTTCTGCGCTGTGGTAAACGAGTCCGAAACAGACGTGCCCTTTGGGACCAACATTCCGATAAGAGTCGTGATAAGCGAGCAGGCTATCGCCAGCCCGTAGCCCGCGGGGAATATCGCGAAAGAGCGTCCGAAATAGCGGGGCTTTGCGTAAAGCTCGCGCTTTCTTGTTCTTATATCGAATTTAAGAATAAACAAGCCCGCCGTTATCGGGATCACATTCAAAAATACCGCCGACGACAACACGCTCAGTACGGTTTTCGCAAACTCGCTCCAGCCGGAGTATATGGGGCTCAAAAGCGTAAGCAGTATGCGGCTTACGCACCTTACGGCAAACACGACAATCATCATCGCGCCGATACGCATACAAGTGCTTTTAAAGCCCGGCAAAAGCGAGGGGCACTCGCTAGGCGCGTTTATTTCATTAAGTTCTCCATTCAATTCGTTTGGCATTTTCTCACACTCCCGCTAATTTATGACAGTCGCATATCTCCGCAACAGTCTCCTCAGGGCTTTTCCCAAAACACTCTACGGTTATATCGGCATATTCTTGATAAAGCTCGGCGCGGCGGCGAAAAACGTCCTCTATAGTATCCTCGGGGCGTTTTGCTATACCGCGCGTGGTAATGTTTTTCAGTCGCTTTGTAAGCTCCTCAACCGGCAAAGACAGATAATACACAAGCCCGTGCTTTTTGAGAAAAAGCATCGCGCTTCTGCTGTAAACGGCGCTGCCACCCGTGGCAATCACTGCGTTGCTCTCGGCGGAAACGGAGCATATCGCGCGTTCCTCGTCAACGCAGAAAGCGTCCAATCCGTCCTTGTCTATAATATCCTGCAAGAGCCGCCCCGTGTTTTGCTGGATAACAAGATCTGTGTCCACAAAAGCAAAACCGAGCGTCTTTGCAAGCAGTACGCCTATTGTGGATTTTCCCACAGCGGGCATACCGATAAGCACTATATTCTTCATTATCTAAATTAAAACCTCACCTTGTCTATGCTCATGGTCGCGAATGCGTTCAGGCTCTCGTCGGCGATGTGTCCCTTTTGGAACTCGTAAAACGCCTGTGCACCTATCATTGCCGCATTATCACCGCAAAGAGAAAGCGGCGGCAGGAAAAATTCCATACCGTTTTCCCGCGCGGCGTTTTCCAAAGACGCGCGCAGTCCGCTGTTCGCCGCAACTCCGCCCGCAAGAGCGATCTTCTTGTAACCCTTTTCGCGGGCAGCCGCTATGAATTTGCGTTCAAGTATCTTGCAAACGGTGTGCTGAAACGCTGCGGAAAGATCGTTAGCGTTAATTTGCTCTCCCTTTTGCTCGGCATTGTGGATAAGGTTGATAACGGCCGTTTTCAGACCCGAAAAGCTGAAATCGTAAGGATTTTGAGTGTGAGGGTCGGGGAGGCTGTATCTCGTCGGATCGCCGAGCTTTGAAGCCTCGTCGATATATTTTCCGCCGGGATACGGAAATCCCATAGCCCGCGCTGCCTTATCGAAGCACTCGCCCGCCGCGTCGTCTATAGTGCGTCCTATAACGCGAAATTCCGTATAATCCAAAACCTCGACGATATGCGAATGTCCGCCGGACGCAACAAGGCACATATAAGGCGGCTCCAGCTCGGGGTGAGCGAGATAGTTCGCCGCGATATGTCCGCGGATGTGATGTACCGGTATCAGCGGCTTTGAAAGCCCAAACGCCAACGATTTGGCATAATTAACACCCACAAGCAGCGCTCCTATAAGTCCGGGCGCGAATGTCACGCCGATAGCGTCCACTTCCTCGGCAGTCATCTCCGCCTTTTCAAGAGCCTCGGCAACCACCGCGCAAATGCTCTCGCAATGCCGCCGCGACGCTATCTCGGGGACAACTCCGCCGTACAGCTTATGCTCCTCTATCTGTGTCGCCACCACCGAGGACACGATCTCTCTCCCATCTCGGATAACGGCGGCTGCCGTTTCGTCACAGGAGCTTTCTATTG
>DKXD01000013.1:8350-9063 GCA_002492075.1 Ruminococcaceae bacterium UBA7135
TTTCGTCACAGGAGCTTTCTATTGACAATATGTTCATTTGCTTTACCTTATATTTCCTTGCAAGATTTTTGCGCGATAGTATCGCCGATTATTTCCTCTCATCGGGCTTTCGGGAGGTTATGAACTCGATCGCGCGTTCGATCGACGAACGAACGTGCTCCATATCCTCGCTGTGGAGCTTTGCGGCGTTGCGGTAGTCAAAGCTGTCGCAGAACTGCTGAACGTCCTCGTTGAGCTGCTTCATATACTCCCCCGCGAGCTTATCCGTCGCCTCGGCGAACGTCTTCAGCTCATCCTTCTTCAGATGCTTCACAGCGCCCAGCATAAGCAGATCGTAATGCTTAAGGCAGATATACTGCTGCTGCGAATACAGCTTGCGGAAATCCGCGTCGCCCCACATATTATACAGCGTGCTGAGCATGTGATCGATACCCCAATTCACCTTAGAGCACACGAAACAGGTCTGCTCCTCGGGGGTGCTTTTCTTTGAGTAGCGGCGCAGCCCTCCCCTGCCCTCGAACATCTCCGCGCGGCGCTGCGCAAGGTGAGTATTCAGCATAAGCCCCAGCGACAGGCGGTTGTTCTGCTTTAAGAGTATGTTATAATGCTCCCGGCAAAAGCCCAGACGGTTCGTTTCAAGCCGAACGTCCGGCTCCATCATCGCGGCGCCCATAATATACTCGCTGATATGCTGCTCCACAGTGTTGCGCATA
>DKXD01000013.1:9359-9608 GCA_002492075.1 Ruminococcaceae bacterium UBA7135
CGCAGATAGGGCAGCCCTCGCGCGGCTCGAACACCTCGTTTATCGGGATAGTAAGTAAGCTTTCTCTCATAATACGTCCTTTCAGCGGCTTGTAAATTCTTCCGCGCGGTTCAAAGCTCCGCGCTTAAGTGACAGCCTTGTGCAAATTTCCGAAAAAGTTTCGGAAGTACTTGAATTCTTATTTATATTGTATTATAATTAAAGTAAATAATCAAGGGGTTTTTGAAAAAAATATGAAAATAAAACTCA
>DKXD01000013.1:9836-16350 GCA_002492075.1 Ruminococcaceae bacterium UBA7135
ATGAAAATAAAACTCAAAAAAAACGATTTTGACCTAAAACAGACGTTTCAATGCGGACAATGCTTCCGCTGGAAAGAACTCCCGGACGGCTCTTTTTCGGCGATAGCCGCGGGAAAGCGCATTACGGCAAGACAAACGAATGATGATATCGTTATCGAGAGCGCCCACACGCGCCGATTTCTGGAGCGCTATTTCGATCTCGACACCGACTACGGCGAATACAAGCAGCTTTTTTCCGCCGACCCCACTCTGAAAGCTGCCTGCGAGTGCTCCTCGGGGATACGGATACTGCGTCAGGAACCGTTTGAAACGCTGATAAGCTTCATTATCTCGCAAAACAACAACATTCCCCGTATTTCGGGAATAATCGACAGGCTGTGCGAAAACTTTGGCGAGGAGACCGACGGCGGCTTCTCGTTCCCAACAGCAAAACAACTGAACGGTATTTGGCCAGATGATCTCGCTCCGCTGCGCGCGGGGTTCAGGGCGCGGTACATAGCCGACGCGGTAAGCCGCGTGAACTCGGGAGAAGTCGACTTTTCGGAAATAGACGCGCTGCCTTTGGAGCCGGCGCGCGAACGGCTGAAGCGTATAGTCGGCGTGGGCGACAAGGTCGCGGACTGCGTACTGCTGTTCGCGTTCCATAAGCTCGACGCGTTCCCTAAGGATGTGTGGGTAAAGCGTGTGATGTCGGAGTTCTACCCGAACGGTCTACCCGAGTGTACCAAAGGAGCTGAGGGCGTTGCTCAGCAATACTTGTTCGATTATGTAAGAAACAACGATGGACTGAAGGTGTAAAAGGAGGAACAATGAATATCATACCGGCAAGCGTTTCCGATGCGCAAGTTTTGGCGCTTTTCTCCGAACACGATGATTATATGATGGATTTTCTTGGAAGCGACAAGGATTGCTATACCCGATACAACGCCGCTGAGAATATAGAAAAAGTATGGATAGCATATGAACAGAACGCGCCGATAGGATGTGTCGCTTACCGTACCAAATCCGACGATACGGGTGAGGTCAAGCGGCTGTTTATCAGGAGCGAATATCGTGGGAACGGCATATCCAAAGCGCTGCTCTCCGAGGTAAAAAACTATGCAAAAGCTCTTGGCCGCATAAAGTTGTTTCTTGATACGCGGATAACTCTTGAGCCTGCAGTTTCATTATATCGAATCTTTGGGTTTGAAATAACATTCCAAAAGGGGCTTTATATACAAATGGAAATGAATATATAAGACAGTTTTTGCCTATAAAATCAACGGTTATTGAAAGGAAATAAAAATATGTTTTGTGCAAATTGCGGTAAAGAAATCATTGGAAACGAAAAATTCTGCCATTATTGCGGCGCCGAGCAAACGGCGACTGTAATTCCCGCGGCAAGCGCACCCGTGTCTGCCGATACGGAAAGCAGCGTTCCGATAAGCGCGCCCGCCGCTCCGAGCGAACAACTTATGAGTATGCCCGAAGCTCCCGAGGCTGCAAGCGCTCCGAGCGAACAGCTCCCGAGTATGTTCGAGGCTCCCGATTCGACAAGCGCTCCCGCCATTCCGAGCGAACAGCTTGCGGCGCTCCCCAAACCGATAAACACACAGGCGGCGGTCACGGAGAGCAGCGTACCCACACCCAACTCTATACCGACAAGCAATATCGAAGGGTCGCTTTCCGCCGCACCCGGCATACCGTCTTATCCGCCTATCAACGCTAAGAAGATAAAAGAACCGCGCGAACGCAAATATACTTTGGGACATCTTGTTATGTGCCTTGTAACAGCAGGCATTATGGCAATAGCGGCGGGGATATTCGCGGGGTTGTATTTCTCCGTAATTTAGCACAAAATACAGTCCGCTCTTTAGCTATTTATACAAATTTGATAAAAACAATTGACTTTTGCCCAAAATTATTGTATAATACGATTTGGTGGAAGCTTCTTTAAAACCTTGTTAGTTTAGTTAAGCAACGAGTTGACGGCGGTTTTGAGCGCCGACAGTCGAATATAAAATTGAAATTAAGGTTTTGGAGATGCTCTTTTGAAACAATTCGGGCGTTTTTGACAGCTGTATCTTACAAAGTACGGCGGTGATCTCACCGCCTCGGACTGCTTCGGACTGCCATGAATAATTAAAGGCAAGAGGGTATTATATTATGCAATGCAAAAATTGCGGTGCCAATTTGGTAAGAGGATTTTCATTCTGTTTGGACTGCGGTATGCCTGTTCCTCCCGAAGCGTTGGAGGAAAGCGGGCTTCCGCAAAGAAATATAGACAGCGGACCTCAGGAACCGGCGGAAAACCCGAGCCTGTCCGAGAACGCGGTCGCTGCCGACAAGCCGGAGATCACGGGCGACGTTAAACCGCAGATGCAAGGCAGAGCCGAAGAAAGCTCCGGAACGGATCTGAAGCCGAAATATCTCGGCGGTGACGCAGGGGTCGGCGGTGAGGGGCTTAAACCCAAGCTTATCGGTATCGGCGAAGAATCGTCGGGCGCGGAACTCAAAGCAAAACCGATAGGCGGAATGGAACAATCCGTCGGCGGCGCAGATATTCATGCGACTATGCAAAGCTCCTCGGCGGATGCAGAGGACAGCAGCGCGGAAAAGCTGGTTTTCTGCCCGAACTGCGGTATGCGTATGCAGCATAACGGCGCTGTATGTGATAAATGCGGTATGACGCTCGGTCCTAAACCAAACAATCCCCCTTCACACGGCATACCGCTGTTCAACAACGATACGGACGCTTTTGAGGAACAATTCGGCGGGTTCGGCGGAGAATTGACGGGACTTTCCGACGACGAGGCTTCCCGCATAGACAGTTTTATGAACGGCGGCTTAGACCCTATGTTCAACAGCGGTAATTCGTCATTCAATGTTCAAGCGACCCCCGACGACTTCGCGCAGCTTAACGAACAGCTTGCGAACTTCAGTTCGGCGGCAGGCATGACGACAATAGAAACAACTCAAAGCACTCTTATACGTCAGAAAGAGCCCGAAAAAGGCATGGAACGCGAGGTCATGGATTTTGCAATGACCGATGATCTGTCAAGCGAACCTGTCCCGATGTCGCTTGACGGAATTCCCGTTGTGGGCGACTATTCCATGGAAGAAAATCCCGACGCGGACATCAACCTTGACCCATACAGCTTTTTGTATAACTCCATGGACGAATACGAAACAAAAACTCGTGAGCAATACGGAGTGATCTCTTCGGATGGCTCAAAAGGACCCGAACCGATCTCCGGCATCCCCGCAATTTCGGCAAACACAGCGGCAGAGCCTGTACCGCAAGCCGCACAGCCAACTCAAACGGCACAAATAACGCAAGAAGTACAAGCGGTATCTGAAAAACCGATAGCGCCGCCGAAAGTGTCTCACGTTACAGAAACAGTAAATCAGCCCTTTGCGCCGTCTGCGCTTACCGCGACCGCTCCGGCTGTTACGTCCGTTGCCGCGCCTGCTCCCGTTCCGGCGACCGCGCCTGTTTCGGCTGATGTGCCTGCTCCTGCTGCGCCCGCCGCACCTGCGGCGGCTGCCCCCACCAAGCGCTGCTATGCGTGCGGACGGAAAATGCCGATGAACGACAAGTTTTGCCCCAACTGCGGCAGATCCATGTTTGGCGAACCGAACCCCAACAGAATGCCCTCTCCCCCACCTGCTCCCGCAAAGAAAAAACCGACGGCGCTTATCATCGTCCTTATAATAGTCATTATTGCGGCAGTGGCAGCGGTGTTCTTTGTTAAAAACGCAAACGCCGCGGAGATATCGGACGAACCAACGGATTCCGTATCTCTTTTGACACGATCGAACGATAATAACGTTTTACAAAACGCGTCCTTATAAATAATAACTGCGCCGCTCCTGACAGAACGGCGCTTTGCATATAAAAACAGTGAACAAGCAGCCGCCCCCGATTGGGCGGCTGCTTGCTTTCCGCTACACAGCATGAAAAATCTCGCACAACAATACCGAAAAATTATATTATTTACTTAAATATCCTAATTTCCCTTTAATTCGTGAAAAGCAGTTTACCGCGCGTAAAAAAAATATCAAAAACTGTTGAAAACTTCGGCGGTTTATGTTATAATTATTATGTATGAAAGTGTCCATAATTAGAACGCTCTGAATTCGGAAAGGGGGACTGCTTGTGAACTGCGCTTTGTGGCTTAACAAACACAAAATTTACCGCGCTTCGGAAATACCCGAAAACCTCGATGCTGCATCTCTGCGCGGATATTTTCTTGCGGGCAGTCTCATAGATTGGCTTCGCGCCAACGGCGGCGATGAATACGCCGAAAAGCTTTCGCAGCTGTCTCCCGACGATGAAGCGCTGAACCAAAAGCTCGCCGCGATTTTCGGCGGCGACCCCCTGCCTGTCAAAGTCCTCGGCTCGGAGTGCAACATTCCGTCCGTCACAACATCGCAAACCGCTTTGCAGTCAAGTTCATGCCTTTCCTCATATCCGATCTCCTCATTACCCCAATCTTTTGAGAGTGCCGGCAATTCTTGGAAAACACAGCAAACAGGCTCTTTCGGCTCGTTTGAATTTGGGAGCCACTTGCAATGGGCTTGGCTTTTCACGATGCTTGCGCAAGGCTACGGCTCATTTACGTTCGGGAGCTTCACAAGCTTTCACGAATGGGAGTGGGAATGGCTTTTAAGACTGTTCGGCGGCTACGGCTCGTTTGGCTCGTTTTATTTCGGAAGCTTCGGAAACCTTACCTTTAATTGGCTGAGCGAGTTTTTTGGAAGCTTTTCGCCAAACGCTTTCTTCCCTGATCTTTCAGAGCTTGACGAATACGACCGCATAATGCTTGAGACCTTAATGAACTGCCCGCTTGACCGATTCGGTTACGGGATACACAATATTTGACTATGAGTATTAAAAGAATTTTAGCGTTTGTTCTTCTTGCCATACTGGTTTACGGCGGCTGTTACATAGCCGTGTTCGGAGTGCGGCAATATTTTCAATACTCGGGCGCGGAACGCACCTACAACAATTTGCCGCACGGGCAATATCAGAATTTGCTGAATGTCAAGGGCTCGATAGACAGCACGAAAAAGGTGACTCAACTCATCTTTACCGAACCCGTTCGTAAGGAGATTCTCGGCTTTCCGATAGGCAAGCAGCTGGAACGAAAATACTACATTCTGCTTTTAAATCCCTCCGAGGACAAGGAATTCAGCCGATACTGCGTCATAGCCGCCACCGAGCCCGAAGACATCAAGCAGCTTGAAGCGCTCAAAGACGGCGGTTCCGCCGAATATGAATTCCGCGGGCTTATATGCGATATGCCGTACACTATTCACTCGATACTCACTGATCGATTACAAGAAATATACGACACGGATTTCAACATTTATATTCACAAAAAAGTGGAAAAGTACATTGTTCCGTACACCATTTACATAAAGAACGGCGAGGACGACAATCTTTTGCTGCCAATCATCGCGGGCGCAGCGGTGGCGCTTATAGGCGCGGCGGCGTTAGTTCTGCTTGCGATAAACACTTACAGAAGAAGCCACAGGTTTTAAGGAGAAAACAATGATCTTTGTCGGGTATGAGCGTTTTGTTAATATTTGCGAAAGGCGAGGTCTTTGATGAATGCCATTCATATTGCATCGTTTGCTCCCGCCGCCGCCAAGAGCAAAAGCGAGCTTGCCGCCGAGGACTTCGACCTTTACTGCACTGCGCTTTCCGCTCTGCAATGGAGAAAAAACGGCGGCAAGATAACTCTCTGCTGCGACAGTAAATATGCCGAATACTACGACCGCATTGGCTTTTCCGATATCTGGAACGGCATAAACGTTTGTATCGCCGACGATCTTGAGGGGATAGACCCCATGATGTTCTGGGCCGGCGCGAAGCTGCTTGCTTTACGCGAGGTGAACGCTCCAATCGTAATGATAGACACAGACTTCATCGCGTGGAACAACCCCGTATTCGGCGATGAGATAATAGCGGCTCACCGAGAGGACATTTCCGACGGAATTTACCCGCCGCTTTCATTCTTTCAGACGCGCGGACACATTCTCCCCGATTTTTCCGAGGACGTTCTTCCGCTGAACACGGCGTTTCTATACCTCCCCGACAACGACTTCAAGGAGTTCTACACCTCACAAGCCATAGCATTTATGAAATCGGCGGTAAAGTGCAGCGACTATCTCAAATACATGGTATTCGCGGAACAGCGGCTTATTGCCATGTGCGCGGACTACACCGGAACGCCCGTTAAAACGCTGCTCGACAAAGACACGCTTTTTCGTCCGCAGAGCGACTTCACGCACCTTTGGGGAGCGAAGCAAGCCATGCGAGATCACCCCGAGCTTCGCGCGGATTTTATCTCAAAGTGCAAAGCAAAGATGCTCAGCGACTTCCCGGAGCACGCGCACATTATCGATATAATCAACGCCCTGCCGCAAGTTTGAAGGCTCCCCCTCGGGGCGCGCCCGCAATTTGTGAGCGCCAGCGAACAAATTCGCCGCGCAAGAAGCGGTTTTGCGACCAAAGGGAGCAAAACGC
>DKXD01000033.1 GCA_002492075.1 Ruminococcaceae bacterium UBA7135
ACGTCATTTGTGAGTGAAAAAAAGATTTATCAGCACTTCCTTAAGTATTTGCTGATTTGATCATTAATTGAAGGATGTTTATATGAGAAAGATTATATCGATAATATTGTTTCTTGTACTTATGACGACATTTGCGGCGTGCACCAAAACAGAAGCGCCGAACAGCTCGGCAAGCTCCGGAGGCGCGGACAGCTCCGGCAGCTCCGACAGCGCGAACAGCACCGACAATTCCGACAGCGCAAGCATCTCCAACGGCGCGGTAAGCTCCTCCGATACGGAAAGCGGCACTATCTCCGTACCTATCCAAACTATCCCGAACCTCCCCACCGAGGATATTCCCGAGGACGTTTACGGAATACACGATCTCTCCAACGGCAACTTCATCTATAATCCCAACATAACCGACACGTCAAACGAAGCGCGTTATTACGGCGATTTCGTCTGGAAAGACGAGCCAAAGGCGCTCTGGATAAGCAGTATCGAGGACAAGCCGTGGAAAAGCTACGACGCGGACGGCGCGGTGGCTTACGGCAAGGCGCATTGGGACGACGGCGTGGGGCTGTGCGCTCCGTTTATCTCGCGCTGCATAACCGAGGGCGGCAATATCACCGAATACACGGAAAGCTCCACGGCGATAACCCTGCAGCTACTGCACTCGCGTCTGGGTTTCGGGCAGTTCGTGCCGTACAACAAAAGCGACCACACCGTAACGCTGCCGTCTTATGCGCGCCCCGGCGACGTGGTGCAGATATACTGCTCGTATGAGGGCGTGATGATACACTCGCTGCTTATGGTGGGAACGGACGAGAACGGAAAGCTGCGCGTTGTGTGCCATAACTACCGCAACAGCGGCGCATACGCGTTCAAGGTGGACAGCCTGAACGACCCGTGCTACGACTGCGAAAGCGAAACGTTCGAGATGTTCTTCTACCACTTCTACCGCGATGACGACAAAGGACTTCCCGAAGCCGTTGTTAAGAACAAGAACATAATGCTGTGGGAAGAAAAGGGATTCCTTATGGAGGAGGAATACGACCGCGAAGCCGCTTTGGAATACGCTCGGAACCACCCCGAGGACGGTCTGGGCTATTACGGAGCCTCGCACACGTCGGATATTCTCCGCGCGGGTGGACTTTCGGTGGGCTATCCGAACCAATCCGCGCTGTTTTTGCAGCTGATGAAATCACATCTGGGCACGGCGTACTCGCAAAAGGTACGCGCCGACCGCACGGTGATACTCCCGCAATACGCCAAAGCGGGCGACATAGGGTTCGTGTACTGCCCTTATGACGGCACGATAATCTCCTCGTTCATCATCTCGGGCAGCGACGACACAAGCAGAATGATGACGCTCTCTTATGATATGCTCAACGACGGCACGTCCGCGTTCAAGGTGGACAGCAGGTGCATAGGCTGCGGCGATGATATAAAGGAAGTAATTATCTACTGCTTTGACGATTAGAAGTAAGAAATTAGAAAAACCAATGGGTCCGTCCGCAGCGGACCCATTAACTTTCAACCATACATCTTCAACTATCAATCGTTAATGTCTCCGCAAAGGTTACAAAATATTACAAAATGTTACAAAATCGTCATTTTTATTGACAGCCGCCGCGATATGCGGTATAATAAAAACAGTAAATTATCCGGATAATTTTACATCTTAATAATATTTTCACTTAACATTTTACCAAAGAAGGACACTTTACTATGAAAAGAATATTTGCAATGCTTTTGTTATGCGCCTTAGCACTGTCTTTTTCCGCGTGCAAAAAAACCGAGATTACCGCTCCCACGCAAAGCTCCGCGTATTCCGCGAACGACCTTGCCGAGCCGGAAATTTCGTCCGCGCCGCCCGTATTATCTTCATACGCTGCGGACGGCGCTGTCGATCAACGCTCCGAAACACCGCAAAATCAAAACGGCGGCGCGGAATTTATTGACGATATCCACGAATGGGACGAGAACAACGTTTTATACAACATCAACGAAACATATGAGATAACCGATAGATACCATATGCCGTTTGAATGGGTCGAACAGCGCGCTGCGCTGTGGCACGGTGCGGGAAACGTTCCCGCTCTCAACGAAAGATACGACCCCGACAAGGCTGTCGAATTCGCAAAAGCGCATTGGAACGACGGCGTGGACGTCTGCGCGCCGTTTATATCGCGCTGTCTTAAAGCGGGGGAGCTTTCCATAGGCTCGGACAGCTCCACGGCTCTGTGCTTTATGCTGCTGAACTCGCGGCTGGGGTTCGGACAGTTCGTTCCAATGAACGACGATGGCTCGATAACTCTTCCCGAATACGCACGACCCGGCGATATAGTGCAATTGTATTGCTCCTACGAGGGGCTGATGATACACTCTATGATCGTTACGGGGTTCGACGAGGACGGACACATAAAAGTGTGCTGCCACAACCCCGAAAACAGCGGGCAAAAGGCTTTAAGATACGAAAAGCCCTGCAACTCCTGCCTTACACCGCTGCACGAGGCGTTCTTCTTCCATTTTTACGGCGAGGGCGAGTGGCAGCCCGAACCGTTCCTCGAAAACACGGATACTCTCTTGTTTGAGAACACGGGCTACGCTATTCCAAATCAGCATTATGACCGCGAAAAGGCTGTGGCTTCCGTGAAAAGCGCCCCGATAGACGGCATAGGAATGTTCGGCGCGGAGCAGACCTCGGCGGCGCTGACGGCGGGCGGTCTGAATGTAGGAACGCCGATACAAACCGCGCTTTTTATGCGGCTTATGAAGTCGCGGCTCGGCGCGATGTATTCCGTGACGATAAACCCCGACCGCACGGTAACGCTGCCCGAATTTGTCCGAGAGGGCGACGTGTGCTTTCTCTATTGCCCCGATGAGGAACTGATATACAGCTCGTTTATCATAAAGGGCGCGGACGCGGACGGCAAAATGCTCGGCTACTCCCGCGACAAGATAAACGACGAAAATCGCGCGTTCAAGGTCGAGAGCCTCTGCCCGTCGTCTTTTTGTGACGCGAATATCAAAGAGGTCGTTATATATCACTTTACCGATTGAAATAAAAGCAGTTCTCCCCGCCT
>DKXD01000079.1:0-5739 GCA_002492075.1 Ruminococcaceae bacterium UBA7135
GGGAAACAAAACAGGGAAATAAGAAAGTGTGTGCTTAAAATGGAAAATGATTATTCTGAACTTTGGGACGATTATTCGGGCGAGTTTAACAAAAAGCTGGTGTACGACTGCGGCGGTGACTGGAAAAAGCTCGACCCCGACGAACAGGAGATAGCAGCGCTTTGGAAGCTTATCGTTGATACGAACAACGGCGGCTTCGAGCAGTTCTTCACAAATTGGGGCTACGAATGTTATTGGTACGCTATGCGCGGTATTCAGAGAATGGGGTATCGGGAGCTTCTGGAGCTGCTTCACGGAACTTATCTGGACGTTTTCGACAAGTTCCGCGAGGACGAGCGTCTTACATATTATTCGGATATTTTTGAATATCTTACGGACGAGGACGAGAAGATACTTATGGAAACGAACACGGCGTTCTGGGAGACATACGGAGACGAACTCGCGAAGAGGGCGTACAAGTTCTATAATGACGAATTGAAAAAAACTATCGGAGGTTAATATGGAAGAATACAGCGAGCTTTGGAATGATTTTGCCTATAAGTACAACGATAAGCTTGAAAGAGGCTGCGGCGGCGATTGGGGCAAGCTGAATGAGACCGAACAGGAGATAGCCGCGCTCTGGAAGCTGGGCGCTGACTTGTTCAACGAGGGCTTTCTTGAGTTCTTCGTGAATTGGGGCTACGACTGCTATACCTACGCCATGCGCGGAATAGAGCGAGTTGGATGCATAAAGCTGTACAAGCTTCTCGACAAGGCGTATAAAAAGGTATTCGAAAAGTTCCAAGACGATAATAGCATAACGTCCTATGAAGATATTCTGCCGCAGCTTACCGAGCGCGACGAGGAAATTCTCGAGGACGTTTTCGAGAAGTTTGACGAGGAGTACGGCGAGGAGCTCTGCGAGGCGGCTTATAAATTCTACGGCTGCAAAGCCGATTGATCAAAGGCGGTTCAAATATGGAATTGTGGTTCACGGAAAATCATACCGAAAGCGTGCGGTTTTCCATTAAGATAAAAAGGCATTTGGTATCAGAACAGAGCGAGTTTCAGAAAATAGATATACTCGACAGCGAGGAGCTTGGACGAATACTCGTTTTAGACGGCTTTTTAATGCTGACTGAAAAGGACGAGTACATCTATCACGAGATGATAACGCACATTCCGATGTCGGTGAATCCCGATATAAAGCGCGTGCTTGTTATCGGCGGCGGCGACGGCGGCGCGGTGCGCGAGCTTTGCCGTTTTAAGAGCGTTGAGCATATCGACCTTGTGGAGATAGACAAGCGCGTTGTGGAACTATGCCGCGAGTATCTCCCGTTTACGGCGGGCAGTCTTGACGACAGCAGGGTGCATATTCACTATGAGGACGGCTTGAAATTCGTTCGCCGCGCCGAAAACGAATACGACCTCATAATCGTGGACAGCACAGACCCGTTCGGACCGGGCGAGGGCTTGTTTACCAAAGAGTTTTACGGGAACTGTTATAAGGCGCTGAACGATGCGGGAATACTTGTAAATCAGCACGAAAGCACGTTCTACGCTGAGTATGCAAACGCGATGAAACGCGCTCACGAGCGGATAAAGAGCTTTTTCCCGATAGCGCTTGTGTATCAGGTGCATATCCCGACTTATCCGAGCGGGCAGTGGCTGTTTGGGTTCGCGTCAAAGAAATTCCACCCCGTGGACGATCAGAACGCGGATTGGTGGCTTTCTCAAGGACTAAAGACGAAATACTACAATCGTTTTGTGCACAGCGGCTGCTTTGCGCTTCCGAACAATGTTCGGGATGTGCTGGCGGGGCGCGTGTAATATTGGGGGAAAATTGTAATGAATAGAAAAACCGTTTTCGCGTTTGTTTTCATCCTGATTTTAGCGCTGTTCATGCTTGCTGTGGGAGTTGTGGCAGTGTTCAAAAACAACTCTGTGCCGATCAATAGTGCGGATAAGGGCGATATAGCCGAGTTTACTCCCGCTTTCGCCACGGAAACGCTTACGTTAAAACACTCGGTAAACCTTATTCCCATCGGCAAAGACCACTATTATCTCATGATGACGGTAAACAGCGATGCAGATGCCGATATAGTGCCGTTCCTTGTAAGAGCAAAGCCCTCTTATATTGAGAAGAGCTTTCCCAGCGGCATATCGGTAAATGCTCCCAAGGAGATAAAGGGCAAGGTAACGCGGCTGAATTCCAAGGCAACATCGGAAGTAAGGGAGCTGAATTCAAGGCTTCTTTCAGAGGGCTTGATAACGTCGGACGGGCAGTTGAATACATATTATTATATAGACTTGCGGTACAAAGAGTTCGGCGTGTATCGTATTTTTTGCGGCGCGGGGCTTGCCGTACTGATCGTTTTTGGATTTTTGGGCGGCAGAAGCGGAGCTTTGGGAAAAGGCGGCAGCAAGCCGCTGATCGGTATTTTCTTTGTTTTAACGCTTGGTCTGGCATTTCTGATGCTTTATGTGTTGAGCGTGGGCGGATCGCTTATCTGAAAAGGAGGAAAAAAATGGATGATGAAGAACGCGCGGAGCGTATAAAACTCGTAAAAATGACGGGCGTGGCGGTAGCGGTGATATTGACGGTTCTGTCGGCGTGTCTGATATTTTTGGGAACATCGATATCGGAACCGGGCGAGAATCGGTTCACGCTTCTGATGATATCGGCGGGCGCGGGTATTTTAGCCGCGGTATCGGTGGTTATGACGTTTTTGAGAATAGAGAAAATAAAGTCGCGCAAGTCTTTGGTGATCGGCGGGGCGTGTATTATGGTTTCGGTAGCGGCAATGCTTGTGTTGGCGCTGGTGTCGCTGCTGACTTAATGGCAGTTTTTTCCCGCCGCAGACGGGGGAAAACAAGAAATAAGAAACATTTTATTGGCAAACAATATTTTCGAATTTATATTTAATTAAGGAGTAAAATTATGGCACACAGAGCATTGATAATAGGGGCGGGCGGTGTAGCGAGCGTAGTTATCGCAAAATGCTGTCAAAACAGCGAGGTTTTCGGGGAGATAATGATAGCGAGCCGCACAAAATCAAAGTGCGACGCTATCAAGGAACGTTTGCAGCCGACCACAAAAACAGTGATCTCCACGGCGGCGGTGGACGCGGACAACGTTCCCGAGCTTGTGGCTCTCATTAAGGAGTATAAGCCCGAAATAGTTGTAAATGTTGCGCTTCCGTATCAGGACCTGCATATTATGGACGCGTGCCTTGAATGTAAGGTGGACTATCTCGATACCGCGAACTACGAACCCGAGGACACCGCGAAATTCGAGTATTCGTGGCAGTGGGCATATCGCGAGCGTTTCGAGAAGGCGGGAATAACCGCCGTTCTCGGCTGCGGGTTCGACCCGGGCGTTACGGGAGTGTTCAGCGCGTACGCTCAAAAGCACGAGTTCGACGAGATAAATTATATTGACATTCTGGACTGCAACGGTGGTGACCACGGCTATCCGTTCGCAACCAATTTCAATCCCGAGATAAATATCCGTGAGGTATCGGCGAAAGGTTCTTACATTGAGGACGGCAAGTGGGTGGAAACCGAGCCTATGGAGATAAAGCGCGTTTACAACTTCAAGGGCGTGGGCGAAAAGGATATGTATTTGCTCCACCACGAGGAATTGGAGAGCCTTGCGCTCAACATCAAGGGTATCAAGCGCATAAGGTTCTTTATGACGTTCGGGCAGAGCTATCTTACTCACTTGAAGTGTCTGGAGAACGTTGGAATGACGAGCATTGAGCCAATAATGTACGAGGGCAGGGAGATAGTGCCCTTGCAGTTCCTGAAAGCGGTTCTCCCCGACCCCGCGTCTCTCGGTCCGAGAACCAAGGGCAAGACGAACATCGGCTGCATTTTCCAAGGCAAAAAGGACGGCAAGCCGAAAAACTATTACCTCTACAACATCTGCGATCATCAGGAGTGCTACAAGGAGGTAGGCTCTCAGGCTATTTCGTACACCACGGGCGTTCCCGCTATGATTGGCGCGGCAATGGTGCTCACCGGCAAGTGGAAAAAGCCCGGCGTGTTCAATGTTGAGGAGTTCGACCCCGATCCCTTTATGGAGAACCTCAATAAATGGGGCTTGCCGTGGGAGGAAGAGCACGACCCCGTGCTTGTTGACTGATGTACAGCGATAGTTTTGCGGTCAGGGCGGTGCTTATCGCGTCCGCGTTGTTGGCGGTCTGGCTGCTGATAAGAAGTATATTCGGCTTATGCGCCGCAGCGAGGTTTTTGACCGACAGCAAGAAAGGGCGGCTGTTAAGAATAAAAGCGGTCGTTAAGCGAAGCAGCCCAACGCGAAGCCGTAACTCGCACGGCTCCGCGCGAGCCGTCGCCGAGTATCCGATAGGTGAGAAAAAGATCGTCGGACGAATGCTTTGCTCAAGCACCGAACGTTTGACGGAGGGTCAGACGGTAACGGTTCTTGTAAGCGAACGAAAGAGCGGTTTTTTCATTGTTGACGAGCGGCAGATCAAGGGCGCTGTGTTTGCTTATGCGGTAATGTGTTTTGTCTTTTTGGTGATCGCCTCGTTTCTGAGCTTTGTGGCGGTAATGAATTGCCTTTGAGCTTTAATCAACAGGGGAAAGTGTGAGTATTTAACTTTAGCAGTATCTCCTTTATGGAGAGTTCCAACAAGCGGGATTCTTCGTGGGAAGATAATCAAGGTCGCGTTTTTTGAAAAAATATGAAGGAGAAACATATTATGCCGATTTCCAAAATAAAAGCCGTGTTTTCAAACGATATTCAAGAGGTGTGGAACATTGTCGCTTGCCCTCAAAACTACGCGGCTTGGCGCAGCGATCTAAGCAAGACCGAGATATTGGACGACAATCGCTTTGTTGAATACACAAAGGACGGTTATGCGACAACATTTACGATAACGCTGACCGAGCCGTTAAAACGCTGGGAATTTGATATGGAAAACGGCAATATGCGCGGTCATTGGACGGGCGTTTTCAGTCAAAAAGGTAACGAGACCGAAGTGGAATTCACGGAAGAAGTAACGGCGAAGAAGCTTTTTATGAAACCGTTTGTAAAAGCCTATTTGAAGAAACAGCAAACCGCGTTTATTACGGATCTGAAAAAGGCTTTGTCGGACAGTTTTTCATTTGGAGGTACAAAATGACGGAACAGGAATTTAAAACAAAGGCGACCGAGCTTGTAAAAGTTATCATAAATAATATTGCCGATAAAAAATATGACGAGCTTGCGGCTGTTGCTCAAATACATTCTTCTTGGGTAGAATCGGGGCAAACGCAGGAGCAGGCGTTTTTGGAGTTCGGAAAATGGCTTGACGAACAGCTTGCTATGTGGGCGGAGGAGGAGGAAAAGGAGTTCGTTATCGACCGTTTTGACGAAGCCTGTCTGGGTGATATTGAATTGGAGGAGGATAACACTTCTTTCACTACTTATAACCCCACTAATTCCGGCGAGGAGTTGGATTTTTGGTTTGAAATAGATTTTAAGGTTGAAGAAAACGGGCCAATAACGGCATCGTTTAATGTGAATTTTTAAAACACGCGCGGCGGTAAGGAGAGTTTTCAATGAAACATAAGGTCAAAGTGACGGTAATAGACAAAAAGCTGTACCCCGAATTACAGGCGCAGTATTGCGCCGACCCCAATTCGGGAGAATGTCCTTGCTATAACATTGGCGACGAGTTTATCTTTGAGAGAGACGACGTAAACGATCACTTCTGGCACGGCGGCTTGAATACGCTTGTAAAAACGACCGCC
>DKXD01000079.1:6058-19503 GCA_002492075.1 Ruminococcaceae bacterium UBA7135
CGACCCCGATACGGTGGCGGGCGGTCCGAAAATGCCGCATTGCTCCGAGGCTTGGGACGCTATCGCAAGGTATATCTATACGGGATTGCAGGGCGGCTCTATAATGCGCGGCTGGATGAAGGACGAAAACGTGATGATAGCGTGCTGCTCCGACGGCACAAGACCTGTTGTGTTCAAGATCGAAAGAATAGATTACGATTAAAAAGGCTGCCATGGGGGATAGAGCGGAATGTTCAGATTTATCAAGCTTTTCGGAAATCATTATTTCGGCTTCTGGATATTGGGAGTGGCGCTGTTTGCGGTGCAGGAGATACCCTATATGATAATGCCGTTGTTCAAATTGGAAACCAACCCGATTATGAACATGAAAGAATCGTCGGTAATTCTTGACATGGCGGAAAAGATACTTGGTTCGTTGTGTATCGCTTTTATGATTTTTATTGTTCATAATAATTCAAAGCTGTTTTCGGTCGCGGACGGTAAAGAAAAGCTGTTCTTTATTCTGACCGTTCTTGTGCTGTTGCTGAATTATATCGGCTGGGCGTTCTATTTTGGAGGACACCAAAGCGTTTTTGTGATGATGTTCTTCATCGTTTTGATGCCGCCTTTATATTATGTTTTTATCGGACTGTGGCGAAACAATACGGTATTGGCGGTTTCGGGCGGAATATTCCTGATCGTTCATTTTGTTCACGTTTGGGGCAATCTGAAATTGTGAGGTGAATTTCAATATGTTTTTTGAAAAGGCAAGCATTGACGATCTGGATATGCTGGTAAAATTAAGAACAGAGTATCTGCTTGAAGACTACGGGGATATACCGCAAGACCGTCTGGCGCAAATCTCCGAAAAGCTGCCGGACTATTACCGCGCGCATTTGAACGGAGATTTGTTTGTTTACGTATGCAGAGCCGACGGCGATATTGTAAGCTGTTGTTTTTTGCTCGTCACGGAGAAACCGTCAAATCCTAGCTTTTTAAACGGTAAGACGGGATCTGTATTGAACGTATATACAAAGCCCGAATACAGAAGAAAAGGTATCGCGGGAAAACTGCTGACAATGCTGCTGTCCGATTCGGAAAAAATGGGGCTTGATTTTGTGGAGCTTAGGGCTACCGATTCGGGGTATGATTTGTACAGATCCATAGGGTTTGAGGATGTTGTTTCAAAATATCATAATATGAAATTCATTATCAATACAAAGAACAAATTTTGATTTACTGTGTCAAGTAATCGGGAAACATTAATACTAAAGCGGATAGTATTATAGGCTGATTGACTTTGGAGGAACTGATTATGGCTGAGCTTACGTCTATCGGATTAGGGAAAACAATGGAAAAGAAGCTGCGTTCCGTTGGTATTGATTCTGCCGAGGAATTGAAAAAAGTGGGCAGCAAGCAAGCCGTTTTACGTTTAAAGGAACTGTATCCCAACACTTGCGTAGTCATTCTCTATCATCTTGAGGCGGCAATTCGCGGCGTTGAGATAAAACAGTTAGACGGCAACTGCAAATCAGAGCTGAAAGCCTATTTTAAGCAGCTTTAAATTGAACCGAAAAACATATCGCGCGGCGCGATACGGAAAAGGAGCGTTAATTATGGTCTTAGCGGTGGTATTGCTTTTAGTGGGTTTTGTCCTGCTTGTTAAGGGTGCGGATATTTTCGTTGACGGCAGTTCGGGGATAGCCCGTAAGCTCAAAATACCGTCGATCGTTATCGGACTTACGATAGTCGCGATGGGAACCTCCGCTCCCGAGGCGGCGGTAAGCATAATCGCGGGAGTGAAAGGCTCGAACGATATCGCGGTTGGCAACGTTATAGGCTCGAATATGTTCAACCTGTTGGGAGTGCTGGGCATTGCCGCGCTGATAAAGCCCGTTCGCGTGGACGGCGAAATAGTAAAAAAGCAGTTTCCGTTTATGCTGGTGGCGACGGCGGTTCTGGCTCTGTCCGCGTTCGACGTGTTTTTGGGAAGCGGCGAAAGTAACGTTATATCCCGAAACGAAGCGTTTATTATGATAATTCTGCTTGGTATCTTTTTATATTCGATAATAACGTTCGCGCTGAGCTCCCGCACCAAGGAGGACGAAAACGAAAAGCCCGTAGTGCTGTGGAAGTGTATTCTGTTTACGGTTCTGGGTCTTGTCGGTATCGTTGTCGGCGGCGAATTGGTGGTAAACAACGCGAAAACCATTGCGATAGGTCTGGGAATGAGCGAAACCCTTGCCGGGCTTACGATAGTAGCCGTCGGAACGTCGCTCCCCGAGCTTGTAACGAGCATTGTTGCCGCAAGAAAGGGCGAGAGCGACATCGCAGTGGGTAACGTTGTCGGCTCGAACGTGTTCAATATTTTCTTTGTGCTGGCGGCGTCGGCAGCTATCACGCCTATGAATATCAATACGCAGGGACTTACCGATCTGCTTATTCTTATGGGAGTTTCGATACTCGGATATATCTTCTGCTGTACAAAAAAGACCGTAAACCGCGTTGAGGGCGGTATTCTGGTCGCATTGTACGGCTGGTATATGGCGTATGCGATAATACGCTGAAAGGAGTGTTTGATTTGAAGAAGTTTAAGACGAAGAAAATCGCACTTGTTGTTATCAGTTTGGTTTTGTTGGTCTCGTATATCGCGTTTTGCATAGTCGACTGCGTTAGGCTGAGAAAATCAGCGTTGTATACAAAGCCGATTATTACCTTGTCAAGCACCGAGGATACTCAAAACGGCTATTTGTATTACAACGGACTTGGCTATAAAATAAGATATATAACAGGCAAGCAGGATGGCAGCGGCAATATAGTTCAAGTGGGAGAGGGCGCCGAATTTTCATGGCTTGGTGTTCCTATCTGGGGCTGGGGGCAGTGAAATAAATATCGAGGTCGGCAAACGGATCGGATAACCGAGTTACCAAAAAGACGATAAGCCGAGCAGAGGGCGGCGTGCTCGCGGCGGTTTACGCAGGGTATATGGCGTATGCGATAATACGCTGATTTGAGGAAGGGAGACCGGATAATGAAAAGAGAGCTTGGAATAGCGCGGTGCGGATTGGCTTGCTGCTTGTGTTCCGAAAACGACATGTGCGGCGGGTGTTCCTCCGATGAATGTCCCGATAAGGAATGGTGCGAAAACTTGAAATGCTCGCGTGAAAAGGGGATAACAAACTGCTTTTTGTGTGAAATCGATTGCAAAAAAGGGCTTTTGGCGAAGATAAAGCCTTACGGTTTCACGCTGTTTGTCAAGAGATACGGAATTGAAGCTCTGCTCGACTGCCTGGAAAGAAACGAGAAAAACGGTGTTGTATATCACCGCGAGGGAATAAACGGCGATTATGACGATTTTGACGATGTGGAAGAGCTTATTGAGTTTATAAAGAGCGGGGAGCGGTAAAGACCATATCATGAAAGTGTACATACAATCGGATAAAAATCAAATCCCGCGTAATTACAACTTTATGAACGCGTATCAAGGGTTTCGTGAAATGGGATTTGAGATCGTTCATTTTTGTGACAAAGAAAAGCTCCGCGAAAGTGAAAAGGAAGATGTTGTTGTGGGGTATGTCGATACGGTAAGAGAGCGGCTGTACGATTTTGGGATCGCCGCACCGGAAATAGATTATCCAGAGCAATTGCAAAAATATCTGGGTCGCAGAATTTGGAAAACAAAAATGAACGAAGTAAGCGACGACCCGACAAAATGGCCCATATTCGTAAAGCCTGTTGAGGATAAGCAGTTTACGGGAGTTGTCGTACGCTCTCCAAAAGACTTGGTCGGCTGCGGTATTTCGGGGGTAAATCAAGAGATTTATTGCTCCGAGGCGGTGGATTTTGCGGCGGAGTGGAGATGCTTTGTGCGGTACGGAAAAATATTGGACGTAAGACCTTATAAAGGAGATTGGAGAAAACATTTTGATCCAAATGTTATCAAAAACGCGGTCAAGGATTTTTCTTTCGCGCCGATGGGTTACGCGGCGGATTTCGGGATAACCCGCGATGGGAGAACGTTGTTGGTTGAGATCAACGATGGTTACTCATTGGGCTGCTATGGATTATTGTATGTTGATTACGCAAAGCTGCTGTCAGCGCGTTGGGCAGAGCTTACAAACACCAAAGACGAGTGCGCGTTTGATATGATTTAATGTTCGATTGCTTTTGGCAGATCAGCAGTGATTATCTTTGAGGTGAGAAAATGGCTATAACGATAAACATATATTACAGCGGAAATAACAAAAGCGCGAGGAAATTTGCCGAGGAAATGATAAGCTGCGGCGTTGTGGACGCTATTCGCGCGGAAAGCGGAAATCTCCGATACGAATACTTCTTTCCCATGGACGATGAGGAAACGGTTTTGTTGATAGACAGCTGGGAGGATCAAGCCGCGATAGACGCTCACCACGCGTCCGATATGATGCCTAAAATAACCGAATTGCGTGAGAAATACGATCTTCACATGAAAGTAGAACGCTACCTGTCCGAGGAAATGGGAACAGAGGATAAGTCGTTTATAAGGGAATAGGAATGTGGTGTGCGGAATGATACGATATGCTGATGATAACGATTTTGAGTCGTTGACGAAATACGATACTCACATATCCGAACACGATCTGAAAAACAGCATAGCGTCACGGCGTGTTCTGGCGTCGTATGAAAACGGAGCGCTTGTCGGCTGGCTGCGGTTTAATCTGTTTTGGGATAGCATACCGTTTATGAATATGCTGTATGTGTTATCGGAGCACAGGGGGAAAGGTCACGGAAGTGCGCTTGTTGATTTCTGGGAAAGGGAAATGCTGGAAAGCGGATATAAAATGCTTTTGACATCCACATTATCAAACGAGCGGGCGCAGTTTTTCTATCGAAAAAAAGGTTACACGGATTGCGGCAGTCTGTTGCTTCCGCATGAACCGTTGGAGATCATTATGTTAAAGGCTCTTTAGCAGAAAGGCTGTTCAATGGATCGGATAACCAAAGTAAAAACAAGGAGAAGTTTGAAATGAGCGTTGATTTGGATTTTTGGAGATATAAAGAGGGCGCGGCGCACGATAACGACAAGGTTTACAGACTCGCGTGCTGCGACGGTGAAACGGTTGAGGGTTTGGAAGATCTTCCGATAGAAGATATTTTAAAAAAGACCGCGTCCGTATTTTCAGATTGGAACGCATTGAGCGAGAATATTTACGAAAAAGATGACGCGTCCTTTGAGATTTCCGTCACCCCGCAGATTGTGCGGTTTGACTGCTACGGCGTTTCCGAAGATGATATGAACCGGTTTATCGACATAATGGCGGATTTCGGCTGCCCGCTTTACGATCCGCAAATTTCAACAAGATTTGATTCGTGGACGGATAGGTAAGTGCTGTGATGGATTGGATAACCAAAGTAAAAACCCCGTGCTACGTTATTGACGAGCGCAGACTTCGGGAAAACCTTGAAATATTGAAGCGCGTCCGCGAGGAGAGCGGCTGCAAAATTCTGCTCGCGCAGAAAGCGTACAGCGCGTTCGCAACGTATCCGCTGATAGCCGAGTATCTGGACGGCTGCACGGCAAGCGGTCTGTACGAAGCGCGGCTCGGCTATGAGGAAATGGCAAAGCCGTTCGGACGCGAAAACCACATCTTCTCCCCTGCATACCGCGACGAGGAGTTTGACGAGATAGCGAATATCTGCGGTCATATCAACTTTAATAATGTGCGGCAGTTCTTGAAGTTTAGGGACAGAGCGGCGGGAGCGTCTTGCGGAATACGCATAAATCCCGAATATTCCACTCAGGAGCACGGAATTTACGACCCGTGTTCGCCGTACTCACGCTTGGGAACAACCGCCGCAAATCTGGATGAGCTGCCCGAGGGCGTTGAGGGACTGCATTTTCACACGCTCTGCGAGCAGAACGCCGAACCGCTCTGCGAAACAATGACCGAGGTCACAAAGAAATTCGGAAAATTTCTCGGCAGAATAGAATGGCTGAATATGGGCGGCGGACATCACATTACACGTCCCGACTACGACCGCGAGCTGCTTATCGAGGAAATACGCTTTATAAAGGGGCAATACGGCATTGACGTTTACTTAGAGCCGGGCGAGGCGATAGCTCTGAACGCGGGCTATCTTGTCACAACGGTGCTCGATACGTTTCGGAACGGTATGGACATCGCAATAACGGACGCGTCCGCCGCGTGTCATATGCCCGACGTTCTGGAAATGCCGTACCGTCCGAACATACAAGGCTCCGGGCAGCCTAACGAAAAAGAGTTCACCTATAGACTTGGCGGCAACACCTGCCTTGCGGGCGATATTATAGGGGATTACTCGTTTGAATATAAGCTTAAAGAGGGAGATCGGTTGGTGTTTGAGGATATGGCGATATACTCCATGTGCAAAAACAATACTTTCAACGGCATTGCGCTGCCGTCTATATACTTATTAAAGGAGAACGGCGAGCTTTTGCTGCTGAAAAAATTCGGCTATGAGGACTTTAAGGCAAGGCTTGGATAAATTTATCAGGAGGGATAACGGTGGCTGTTTTACATAATCTCGATTCGTTTGACGCGCTGAAGATATTCTATCAAGGCGAGACCGACGGATTTCCCGAGGAGGATTTTTCGGATAACGAAAAAAGGCGCGACGTTGTTTTGCCGTCCGTGCTGCGCAAATTCTTGCGCGAATACGGCTATATGACGGTGAACAGACAGTCCGACGCGCCGCGTTTTATCCATCCGAACATTATGACGAAGCGAGTTTTCCGCTACGGCGAAGGCAAGGAGCTGCCGCTGCTGATAGTAGGGCGCGTGGGGGAGTTCGAGATAACGGTCGTTGACGAGAAGTCCGACGACCCAACGGTCTTTTTGATGAAGAACACCCCCGAGCAAGCACAGCTGCTGCCCTCCGACGATACGCTTTCGGAATTGTTCAAGGTAATGCTGTGCGGGTTAATGGTCAAGATGAGCGGAGCGGTGATAGCCGACGAACCCGAGCTTGCCGTGAAGCTGCTGCGTGAGAACGGCTTCGATATCGACGCTATAACCAACGACCCCGCGCTGCACCGCGAGTATTCACTTTGCTTTTCCGAGGAAATGCGAACGCTTATGGCGGCGGAGTTCACCGAGGGAGAGCTGGCGCGGTTCTTTTTCCTGCGCTCCGAGACGTTCACAAAAAGTCATATCGACGCGCGGTGATTAAAAACGGACGCATTATTTTTCTTCCCCGCTTTGTGAGGGAGAAATATTGCGGTACGAAATGAGAAACGGAGGAAAATCAATGGCTGTTTTATATAATTTAGAGCCGCTTAAGGCTATCGAGCTGCTTTATGACGGCGAGCACAACGGCGTTTGGAACGGCGATTTTATCAAAAACGAGAAGAAAAACAGGTTGGAACTGCCGTCTGATTTGAGAGAGTTTTTGGAGAAGTATGCATATCTTGATATGAACAAGGGGCAGATAACGCTTTTTCACCCGGATAATATCCGTATGCTGAACCTGCCTATCGAGGACGGTGAGGTACATATTCTGGTGATCGGTAAGGCGGACGGGCTGCTCATAGGCATAGATATTGATACCGACGACCTTGATATTGCGTTCGGTGAGATTGACGACGAAAACCAAAGGATAAATTGGGGACCGACCGACGGGATAACGCTTGACGGGCTTATGCGCGTGATGTTCGTATCAACGCTGTTTAAAAGCTCGGATAAGTTCCTGTTTCAAGGCGCGGAGATCGACGCGGTTTTAAAGAAGCACGGTGCGGAGCGTTCCTTGATAACGCCGTCGGGCGGCAGCACTCAGCACACCTCAATATGCTTTGACGAGGAAAACGGCGCGTTTATTGTCGCCGAATATGACGAGCGCGGTGAGAATATCGCGTTTTTGCACGTTGTTCCGCGAAAGACTTTTGAGCAGCGCAAGGCGGAGCGTTTCGCGTCCGTTTCTCTTGATGAGCTGAAATCGCTGTTTGAGACGGAGTTTTACGGGAACGCTCTGCATTGCGATTTTGCTCATGCTCTTGAGATCGAGCTGGAGATAATCAAACGCTTAAAGCAAGCGGGCGCGAACGAGTTGGAGCTTTCCGACCAATATAAGCTCGTTGGGCGCTGCTTGTGGTCGCTGAACCGCTTGGACGAAGCTGACGAGTGGTACGATAAAGCGGGCGGAATAATAAAAGAAAGCGGCGATCTTGACAGGCTCGCGAAGTTTTACGGAACCATGGCAAGCTTTTACGCCGGCACAGGTCGGCGGGAGAAGAGCGACGAGATGTCTGAAGCGGAGCTCGCGCTGCGTTTGGAGCGCACTCCGGATAACGCGTACGATATCGGTATGATCTATCGCGGCAAAGCGCAGGCTCTCAACGATGCGGGCGGCGACCCCGACCGCGTTATCGAGCTTTGCAACCTTGCGCTGGAGCAGTTCCAAAAGGACCCGCACGACAGCGGCTGCAAGTATGAGATTGCGAGGGCGCAGCAGCTTCGCGGAGAGGCTCGGCGCAGGAAAAAGGAACTTAGCAAGAATTCGGGATTGTGAAATTTTACCTAATTAGCTTAAATTCCAAACATATTATTTGATGAACATCCTGAGATAATGCACAATATGTGGAAGAGTTTATTACCCAAAGCACCAGATATATGAAAAATTGCACAAATTTTACGCCTTGAAGCGAATGCTTTAAGGTGTTTTTTTGTGAAAAGTGCACAAAAATATGAATAAAAATTTATCTTGTATTTTTCCTTAAAAATCTCAAAAGCCCTTGCAAAAAAGGAAAAAGTAGTTTATAATTAAAAGTGGGTAAAAGAGGTGAAGAAATTCACTTTTGGGGTGAAAAGTTAATTAAAATAAAAAATACCACCCGATTACCGAAAATGGGAAAATATGATCTACGGAAAAACCGTCTGAGGAGGACGGAAAGGCATCGGGTGAAAGGGGGGTATAGAAATGTACGGTGAGTATGAACACACCGTTGACGCAAAGGGGCGTATGAACTTCCCCGCAAAGCTGCGCGACGAGTTCGGCGAACATTTCTATATCTGTAAAAGCCTGAATGAAAAGTGTTTGACGGTGTATACAGCCGAAAGCTGGGAGGCGCTGAAAGAATCCCTGCGCGGAAAGCCGTCGAAGATCGCAAAGCCTATCGAGCGTTTCTTGATAGGCGGAGGCAGCGAGGTGGAGCCGGACAAGCAGGGACGAATAGCTATTCCGAGCGCGCTTCGCAGCTATGCGAACATTACAAGCGAGGTCGTTGTCGTGGGGCTTGTGGATGGCGCCGAGATCTGGGATAAAGCCGCTTGGGAGGAGTATAATAAGAGCATCACTCTCGAGGATATCTCCGGATTGGCAGAGGAGCTGGGTATTTAATGGAATTTCGCCACACGACTGTATTGCTCGAGGAGACGGTGAACGGAGCGTTTGGGGACGCTGACGGGATATATGCCGATCTCACCGCGGGCGGCGGCGGTCACAGTCTGGAACTTGCAAAGAGGCTTTCCGGGGGGAGGCTTATTTGCTTTGACAGGGACAAGGAAGCGATAGAAGCTGCCGGGGTGCGGCTCAAGGGTTTTCCGGTAACGCTTGTAAACCGTAACTTCGCTGATATGAACGAAGTTTTTGATGATTTGGGAGTGGACAAGCTGGACGGCATAATGGCTGATCTGGGGGTGTCGTCTCATCAGCTGGACGACGCGGAACGCGGATTTTCGTTCCATAACGATGCGGCTCTTGATATGAGAATGAGCGGCGAGGGTCTTTCCGCAAGGGATGTAGTGAACGACTACACAGAAGACGAGCTGAAACGAATATTGTACGAATACGGCGAGGAAAAGTTCGCGCCGAAGATCGCGCGCGGGATAGTACAGGCGCGCGAGGGCTCTCCGATAGAGCGTACAGGCGAGCTTGCGGAGATAATAAAACGAAGCGTTCCCGCAGCGTACAGAAGAGAGAAAAATCCGTGCCGTAAAAGCTTTCAGGCGATACGGATAGAGGTAAACGGCGAGCTTGACGCTTTGGACAAGGCTCTGACGGACGGATTTGACAGGCTGAAGATCGGCGGGCGAATGGCGATAATAACGTTTCATTCGTTGGAGGACAGAATAGTAAAGAACAGGTTTAAGGAGTTTTGCACGGGCTGTATCTGCCCGCCGGAATTTCCCGTGTGCGTTTGCGGCAGGAAGCCGCGCGGCGAGCTTGTAAGCAAGAAACCGATAACTCCAAGTACCGAGGAGCTTGCGGAAAATCCGCGCAGCCGCAGCGCAAAGCTTAGAGTGATAGAAAAAATAAACGATTAAAGACATGTGTTTGGAATAAACGCACGATAGCTTATATAAATCAGGGGTGATGTCAATGTATATGGATAACAGCAATTTGGCGTATGATCTTTCGAGGTTCGATAACAGCGAGAGAGAACGCCGCGAAAAACAGCGGAAAAGGGAAGAAGAGGCTCGTCGTATACGTATGGCTCCCTCGGCGTCGCTGTCGAAAAGCGGAACCAAGCTTACTGCGTTCGTGGCGATAGCGGCGGTGTTTGTGGCGTTTTTTGCGGTTAATTGGTTCAACGCGAAAAGAGACGATACCATAAGAGCGGTTTCGGCGCAGGAAGAACTGCTGACCGCTGCAACAGAGGATAACGCTCTGCTGCAAAGCAGACTGGATTCCAAGGTGAATATCGCGTATATCGAGCAGTACGCTAAGGAAAAACTCAAAATGAACAAGGTTACGTCTTCTCAAAAGAAGTATATCGCGGTGAACACCGAAAGCCTGATAGAGACGGAAAAAGACGATTCAGAGGGTTTTTTGGGAAGCATTAAGAAAGGCTTTAAATCGTTTTTGGAATACATCGGATTCTGACGGCATAGTATAGGGGTGAACAAGCCCTCTGCAGCCGTCGGCGAATAGGCAGCGCACACAAAAAGCAGCAAGGTCGGCGGCACAAGAGTTTGTGCGGTTCGGCTTTGCTTTTTTGGTTTTTTGGAGGTAGGAGTTTTGAATAACAGACAAGGAAACAACGCGGGACAAGGCTCGAATGAACAGAGCCGTTGGCAGCGGTTCAAGGCGGCTTTAAAGCGGTGGGATCAAAAAGAGTCGGAAAAGAAGCCCACTTTGGGTTATCGCGGCAGGCAGATAGTGATACTGGCGGGCATAATCGGTTTTTCAGTGTTTGTGGGGCGTAATTTACTGAAGTTCACGGTGTTGGACGGCGATATGTGGCGGCAGCGCGCAAGCACGCAGCAGTCGGGGCAGAGCGTTATAAAGGCAAACCGAGGCTCCATTTACGACGCGAACGGAACGGTGCTGGCGCAAAGCTCGGCGGTGTGGAACGTTATCTTCGCTCAGAACACCACGAAAAAGCAAGGCGAGGATTGGAAAGAAGCCTACGATAAAAAGCAAAAGGCGTGGGTAAATGACAACGATCCCGATAAAGCGCCGCTTGAAGAATACAAATCTCTTGACGATACGATAATAGACGGGCTTTCGGAGATACTCGGAATATCCAAGGAGGGCATGCGCAACGCTTACGACAACGATCAGGCGCATAACTATTACATCGTAAAAAAGGAAGTTGAAAAGCCCCAAGTTACGATGATAAACAACTTCCTTGCGGAAAAGGGGATAAGCTCCGACTGTGTTTACACGGAGCAGTCCAGCAAGAGATATTACCCTAACGGAAGCTTGGCTTCCAATGTCATCGGATTTACGGATTATAAAGGCTCGGGCGTTTACGGTTTGGAGGCTTACTATGACGATTACCTCAAAGGCACGGACGGACGCGCGTTCTACAGAAGAGACGGCGCGGGCAAGGGTGTGGAGTATGAAAACGACAAGTACTTCGGCGCGGTTGACGGTTACAGTTTGGTGCTCACGCTTGATGAGGTAATGCAACACTATCTTGAAAAGAACCTCGAACAGTGCGTTTCGCAGCACTCGGTTATAAACCGCGCGTGCGGCATTATAATGAACTGTAAGACGGGTGGCGTGCTTGCAATGGCGACTACCCCATCCTATGACCTTAACAATCCGTCAACGATCTTCAGCGAGTATGACAAGAGCATACTCAAACAAATGAAAGATGAAGGGAAGACCGAGGATGAGATAACGGCAAAGGAATCGGCTTTGCGCGAGGGTCAGTGGAAGAACAAAGCTGTGACGGAGCTGTATTATCCCGGTTCGGTTTTCAAGACCGTGACAACGGCGGCGGCTCTGGAAGAGGAAGTAATTAGCGCAGACACGACGTTCAGCTGCGCCGGCTCGTATGATGTCGCGGGAACGAAAATAAGCTGCTGGAGCCCGGGCGGGCACGGCACGCTGACTTTGCAGCAGGGGCTTACAAAATCGTGCAACCCGTTCTTTATTCAGGTGGGTCTGGCACTTGGCGCGGAGAAGTTCTCGAACTATTTTGAAGCGTTTGGCTTTACGGAGCCTACGGGCATAGACCTCCCAGGCGAGGAGCAGAGCATTTACGTTCCCTTATCGAGAATGGGACCCGTAGAGCTTGCGTCGTCGGCATTCGGTCAAACGAACAAAATAACGCCCATTCAGATGTGTACGGCAATATGCGCTATCGTAAACGGCGGTTATCTTGTAACGCCGCATTTGGTGGACAAAGTGCTTGACAGCGACGGAAACGTTGTGGAAACGAAAGACACTGAGATAAAACGCCAGGTCATTTCCGAGGACACCTCAAAGCAAATGCGCGGTATGCTGGAAACGATAGTTACCGAAAACGGCGGTCACAACGCTTACATTGCGGGCTACCGCATAGGCGGCAAGTCGGGTACGGCGGAGAAAATAGACGAACATAACGAGGCTTTAAAAACCGATCCGAACGCGCACATGACTTACATATCCACGTTCGCGGCGGCAGTTCCCATGGACGATCCGCAGATAGTTATGCTGGTTTTGGCGGACACTCCCACGGGGCCAGAATACTATGGTTCGCAGGTCGCTTGTCCCGTGGTCTCGCGGGTGTTCAAGGAGGGTCTGGAGCATCTGGGATTGTACCCCACCTACACAGCGGAGGAGCAGGCTAAAATGGACGCGGTGGTTCCGTGGACGTATGGAAATCTTTCGATGTATGCGGAGAGCGTGCTCGCCGCGGAAGGCTTTAAGGCGCGGTTTGTCGGCGACACAAGCGGCGACGCGCAGGTTACGGCGACTGTTCCGCCATCGGGTTCGACGATACCGAAAGGCTCTACCGTCGTTGTTTATGTGGGAGATGTGGAAACGGAATACGGAACCGTTCCGTATGTGATCGGCAAGAGCGCGTCGGAGGCTAACGAGCTTATAACCAACGCGGGCTTCAACATCAAGCTTACGGGCGGAGCGGCGGCAAATTCAAACGCGACGGCGGTCACACAAAGCTATGCCTCGGGAATGTCTCTGCCAAAGGGCACGGTGATAGAGGTAGCGTTCCAAGTAAGCAGCTTTGGCGATTGATTACCAATAGTTATAATTCGTTTTCTTTCCCCCGCGGAGCGGGG
>DKXD01000068.1 GCA_002492075.1 Ruminococcaceae bacterium UBA7135
GGGCGCGGGCGCGGAAAAACAGCTTGCGGCGGGAAGCTATGGACAGCGGCTGGGGCTTGCTTTCCAGATAGTCGACGATATCCTTGACGTTACGGCTGACGAAAAGCTGCTGGGAAAACCCACAGGCAGCGACGCGGAAGACGGCAAGTATACCTACGCCGCGGCGGTGGGTTTGGAAAGAGCGAAAGAACACGCGGCTGAGCTTACGGCGCAGGCAAAGGGCTGTCTGAAAGAATTTGCCGATTGCGAATTTCTTTTGCAGCTTACTGATACACTGCTTGACCGACAATTTTAATAAACCGCAAAAGCACGCTTATTATCGCAAAGCACAGCGGTCTTATCAACAGTTCCCGCGAACATAAGCGTTTTAGAAAACAAAAAAGGAAAGACAATAATGAGCAATTTACCTATCAATCCCCTGATAATAGTCGGGCTTACTTCATTTCTTGCGGCGCAAATAATCAAGACCGTGCTGTATGCGATAAAGTACAAAACGTTCAATCCCGAACGGATAACAGGCGCGGGCGGTATGCCGTCGTCGCACTCTTCGCTGGTGATCTCGGTGGTTATCTACTCGCTGAGGATATACGGCGCGGCAAGTTCCGAGTTTGCTTTTGCGATACTGTTCGCGGGGATAGTCATATTCGACGCGCTGAGCGTTCGCTATAACGCGGGGCTTCACGCCAAAGAACTGAACAAGCTGCGCAAGATCATAGATGAGATCGACGACGAGATAACGCAGCTTTCGGGCGGCGAGGAAGATCCCGACATCGACGAGCTGGTAAGCCAAAAGGAACTTAAAGAGTTCCTCGGGCACACTCCGATAGAAGTGCTTGCGGGCGCTCTGCTTGGGATAATCATAGCGATGATCTTTCCGAAATAAGTCTCGAATTACGTTTAACGCGCCGATTTGACCGCGTTTCCTTGCTGCGGTGAGTCTGACGGCTTTTCCCCGCAGAACAACATAAACAAAACAGGTGACTATATGCTTTTAAGCGACAATATCGATCACAATACTATTTCCAAAATGGATATCCCGCAGCTGAAAGCTCTTTGCAAAGAGCTGCGGGGCGTTATTATGCGCACCGTTATACGAAACGGCGGGCATTTGTCATCCAATCTCGGCTCGGTGGAGCTTTCCGTGGCTTTGCATTACGTATACGACGTGTTCGGCGGCGACAAGATAATATGGGACGTCGGGCATCAGGCGTATGCTCACAAGCTGCTTACGGGGCGGTATTCGCGGTTTGATACTCTGCGCAAGCGCGGCGGGATCTCGGGCTTTACGAGGCGCAGCGAATCCGAAGCGGACGCATTCATCTCGGGGCACTCCAGCACCTCTATCTCAGCGGCTTACGGCATCTCCGCGGCGATGCGTCTAAACGGCGAGAGCGGCGCGGCGGCGGCAGTAATAGGCGACGGCGCTCTTACGGGCGGTATGGCTTACGAAGCGCTGAACAACGCAGGAAAGACCGCCACAAACCTTACTCTTGTGATAAACGACAACGCGATGTCCATTGGCAAAAGCACAGGAGCGCTGGCGCGGTATCTGGCACACATACGCTCCACGAAGAAGTACTTCACGGCAAAGGAGCGCGTTAAGACTGTGCTTTCCTCCGTGCCGCTTGTGGGCAGGCGAATGGAACGGCATATCGCCGCGGCAAAGGTCTTTTTAAAGGAGTTGCTTTACGAAAGCTCCAATTGGTTTGAGAACATGGGATTTTACTACATAGGTCCCGTGGATGGTCACGATCTCGGGAATATGATTGAGGCGCTTACTGTAGCCAAGGAGATGAAGCGTCCGTGCGTTGTGCACGTGTTCACCAAAAAAGGAAAGGGCTACAAGCCCGCCGAGGAGAACCCCGGCGAGTATCACGCGGTCGCGGAGAACGGCGTTGTGGAGGAGTTCGTATACGACGATCTTCCATATCACGAGGAACAGAGCTTTTCTGAGGCGTTTGGGCGCGAGCTGGCGCGTCTCGCGCAGACGGACAGCCGCATTTGCGCCGTGACCGCCGCCATGAAGTACGCGGTGGGGCTAAACTACTTCAAAAACTGCTGTGCGTCGCGGTTTTTCGACACCGGCATCGCCGAGCAGCACTCGGTGACGTTTGCGGCGGGGCTTTCCGTTCAAGGTATGCTGCCCGTGTTCGCGGTATACTCGACGTTTTTGCAGCGCGGCTTCGATCAGATAATCCACGACTGCGCCATTGAGAACACTCACATAGTGCTCGGCGTTGACCGCGCGGGATTTGTCGGCGCGGACGGCGAGACACATCAAGGGATATTCGACGTACCCATGCTGCGCCTTATCCCAAACACCGTGATATACTGTCCCGCGACCTATGATGAGCTGCGGCGCTATCTGCACAGAGCGCTTTACGGCACGGACGGCATAGCGTGTATTCGATATCCCAAGGGCGGCGAGCCAACGATACCTCCCGAACATTCGGCGGCGTTCACGGACGTATTTGACTTTTTCCACTCCGGAAAGCACTCCGATGTTCTCGGAATAACCTACGGGCGTATTTCGGCGGAGCTTGCGGCTGCCTGCGATGACGCGGGCGCGGACTTCCTGCGGCTTGTGAAGATTGAACCACTGTCGGACGTGATCTTCAAGATCGTTTTGCAATATGAGCGCGTTGTGTTTTTCGAGGAAGGCTCAATAAGAGGCGGCGTTGGCGAGGGACTGCTGTGCGAGTTGTGCAGGCGAGGCTTTCGCGGCACCGCGGAAATTGTCGGCGTAGACGGCGAGTTCGTTCCCGCCGCGACCATGGAAGAGCAGCTCGAAATGTACGGGCTCGACAGGCGCTCGATGCGTGAAAAGCTTGGCGAAACGCTTTAGGCGGCGCTGCGCTGTGGGGCGGGAAGCCTGCCGCCAAAGGCGGCGCACGGCGGCTGCGCCGCCGTGGTTTC
>DKXD01000190.1:0-3734 GCA_002492075.1 Ruminococcaceae bacterium UBA7135
CGTGAGCGACGAGCCGTTCGACCCCGTAAACGTCAGTCGGGAGCAGCTTGAAGCGGTGAAAAAAGCCCCCTTCCCTACCCTTTCGGAGCGCGCGGAAAAAGAAATGTGTGAAGTGATAAACGCCGCGAGAACCTCGCGAGACAGCGTTGGCGGTATCGTGGAATGTGCCGCGGTGGGGGTTCCCGCGGGGATCGGCTCTCCGATGATGGACGGCTTGGAGAACGTTATTTCGCGGCTCGTTTTTGCTATACCTGCCGTTAAGGGCATAGAGTTTGGAAATGGATTTGGCAGCACCGAACTTTTTGGCAGCGAGAACAACGACGAATTCTCGATAAAAAATGGTAAAATAATCACCAAAACCAACAACCACGGCGGAATACTGGGCGGTATCAGTTCAGGTATGCCTATCATTTTCCGAGTTGCTTTCAAAGCTACTCCGTCAATTTCCCAAAAACAAAATAGCGTTGATTTCAAGTCAATTACGGAAGAGGAACTTATAATCAAGGGCAGGCACGACCCGTGTGTGGTTCCGCGTGCCGTACCTTGCGTAGAAGCCGCGCTGAATATAGCACTGCTTTCCTCTATGCTTGAACAGCCCAGTCTTCATGGGGAGGTATGAGCATGGATACACCGAGAATACGTATTGACAATATTGATGACATTTGCGTACTAATATGCTATCTTATCTATTCGCTGGGCTGCCCGCTTTCAAAGAGCCAGCTTGCGGAGATCACGTCTTTGGAGGACGCGGTAAACTACTTTGACCTTTCAAACGCTCTTGAAAAAGTGCGCGGACATTTGTGTATCGAAATCGACATTGACGGCGAAACATTCTTGAACAACTCGCCTAAAGGAATAAAAGCCGCCAGAGATCTGGGCGCTTCCTTGCCGCTTTCCATTCGTGAAAAGATGTTTCGCGAAGCTGTGCGCGTCTACACCCGCGACGCTATGCGAAAAAAAGGAACGTTCCTTTCTGTTCGATACATCAAAAACGCAGATGAAACTTGCACGGTAGGTATTACTGTAATGGACGAGAGAACAGCTCGGCAAAAATACTACGTTTCTGTCACTGCAAAAAACGAGGAGGAAGCCGAACGAATAAAGCATAAGGTCAGCGCAAATTCCCAAAAATTCACAAAATATCTAAACACCTATTTTGATAAGGGTGAAAACGATGTTTGAGCTGGAAAAATCAAGGTTGCCGAATGTTTTGGAAATACTATTTGATGAATGGAACAGCTTTAGCCCCCTCGGTCCGTTTTTTGACATACTCGACTGCTATTCCGAAGAAACGGGGCTGCCATTCAAGACCGTGGATTTTCTCTACAACTACAAGTTCGTTGAGGATGGTTACAAAATACAGTTCTACTGGAACGCATACAACAGAATATACGTTTTCGATATATCAAAGGAGCAGTATGAATTGATCCATATGCGATTGAAGAAAATATGCACATTGCTCAACCGCCGCCTTGCCGAGAAAAAATATTTTGAGAAGTACGGAGAACTGCCTAATCACGGAAAGGGGTTCAATTGATTATTTCTTTTGGAATAGCAAGCTCAATATCCCGTGAGTATTGGACAAGCCAAACACATACAACTAAAGCGGATACTTTTGTACCCGCTTTTTTGGTCTCACACTAATTTGTTGATCTCTCCCGCAAATCTGTGGACACAGTGGCTAAGTTCATCAACCTTTGCTTCAATGTTCTCCCTCCTCAGCTTAGCGGGGATGGGGAACAAGATGAACTTTATATTATCGAAAAACAATAAAAATATATTGACATTCATTGCAAAATGTGCTATAATGTTCTAGGGGAGAGTTATGAAAGAACGTCTTTGTATAATGCTTGCGAAAATGGCACTTTCAATTGTTGTTCTGTTTGTGTGCCTCGGGTTGTTTGGCTATATTGCAAAAGGTGTTTTGAGAGTGGCAAACGGTATTGCGAAAGTTGCTAACGATTATATTGATCAATGCGCCGAAGAAGAAAAATCGTACCAAAAGGGCGAAAAAACGATAACAAACACGCTTGGAGAAAGCTACACCATAAACTATCGCGAGTACTCCGGCTTCCCCGACCAATTAATGGCAATTGATATCAGAAATGACCGCAAGCTCATACATTTAGACTGTGAAATGAAAAACAGTCTTGTTCCCGATGAAATAGTATACCTTTTCAGTGATAATTTTATTGAATACTACTATGCAGCAGGAGATCATTCCGAATATAAAGGAAAACATGAAAGCCAATACAGCAGACCTTTCAACTTTTTCTTCGCCGCCAACAGCATTTTTGAAAAGGGCGATGATATCTTCTTTTATGAACGCCCGAAGATGACCGAGTATAGTCACAATAAAAATTTAGAGCTTGCACAAATGCTTCGCCGCAATATAACACGCACAGAGCTTGTTGAGAAGTTCCATGCGTGCGGGTATGACGATACTTTTGTGCTGAAAGTTTATGATTATAAATAAAGATCATTCGGGCGGGTTTTCACGAATAAACTCCTCGAGGATATTCGCCGCGTAACGGCAAAGCTCGGGGCAGGGACGCTTTTTGTAGTATTCGGGAGTTCTCGCTTCGGGTACGGCGGACTCTTCCGCCCTGTCAAGCCCCAGCAGATCGCGGCAGATAATGCTGCCGTTATCTGCGCGGAATTTTTCGGCGAGAGCGCGTATCTTCTCATAAAGAGCAGTTTTGGCGGCAATGTTTTTAGGCTCGGAATAGCCGTAAAGCCAACTTAAAACCATAACAACTCCGGAAAACGTTCCACAGACCTCTCTCATTCTTCCCATACCGCCGCCAAAGCCGCAAGATAATCTTGCGGCTGTTTTTTCATCTAAACCAAGCTCGGAGGCAAATGTAACGGCGATGGCCTGAGTACAGTTGTAACCCTTTAAGAAGTTTTCGTAGGCTATATCACCTTTTGTTTTGTCACTCATTGTTATGCTCCTTATATTTCATTGCGCTGACACCATGCTCTTTTTCAAAGCCCGTTCGTTCATAGTAACTCACAAGCTCCTCATGCTCCGCCAGCAAGAAAAAATGAAAATAATTCTTGTACTTTTTCTTCATCATTTCAAGAAGTGCCGTTCCTATTCCCTTGCTTTGATATTCAGGGTCGACGAGAAGATAATGAACATATGCAGTCAGTTCGCCGTCATCGATTGAATTTGCAAGCCCTACAAGCCTATCGCCATCCCACGCGGTAAAAACAGCGGCGCAGTTATCGAGAAGCCTTTTTCAACTTTTCGGGGAATTTGCCGCTCTCCCACTCCACAGAAAGAAAGAGCCGTTCGAGTTGTTGGACGGTAAAGCGCCGTTCATCGGTATAACGAATATTCACTTGCAGAAATCCTCTACAGCATCGGCAATCGGATCGGCGGCAGTCGTTTCGGTAAGCTCGAGCATACCGCTATCAACCAACTTCGCGACTTCTGGGTCTATCGGCAACTTTGCAAGCACCTTCAAACCGAATTTCTTCGCGGTCTCATCAATGTGGCTTTCACCAAACACATTGATATGCTTGCCGCAATCGGGGCAAAGCGCATAGCTCATATTTTCTACAAGTCCAACTATCGGTACGCTCATCATATTTGCCATTTTAACAGCCTTGCCTACTATCAGCGACACCAACTCCTGCGGCGAGGTAACAACGATTATACCGTCCAGCGGTATCGATTGGAACACTGTAAGCGGAACGTCACCCGTTCCGGGAGGCATATCCACGAA
>DKXD01000190.1:3911-5813 GCA_002492075.1 Ruminococcaceae bacterium UBA7135
GGGAGGCATATCCACGAACATATATTCCACATCGTCCCAGATAACGTCGGTCCAGAACTGCTTTGCCGTGCCCGCGATTATCGGACCGCGCCAGATGACGGGATCGGTCTCATCGGGAAGAAGAAGATTTACGGACATTACCTTAATACCCTTTTTTGTAACTACGGGGAATATCCCGCTTTCGCTGCCCTGCGCTTTTTCGGTAAGTCCAAACGCCTTAGGAACGGACGGACCCGTAATATCGGCATCAAGAATTGCGGTATTAAAGCCGCGTCTGTTCATCAAAACAGCGGAAAGACACGTCACAAGGCTCTTCCCTACGCCGCCTTTGCCGCTTACAACGCCTATCACTTTTTTAATGTGGGACAACTCATGCGGCTTTTCGATAAGACTTTCCGACTGACGCTCGGAACAGTTTTCTCCGCAGCTGCTGCAATCATGTGTACATTCGCTCATAATTTTTGTTTCCTTTCAAACTATTGTTTTTTCAAAAGCTCCGAATCCGTTTTCAACGTAGCCACAGCTTTGCAGCAGCGCTTTAACAGCTTCGTTATCGCTTTTTAATACGCATTTTATATTCGGAGTGCCCATTTGACCGCTCCATTGCTCTATGGCAAAAATCAACGCCTTAGAGCCGCCGCGTCTTTGATAATACGGCAGCATTGCTATCTCTATGATCTCGGTATAAGTTCCGAACGTCATATCGGACACGCACCGTGCATGGATAAACCCTGCCACGTGTCCCGAGTGAACAGCTACCATTACTATCTGCTCAATATCCTCGATCATATTCACATACAGCTTTTCCAGATTTTCAAGCTGAAGCGCCGAACCCAACACTTTTTGACTTATTTTGCATACCGCATTGATATCGCTGTGATTTGCCGCTCTGACCGTAAAGTGGAACATTATTCACTCCTATTGTAAAATCAAATCGGCAAAGCTTTCGCCGTCGACTTTTCCATCAACTCCAAGCAGCTCCAAAACAGTTGCGCCGATATCGCCGAAACCGTTCAGCGTACCAAGATTGACTGACTTGATAGCCTCGCCGTAAATCAGCACGGGAATATATTCGCGGGTGTGGTCTGTGCCCGTGTGGCACGGATCACATCCGTGGTCGGCAGTGATGATAAGCGTGTCGTCCGGAAGCATTTCTCCCATAAAATCTCCGAGCCACTTGTCGAAATCATTTAAAGCGGCGGCATATCCCTCGGGATCGCGGCGATGTCCGTACTGCATATCAAAATCCACCAAATTAGTGAAACACAAGCCGTTCCAGCTCTGCTCACAGTACTTAGATGTTATTTTCATATCTGTATCGTTGCCAATCTGACGGTCACACTCTGTTATCCCTTTTCCCGCAAATATGTCATATATTTTACCTACTCCTATAACATCTTTTCCGTTATCTTTCAGAATATCCAACGCTGTGTTTTTGAACGGAGTAAGTGAGAAATCATGTCGGCGCGGAGTTCTCGTAAAAGGGTACTCGCCCTCAAACGGACGTGCGATAACGCGTCCCACCGCAAAATCTCCGGTGAGTATTTCCCGGGCAATACGGCAATATTCATAAAGCTTATCCGGCGGCACGATACTTTCATGAGCCGCTATCTGAAACACACTGTCAGCCGAGGTATATACGATAAGAGCGCCTGTTTTCAGATGTTCCCCGCCGTAATCCGCAATAACTTTAGTTCCCGAATACGGCTTGTTACAAAGGACTTTGCGCCCGGTCGCTTTTTCAAATTTCTCCAACACCTCAGTCGGAAATCCATTTGGAAATATCGGGAACGGCTTTTCGGAAACGCAGCCCGCTATTTCCCAATGCCCTGTGGTAGTGTCTTTTCCTTTTGATAACTCGGCGATCTTTAGATACGCGCCTATAGGATTTTCGCACTTCTC
>DKXD01000190.1:6115-12099 GCA_002492075.1 Ruminococcaceae bacterium UBA7135
ACTTCTCCCCTACCTCAACTCCGTCAATATTAAAAAGTCCCAGCTTTTGCATATTCGGAACATTCAGATGACCCGTATTGAAACAGGAGCGCAGAGTATTAGCCCCCTTGTCGCCGAAATCTGCGGCATCGGGCATTTCACCAACTCCGAAGCTATCCAGAACTATCAAGAAAACTCGTTTCATTTATTCACCTTCTTTATCCAAAAAGCGGTATTTCAGCCTTTCGGCAATTATATATGTTGCCTCATAACCGTTGTCAAACGGATAACGCTCTGTGTAGGTTTTCGGGTCGAAGTTTTCGCAGTCCGCCCAGACAATCAGACGATCATCGCGGGTCTTGCCTAGAAGATCGGTGCGAAACATCAAGGTTGCTCCGAAAATATCGCAGAAGTAACTCTCCCGAAAGCCGGTTATATTACATCGCCGCACGCCTGAAAAGAACAACTCCAACGGTTTTCCCCATTGACTGTGTACGATCAAAGAAACCGTATGTTCGTCGGAAGTTCCGTCGCCCATAGCTCCTTTTGCGTCAACAAACGAGCCGCTCTCATAGCTTATTGATACGATACAGCTGTCGTGAAATCCGCCATAATCGCTCATCAGTTTTTCGATCACGGCATTGTCCGTGACCTCAGTCCACATCATCTTGTTCCTTTAATTGCTTAACGGCTGAGCTTGTTCCGATACGTTCACAGCCCTCTTTCAAGAACATCTCAAGATCGGCTTTGGTTTTCACACCGCCCGCCGCTTTGATTTTCACATTCTCTCCGATATGCTGTTTAAACAGTCTGATATCATCGATATTTGCTCCGCCTGTGCCAAATCCCGTCGAGGTTTTTATAAAATCCGCGCCGCCATTCGTTACACATTTGCAAAGCTCTGTCTTCTCCTGTTCGGTAAGATAACATGTTTCAATTATCACCTTAAGTATCTTTTCGCCGCAAGCCGCTTTAACGTCAGAAATCTCGCTTTGGATATCGTGAAATCTGCCATCCTTGACCCAACCGAGATTTATGACCATATCTATCTCATCAGCGCCGTTTTGTATTGCGTCCCGCGCTTCAAAGCACTTCACGGCGGTCGTGGAATATCCGAATGGAAAGCCGATCACCGTACAGATATTCAGCTTTGGAAACTTTTCGTGCGCGAACGCGACATAACTTGCCGGTATGCATACGCTCGCCGTTTGATACAAAAGCGCTTCCTCGCATAGAGCCGCTATCTGTTCGGAGGTCGCGGTCGCTTTAAGCAGCGTGTGATCTATATGCGGAAATATCTCGGAATTGTTCATGAGCTTCTCCTTATTTGTAGAACTTAAATGATTTCAAGCTTAGCATACCGCCTGCCGAAAAAATCAAATCAAAATTTCCTATAGGCATATTGACGCTTTCGGTGAATGTTTCAAATCGTTCAAGACTACCCGTCTGCGGTATCTTGATACGAGCGTATTCAATGCCGTTTGTGCCGCTTATAACGACTTCCGTTGCGGTCATGGGATTAGACGCCGTGACCTCAACGGTTGTTTCGCCATTTAAACGGCAGTTTTCGTAAGTTATACTGCTTTCGGGATCATCGAGAAGTGCGTATTCCTGCATATCTTTAGTAGTTTGGAACACAACGCCGATATAGCGCCATGAGGCGGCAGCGGGTATCGGTTTGGTAACGTCAAGACCCGTATACGGCTCGCCGTTTATTGTTATTTCGGCAGTACGGCGGATATCCTCGGACGATGCTCCTATTTGAATCTCATAGGTACCGCTCCAAAGCCTGCGACTGTTCGTATTTGTATCCCAAAACGATAAGTCATCAACATCAAACGACAGCTTAACGGATGTTGTCATACCCTTTTCTACGTGCAATCTGCGAAACGCCTTAAGCTCCTTTTTAGGCACGGAACTCGAAAAGCTTGGCGATTTTACGTAAAGCTGCACCACCTCATCCGAATCAAATATCCCTATGTTGCTTACCTCAAACGAGACCTCAACACGTTCGCCGCCGGAAAATGACGTTTTATTTATCAATGGCTCGCTGTAATTAAACGTGGTGTATGTCAGTCCGTGTCCAAACGAGAACAGCGGATCGCCGTTGTAATAGCGATAGGTGCTTTCCGTGCGGATTATGTTGTAATCCTTGATATCCCCAAGCTCTTGTTCGGAGGAATACCATGTAATCGGGCATCTGCCGGCTGGAGAAATTTTCCCAAACAGCGTTTTGGCAACAGCCGTACCCATTTGCGGTCCCGCATGAGATGTGTGCAGCACAGTGCTGTATTCATCGCCGATAGCATACGGAAATCCCGAAACCATTACGATAACGGCATTTTCTTTTATCTTAAGCACTTCCTCGGCTATTTGACGCTGTTTTTCGGGGATCAGCAGCGACTTTCTGTCGCAGGTCTCGCGCGCGCCTATCTGAGGATAATTGCCGCAGAAAACTATTGCGTTCTGTGTTTCAGTCACGATACGGCGAATACGGTCGATACCCGATGAGAACACCTCAAGATTGAAAAAAGAACTGCTCTGCGATTTTATTTTATCGGAAATCGTTATGCTTTTATCCTCATTTATATTCAAGAAACGCCCAAGCCGATTTTTAAGCAATACTTTGTTGCCTTGACTCTCCATAAAGAACTTTTCTTTGACGCTCCAGCCATACGGAACGTCCGAAACGAACTTCATAACTCCGCAGTCCGAAAGAAATTTCCCGTTGTATTTGGATCTGAACGAGACCGCACCCTCACCCCACTCGAACAATTCAAGCAAGCATTGCTCGCTGAGCCGCGGAGTACCGCAGACAAAAGAACCGTCATCGGTCACCTCAAAGTAAAAGCCCGTTTGAGCGTTTCTCAAAGCAATAACATCGTTACCCGATTCATAGCTTAGATTTTCTCTGCCCACAAGCGCGGTCAAGCCGTCAAGAATGGTGGGATCCTTTTCCGAGCTGCCTGTATACCAGTCGCGGAAATTCATATCTGCATGAACACCGATAACCGAATATCGCTCCTTTGTGTCAAGCGGCAAAATGCCGCGTTTATTTCGCAGCAGCGTAATAGATTCCTCGGCGGCACACAAAGCGGTATTTTTACTTGCATCGCAGCATAACAGCTTCTTGGGAATATCATCATAAGCACAGTATCCGTCAAACTCTCCCAACAAGAAACGAGCTTTCAGCACACCAAAAATTGCATTGTCAATATCACTTTCGGATATTAGACCGCGTTCGAGCGCTTCCTTTGCAGCCGCTTCAACAACATCACGCGCATCATTTATGAGGTCGGCTCCGCGATTTTTGTATGTTCTCGCCAAAGCGTCCGCATGACAAACATCCGTTTTATGACGGGTCACATTTTCAACAAAATCCCACAAATCGGTTATTGAGAACAGCATACCGTTATCCTTTAGCCTGCTGACATCCGAATTGCACATACCCTCAACGCCGTTTACCTCGCTGTACGCAGTCATTACGCATTTCGCGCCGCCGTTTTTTATAGGCATTTCAAACGCCTTTAGGTAATAATCATACTTCAGCACATTGGGTACGGAAGAATTGTCGCAAGTCCTGTTCTCCTCGTGATTATTCGCGTAAAAATGTTTCAACGTGGGAATAACGCAGGCATGCTTTTTATCCGTACCGTACATTCCTTTTGTATGCGCCGCCGACAAAGTACCGGTAAGGAACGGATCCTCACCGTAACCCTCCTCGGTGCGTCCCCAGCGCGGATCACGTTCAAGATCTACGGTAGGCGCCCACAAAAAGAGCGTAGACTTCCTCTCTTTGTTGTAAATTCGAGCTTCATTTCCCGTAATGACCCCTATCTCATGCATAAGGTCGGGGTCGAATGACGCAGCAAGACCAAAAGGCTCCGGAAACACGGTTGTCGGCGCTTCGCCGAAATCGCCGCGGCAAACCAGACCGCGCGCCGCTTCTGTGCCGATAGAACAAGCGTTTATGCCAAGCCGAGGTATCGCCTGCTGATTTGATGAGATCAGAAGGATCTTTTCATCAAGAGTAAGCTCCTTTAACAATGCGTTTACACGCTCGTCAACAGGCAGTGAGGTGTCTTGAAACTTGAACTCATGCATTTGCGTAACTCCTTTCGGTCGAGTGATTAGGTAACGACCCTTTTTCTCAAAAGCGAGTGCGGGGGAACTTCAATATCTGTAAGTATAGATACCTTTCTCATAGCGTGACGCGCAGCGTCAATCTCTTCCCCGTTTTCATCAAACATCTTTTCCGAAATGAGCTTTATAGGCTCTCTTTGCGGAGCGAGTATCTCCAATTCATCGGAAAGAGTAAAGAAATTCCGCGTCGTTAAGTGCATAACTCCGTTTTCGCAATTATCGATCGTCGCCACAAAATCATATTCGCGGATATATCCGCTGTCCTTTAGGTATTGTCCGCCGTTGGTGACTTCATTCGGGTTCTGACTACTGCTGCCCTCATTTGGGTGACCGTAAAAGAAACCCGTGCAATAAGGCCGGTGGCTTATTTTTTCAACCTCTTCCAATACCCAGCTCGGCGATGTCTTTCCATTCAAAGCGCAGTCAAGTGCCGTTCGGTACGCGTTAGTTGTAAGTGCGGTATAGTACGCGGATTTGGCTCTCCCCTCGATTTTAAAGCTGTATACGCCCGCTTCAAGAAGATCGTCCAGATGCTCTATCATACACATATCCCGCGAATTGAGGATATACGAACCGCGCTCGTCCTCAAAAACCCTAAAGAATTGACCGGGGCGCGTTTCCTCCATAAGATAATACTCCCAGCGGCAAGGCTGGGCGCACTCTCCGCGGTTTGCGTTTCTGCCCGTAAGATACTCAGAAATAAGGCAGCGCCCCGAAAAGCTTACGCACATCGCTCCGTGAACAAATACTTCGATCTCCATATCCTCGGGAATGTTTTGGCGAATAGTCTTTATGCTGTTAAGATCAACTTCACGCGCCAAAACCACGCGTTTTACGCCCATTTTGTACAGCTCTGACGCGGTTCGCCAATTCACGACGCCCGTTTGTGTTGAAGCGTGTATTTCCAATCCGGGCGCGTATTCCTTGATCATCGCGATAACCCCGATATCGGCGGCTATCACAGCGTCCACTCCCGCTCTTTGAGCGTCCGCTATAAACTCGGGAAACGTATCTAACTCGCCGTTTAGTGGGACCGTGTTACAGGTGATGTAGACTTTAACGCCTCTTTCATGCGCCGCCTGCACGGCTGTAACCAGTTCCTCCTCGGTGAAATTCTTCGCTCCCGACCTCATTCCGAATGTCTTTCCCGCAAGATATACGGCGTCAGCCCCGAAATCCAAAGCGGATATCAGGCTCTCCATATCTCCCGTCGGAGAGAGCAGTTCGACTTTTTTCTCATTATTGCTCATTGTTGCTTTGTCCGCTTTCTTCGTCTGCATGCAGATCGGCGTCAATAATATTCTGCTCGTGTTGTTCCAGAGTTTCTGCCCAGTAGAACGTGCCATCGCGAGCCGCGAGAAAATAATAATAATTTGTGTCGTCCGGATAAAGCGCGGCGTTTATTGCCTCCAAACCGGGATTACATACCGCGCCGACAGGAAGCCCGACGCAGGTATCGGTATCGTATGCCGCCTCTATCTTCTGCATCTGCGCCTTATTTGAAGCGTTAGTTCGCGGTCTGATCGTTTCAGTAATATAGGTATATGTGGTATCGGACTGCAAATTCGGGAAAGTTTCCATATCGTTCAGTCTGTTGTGGAATACGGAAGATATCATCGCCATATTTTCGCTGTTCGTACCCTCGCGCTGTATAAGCGACGCCAGTATAACTGTCTGATCAAGCGTCATGCCAAGCTCTTTCATACGCGCTTTCATCTTTTTGGTTATGCGATCTTCAAAGTTATCCATCATCTTGTCGGCAGCCTGTTTCGCCCAAGTACTCGTATTGTAATTGGGATCCTTTTTAAGATAATCGACAACATAAAACTCATACGTATCCGGAAACAAATATCCCTCCAACA
>DKXD01000190.1:12369-19791 GCA_002492075.1 Ruminococcaceae bacterium UBA7135
AAAATATCCCTCCAACATAAACATACGATTGGAATTAACTTTAAGCTCCTCCTCGAAATCACAGCGGTTTTGCTTGGTTTTAACATATGCTTCAAAATCGGATGCGCGGCAAACATAGTTCTTTTCAAGCAGTTCGCCGATCTCCGCAACAGACAAACCCTCCGGAATAGTGACTTCGATCGTTTCTGTGTATTCCTTTTCGTTTCTGAGCGAAGTAAGAATATTATTGTAGCTCATATTTGAGTTGACGGTATGCGGACCGTTTAAAAACTCCGTGTTGCTCTTGGTAAAATTGATGTACATCTTCATCAGCGACGGATTGTTTATGATCCCTTTTTCGTGAAGACCGTCTACAATATCGCTGACGCTCATATTTTCGGTTATCTCAAAATCGACAGATCTATTCACTTTCGCCATACCCGTGATATCACGCATAGCTTCGATAACGTTTATTGAAAGAAAAACTCCCAGACCTATAGCCGTTACCGATAGTACTGCGCCCAAAAACACCTGTCCCATTGTTCTGGTGTGATTGATCTTCTTTTTTTTGCGTTTTTTTATGGGATTTTGCACAGGCGTCGGCTCTTCCGGCATATATCTCTCGCTGCCGTCCGAGATCGTATCCATACAGCGTGTCTTGGACATATCATCGTCTGCTGAATTAAGCTCGGTAAACTCGTCACGAGGAATTATTCCATAGTTCTCATCACCCGAGAGCTTGGGCATTTGAACGCTGTTCATTTCCCGCGTTTCTTCATAACCGTTTTCGTCATCTATACCGCTGTCATAATCGGCATATCCCAATGTATTTTGCTCGGCATTATCATTATTTTCAAGGTTTTCTTCTCCCCAAAAATTTTCATTGTGGTTATCGTCCATAACGACCTCCGTTTATCTGTCAAATATTGTAATGTTTGCCTTGACATCATGCGGCTCTGCAGGAACAATACGTTTAAAGCCCTTATAACAGAGTATGGCGCTTTCTCCCTCAAAACCGCTTAAAAATCTATCGTAATAGCCTCTGCCGTAGCCCAGCCGCAAGCCCTCGCCATCCGCGCAAAGCGCTGGAACTATACAAAGCGTATCCTTATCGGCTTTTGCCGGGAACGTCCGCGGCGGCTCGTCTATGTTAAACCTGCCCCTTTTCAAGTCGCTTGCACTGTTGATGAAATAAAACGCAAGCTCAAACTCTCCGCTCACAGGCAAAGCTATCGGTATGCAGTGTTCCAAGCAATACGCAATTATCCGCCGTGTATCGACTTCGATATCAGTAGACGCATAAGTGAAAACCATACTTGCCTTGTCAAGAAGCGTCTTAACCTGACTAAATATGTCCATATCGGCGTAAAGCTTTTCATCGGCGCTCATTGCTTTTCGCTGTGCAATAAGCGATTTACGAAGCTTTTGCTTTAGTTCGCGCATTGTACAGCCTTGCGAACGCTCTCGGATTTTTCTTCGCCGCACAGAACCTTTACAAGCTCCAGCCCAAATTCCACTGCTACACCCGCGCCCTTTGCGGTGGTGAAAACACCGTCCGTAACAACCTTTTTCTCGGAAAGCGTCGCTCCCTCCAAAAACTTCTCAAAGCCCGTAAAGCAAATCGCCTCCCTGCCGTTCAGCAAGCCCTTCTTTCCAAGTATCGACGGTGCGGCACAGATAGCGCCTATCGGAATATTGTGTTCCACGCAATAGTCGATAGACTGCTGCACTACCGGATTTGCCTCTATATTCAGCGTTCCGGGCATACCGCCGGGAAGAATTATCATCTCCAAGCGTTCGTCAAGCTCCACCTGCATATCGGTCATATCACACAGCACAGGTACTCCGTGAGAACTTTTCACGCCGTCATTCTTTATTCCGACTGTCACAACGTCCATTCCCGCACGGCGCAGCATATCTATGGGAGCGATTGCCTCCGTCTCCTCAAAACCGTCAGCCAAAAAAATATAAATCATTATTGTTCCTCCTAATAAAAAGCGCATATATCCGTATTGGTCAAGCGAACGTCTCACACGCCGTCAAATGTTATCAAAAACTTCTCTTCCAAAAATACGGGGTTATAGGACATTTTCGCCTTGCGGAGATTATCCGCACCCGTATCCTCTTCACGATCAATATACTTGTAATGTCCGCCAAGCGATTTCACAAACTCGCGGTTTATAGCGGTATACGCTCCCTGATATGTTCTCAGCGCTTTTTCAACGTGCACAACGAACGTGTCCGCTGCCGAACGCTCTCCGAATGTAAAAGCCTGAACTTCCCCATTTACACGCAGAACACCGCCCGTATAGCCAAGATCATCAAACATTCTCAAAGAACGCTCCACGACCTTAAGTTCCGTGAGCTTGTCCTCGTAATCGTCGGAATTATCGGCAACGTTTTCAGCACGCCAACATTCATTCATTGAAAGACATTCGGGAATATTCGTCGAGTTCATAGGCTCATAGCTCCAATCATTCTCGAAAAAGCGGTTAAGGTGATTTCGCTTTGCGTGAAATTTCTTGCCTTTCAGATTTTCAAGGTCATCAGCCAAATAAACATAGTCGCAAAAATCACGGTACAATTCCGCTCGCGCCTTAGGAAACAAATCGATTATTTTCACCATTATATCCTTGTTTGCGCAAATAGTCATCTTCAGCGCGTTTTCAGCCGCGTATTTTTCGATATTAGCTATTGCTGTTCGCATATCATCGCCGCCGTAAGGATATATGAACATTGTATCATCGCCGCTGCCTGTTTTCTCATAACAAAAACCGTCCGCAAACGCGATCTCGGTGTTGTAGTGATCGCTCCACATAAGAAGATTTCCGAACGTATATTCACAGCCGCGAAAATCCGATTTTCTCAAATATTCCTCCACCAACGGCTTGTCGGAAAGCTCGGCTTTTCTGAAATCAAGCATAATTCAACAACACCTTTAAGCAGCTGCAAACCTTGTCATAAACATCTTCAATCGGCAGCGGATACTCGCCGTCGGAACACTCTATAACGTTCCAACCGCACTGATCGGCGACATACATGGCGCTTTTGCGGCACTCCCGCAGAAAATCAAGATTACTCTCGTGGATATCCTTTTTTCCGCCCTCAACGGAATAACGGTTATCCAACAATTTTTGCGATACCTCAATAGGCATATCCAAATATATAACAAGATCCGGCTCCGGCAAGCCCAGCTTGCCATATTCAAAATCACACAGCCAATTAAGATAATACTCCTGCTCGTTGGGAGGCAGCTTTGTCAGCTGATAAATGGCATTGGAAGTGGTATAACGCCCCGCCAATATTACTCCTCCCGATTCGTAAAACTCCTTCCAGCCGCTCACATAGCTTATATACCTGTCAAGAGCGTACATTGCTGACGCGGCATACGCGCCGTTTCTGCCCTCACAGGGAATCGCGCCGTCAAGATATTGCTTTATGATTTGCCCGCTTGCCGCATTGTAATTCGGAAAGCTAACCGAACGGCAGTTCACACCGTTTTCTTTCAGATATCCGAAAGCAAGATCAAGCTGCGTTGATTTTCCGCAGCCGTCAAGCCCCTCCAGAACGATGATTTTTCCTTTCTTCATAACACACATCCGTTTCTAATAAGAGATTTTCAAAAAGTCCGAAAAAATTTTTTCAATTTCTTATTTTGCTCTCTGTCACGCAGAGCATGACAGAGGAACAAGAAAACAGGAAAATTTGAACGTCTTCATAACTATACATATATATTGTACCACAATTTTACGGTTTAGTCAATATTTATGTTGAAATTTTCACAAAAAAAATCTGTTCAACATTACCTGTCACTATGTGCCAAAACCATCTTTTCGGATACTTTCTCAAACCCAAGACCACCGTAAAACGGCAGCAGCTTATCCTCGCAAAGAACATATACATCACTTGCGTAAAGCTCGGCGCACACTGCCTTTATCAACCTCGAAGCGCCGCCCAACCTTCTTTGCTCGGGAAGAGTGGCTATTTGCGACAAAAGCGCTTCCCCGTTAAGGTTATGCTGAATGATCAGCGCGGAGCCGCCAAGTACCCGCGCGCCCGAAACTCCATGGCGTATTCTGTGAGACATATCGGCGTACCATGGTTCGTATTCAATGTTGAACGTCGTCTTGAGTATTTTGTAAACATCATCAAGCGGCGGAGAGTTTTCGATATCTTCATTTGGAACGGCTTTTCCGTAAAAGCGCATTAAATTGATTTTTTGAAAAGAACAATGAAGCGATCTCAAAAGCAACTCTCCGAGCTTTTTCGAGCAGAATATCTCCAAAAAGCCGTGAAACGTAAAAAATTCCGCAAGCTCGTTTACATCACGATCGTCAGTATATTCACACAACACAAAACTGCCGTCCGTTTCGCATAGAATAACGCTCTCCGAAACATAAAAGCGGCAAAAATCGTATTTTGTACCATAAGCGATAAGCAATGCGCGGATCTTTTGCGCTTCAACGCCGCTTTCGGGAAGTAACGAAAGATCCTCGAGAGAATAAGCACGTTTTATCATATATTCGCTGCGGCGGAAAGCATTTTTTCGGCAAGCGACTTTACTGCATAATAATCGCTTTCCTTTATGACGCAGGACGGAGAATGCAAATATCTGCACGGCACAGAGATCGCGCAGGTGCGTATCCCGCCGCGGCTTACATGGATAGCTCCGCTGTCGTTGCCGCCCGCCACAAGAGTTTTTGTTTGAACGTCAATGCTGTTTTCGTTCGCGGTATTGAACGCAAGCGAATAAAGTTCCCTGTCATAAACAGTCCCTTTGTCCATATATGATACCACCGCACCGTTTCCAAGCTCGCATATTCTTTTGCCGCCCGAAACGCCCGCAATATCGCACGCGGTGGTCGCTTCAAGAACTATCGCGATATCGGGCGATATCGTGAACGCCGCCGCTTTCGCACCGCGAGTGCCGATCTCTTCCTGAACGGTAAACGCGTACCAAGCGTCATACTCGGGATCACCGTTTACCATATCCATCATAATAAGACAGCCCGCGCGGTCGTCTATTGCTTTCCCTTTAATAAAGCCGTCTCCGAATTCAAAAAAGTCCGTATCAAAATAGGCATAGCTGCCGCGGGGAGCAACCTTTTCCGCTTCTTCTTTAGAGCCCGCGCCTATATCAAGATAAAGCTCGTCGAAAGACGGCATTTTTTCGCGCTCTTCCTTTGACTGTTGGTGGATCGCTTTTGTTCCCACAACGCCCGATACGCCGCTTTCAAGCCGAAGCGTTCTGCCGATAGCCACGGAAGGGTTTATACCGCCGACCGCGCCAAAGCTCAAAAAACCGTCCTCGGAGACATCGGTAATCATAAAGCCAACCTCATCCATGTGAGCCGCAAACATGATCTTGTTTTTTGGTGGTTTTCTGCCCTTCTTGAAGACTATAAGGTTTCCGAGAGCGTCGGTCGTCACTTCATCGGCTCTGATATGGCTTTTGATAAACTCCCGGACGTGTTCCTCATCTCCCGAGGTGCCGTTCAGCGTACATATTTCTTTAAGAGCGTTTATCATGACATTTACCTCCCAAAAGCGTTATCAAGACGCACTTCATCGCGCGGTCTGAAGCTGATGTATTCGTATATAAGTCTTGCGGTGTTTTCAATATCATTAATATTAACAGCTTCTACAGACGTGTGCATATACCTTATCGGAAATGATAGCGTACAGCATCTGACGCCGCTGCTCGATGCACCTACAGCGTCGGCATTTGTCCCTGTAGAGGACGGCATTACCTCACAGGTAAATGGGATATCGCACTTTATGGCAAGCGCTCTCAAAGAGTTTGAAAGCTTTTTATCCAATGCAGGAGAAAAACCGATCATAACGCCGCTACCCAATTCCGCCGTGTCTTTAGGATTGCTGTCGGGCGTTCTTCCGAAAGAAACATCCACTATCAGCGCTTCATCGGGCTTTATGCGGAACGCCGCCTGTTTCGCGCCGCGCTCGCCTGTTTCTTCCTGCGCCGAAAAGCACACCGCGATATTATAAGCCGGATCTTTGCCTTTAAGCATATCCAGCGCCGCCAATATCGCACAAACGCCGCTTCTGTCATCAACCGCGAGCGCGGAAACGACATCGCCGCAAAGCTCCTTAAAGCACGAATTTACTGTAACGCGGTCTCCCTGAGATATAACGGCTTCCGCTTGAGCCTTGGTCATTCCCACATCTATTGAAATATCGCTTATTTTAGGAGCGCCGCCGTCATTTTGAACGTGCGGAGGCAGAGTTGAAACAACTCCGAGAATATCTTTTTTTCCATGCACCGTCACCGATTGCGCAAGAAGCGTTTTAACATCGGGAGAACCGCACGCGCCAACGCTTAAAAAACCATTATCATTAATGTATGTGACAATATATCCGACTTGGTCGATATGAGCGTCAAGCAGAAGAGTTTTCGCGTTTGACTTTGCGGCTTTCACAAAGCCCGTTACGTTTCCGAACTTATCCGTTTGAACGTCTTCGGCATATAGCTTCAAAAGCTCCTCCGCCGCATTGGACGCGGCAAACTCGTCTCCCGAAACGCCGACCTTTTCCGTCAGCGATTTTAACGTTGATCTTATATCCAAAATAACACTTGCCTTTCATTTCCGACTACTTAAGAAAATCATTCTCAATATCATCGGTTCTAAATTTATAGCCCTTGCTGTTCATAACCTGAAGCTTGTATTTTACTATCTCGGTCGGAAAACCCAACAGCAAAGCGACTTGACTAATATCGGCACTTTCATTCACCGCGTCCAGAAGCTCCTCGTCGGAGATAAGCACACACGCCGCAAAAAGATTTGCCTCGCGTTCGGTCTTGTTTGTATCAAGAAACAAGGTTCCCTCGCGTATTCCGCCGACAGATAGCTCACGGTGAAGCATATCATGCCCGAACTCATGAGCGCAGACGACTTTCTTCATAACGTCGTCCAGTTCCTCGTTTATCACAATATACCGCTCTCCGTTTTCGCAGATATAAAAGCCTTTCAACCCGCCCAGCTTACGAAACCAGACGTTTGCCCCGGAGTTCTCCGCTGTTTCAAAAACATCTTTTCCACCGTATTCATCAAGTACTTTTTCGGCTGTATCAACTATCTGATACATTACTTTTTACCTTTGCGGGAATCCTCGTATATTTCGGTAAGGCAGCGCATAAGATCCTGCTTATCCTCCTCGGAAAGCGTGTTGCCCGCGAAAAGCCCTCTGGACTGTGACAAAAATTTCGAAGCCTCGGCGGTCACCTTAGCGGACTCGGGCGAATCGCTGCCTTTTTCGGATATGCTCCTCAAAAATTTTTCTTCCAAAGAAAGGGGGATCTCCTTGGTGTCGTCCAGCAAAAACTCGGGCGTTACCTTAAGCTCTTTAGCTATCCGATCAAGAACGCTCTTGCGCGGTTTACGGTTGTCGCTCATATAGTAAGCGAATGCGCGGTATGTTATGCCG
>DKXD01000043.1:0-5949 GCA_002492075.1 Ruminococcaceae bacterium UBA7135
CCCCTGCCAAACGGCAGGGGAATAACATTACTTAATGATCACGGGTGAGTAACAAATCCGCTTACCGCTCCCGCAAGCTGATTTATCGGCATAGTCTGGAGATAGATCTTGCCGGGACCGGTCACTACGGTATTGAAGAATCCCTCGCCGCCAAACAGCTTGTTGCCGATACCCTTAACGGTAGCGATCTCCATATTGCAGGTGCCTGTCATTGCGGCAAGATAACCTGTATCGATAACCATCTGCTGACCCGCCTGAAGATCGTACTCAACAACATAGCCGTCTATCTCGATGAACGCGATCCCCGTGCCGTGAAGTCTTTGCATAATAAATCCCTCGCCGCCGAAGAAACCCGCGCCGATCTTTTTCTGGAACGCAATGGACAGCTCTACCGAAGGCTGCGACGCAAGATAACCGCCCTTTTGAACGATCATATCGCCCTTGCCGACATCAAGAGGAATAATAGAGCCGGGAACGCTGGAGGCAAACGCTATCATGCCCGGACCGCCTTCAGAAACATATGTATTCTGAAACATAGACTCGCCGGAAAACATCTTTCCAAACGCCTTTCCGATGCCGCCTGTACCGGTAGACATCTTCATGTTCGGGGTCATCCAAGCCATACCGCCTTTTTCGCACATAACCGCCTCGTTCGCGTCAAGGTAGACAAGAACGACGGGCAGGGGTTCGCCTTTGATCTCGTATCTCATAAAAAACTCTCCTTAAAAAATTTTTGGGCTTCACCATATTTTATTATACAATATATCAAACAAAAAGTCAAGCTAAATTTTGCTGCAGGACATAAAAATTATATATAACGCAGTAGTCACAAGAGTAAAAGGCACATCACCGCCGAATAACAAAACAACACACGCGCAAAGCGCCGCCGAAACGATACCCGCCGCTTTCATTACCTTATCTACCTTATCGGCTCTGCAAAAACGTATCGCAGCTATCTTCAGCAATCCCGCGCCGTCAAGCTGTCCCATAGGCAGCAGATTGAAAACGCCGATAAACAGGTTCACGGCACTTGCCGCGTATTCACGCATTTGCCCAAAAAACGCTGCCGCAATAAAGTTCACGGCGCAGCCTGCTCCCAAAATGACCGCTCTGTGAAGAGGTTTTGCTTGTTCTATTGCCGCGGACGTTATCCGTATACCCGCGCCGTAAAGAGTAAGGCGCTCTACGTGCACCCCAAAAGCCGTCATAGCGACAAAGTGTGCCGTTTCGTGCATGGCGCACGCCGCCAGCGCCGCAAGCCCGAAGCCGCTCTCGTCCAACAGCAGATACAACGCCAACACCGCGAAAAACGAAAAATCTAGCTGTAGGAGCATTCTTTTTAGTTTTAATTCTATCATACGATATTGTATGCTGAGCTTGGACGAAAAAGAACAATGTGTTAATTATGTGAAATTGCATAATTCCTCTTGACAAAAAAGGAAAATGTATGTATAATGAAATTATTAGAAACGTTACTATTAGTAATACAGAGGAGGAAATATGGACAACATCATACTTGGTCTTTTGATCTTGGAAAGCAGAACGATCTACCAACTCAGAGACAGAATAAACAAAGGCTTGAACCTTATGTACAGCGGCAGCTTGGGAAGCATACAAGCCGCTTTGAAAAAGCTGCTGATTAATGATTACGTTACCTTTGAGGAAACCGTTGAAAACGGAAAATACAAAAAAGTATATTCAGCAACTGAAAACGGGAAACATTCTTTTATCAAATGGGTCAACGCGCCTCTGGAAAAACATAGCGCAAAAAATCCCGAATTGGCAAAAATATATTTTATGGGGTTTTCGGACAAACAAAACCGCGAGAAAAATATACGGGAGCATTTGTCTTACCTGAAAGAACAGTACGCCGTCTTAAATGAAATATGCCAAAGCGCTGATCGCATCGATATTCCCCAAAACAAAAAGGATATTTTTAACTATCAGCTTTTGTCCGCGCTGTACGGGAGGGATTTCATCAAGTTCAATATTGATTGGTACGAAAACTTACTTCGCAGAATAAAGGAGTGTGAAATATGAAACAGCAACGGTTAAACAATTCTCCCATCACATATTACATAAGCGAAAACGGAAATATAGAATGGTTACTGTTTCTTCACGCCGCTTTTGTCGATCATAATATGTTCAAATCGCAGACGGAGTATTTTCGTGATAAGTTCAATATCCTGACGGTCGATATCATAGGACACGGCAACTCAACCGATACTCAAAAAGGCGACAGCATAGACAAGATGTCAATGTGGATAAATGAAATATTGAAAAAAGAGAATATCGAAAAAATTCATATTGTCGGGGTATCGCTATGCGCGATATTGGCGCAGGACTTTGCCAACCGATTTCCCGGCGCGGTTCAGTCGCTGGCTTGTTTCGGAGGATACGATATAAACAATTTCGACAAAACGCTGCAAAAAAAGAACGGCGCGGTGCAAATGCTTATGATGTTAAAAGCCGTGTTCTCAATAAAATGGTTCGCGAAGTCAAACAAGAAAATATCGGCTTATACTTTGCAGGCACAGCAAGAGTTTTATGATATGAACATTAAATTCCGCAAAAGGTCGTTTATGTATTTGTCTTCTTTGAACGGTATGGTGAACGTTCATGAAACGCAGCAAAGAAATTATCCCTTGCTTATCGGCTGCGGAGAACACGACGACCCAATGGCTCACGAAGCGGTAAAGCAATGGAAAGAGCACGAGCCCGACTGCCAAACGATTATCTTTGAAAACGCGGGGCATTGTATAAATATGGACGTTCCCGAAACGTTTAATACGGTTTTGGAAAAATTTTGGGCAAATCGATTATGAACGGTAATTCGCTCCCGTAAGGCGCGGGCGTACCGCCGAATTTGATAATAGACAACAAACGCGGACAATGAAACAGTCCGCGTTTATTTTTCGGCGTTTTTGCTGTATATACCGCTCTCCCAAAAAAAGCACAAATCTTTTATGCACAATCAACATTTACAAACCCGTGATATTGTTGATATTTACCAAAATTTCAAGAAAACTTGGCAAAGTAATTGACAAGTAAACTTGGCAGTGGTATAATATTATTGACAAGAAAACTTGTCAATAACGGAGGCGATAATTATGAAAAAGAATGAAATACTGGAAAAGGCAAGGGCGGAAAAAACGGACGAAATGGAAAAGATAGTCAGAGACAGATCGGCGGTATGGATGGCTCTGGCAATGGTTATCGCGTCGGGGTTCTTTGTGTGTATGCGCGGCAAAGACGCGCCGATTATGGATCTCGCGGCGACCGTCTGCTTTTCCACGGCGGTGTGCTGCTTTTACCGATTTGTACGGTTGAAGTCGGTGTATTACCTGATAATGGGAATAGTACTCGCGGCTATGACGGTTTTCGCTACTGTAAGATTTTTCCACGGACATTAAGGAGGAACATATGAAAAAAGAAGACATTCTCAAAAAGGCGCAGGAAGAAAACGCAGATGAAATGGAGAGGTTTATTGAGGACAAGTCGATGATTTGGGCTTTTACAATAATGGCACTCTGCTTGATAGCTTTCACGATAGTAAAGCGTGAAATGGGACAAAACACATTCGACTTTACGGCTACGATTGCTGCGGGCGCGTCTGTAATGAACTTTTATCGTTACACGAAGCTGCGAAACGGCAAGACCCTTTTTGCGGGAATAATTACAGGAGTCGGCGCGGTATTATGCTTGATATTCTTTATTACAAGTCATTAAAATAGAGGTGTCGCAATGAAAAAAGAAGATATTCTCAAAAAGGCACAAGAGGAAGACAACGACGAAATGGAAAAGTCCGTACAGGATAAGTCGATGTGGTGGGTATTCATCGCTATGGGTATATGCCTTATCGTGTTTTCGATTATCAGACTGGAGTACGATCAGCACCCGACCGATCTTTCCGCTACGATCTGCGCGGGGGCTTCGGCAGGATGCTTTTATCGGTTCTCAAAGCTGCACGATAAAAGAAATCTGTTTGCCGCGATAATAACGGGGATATGCGCGGTTACGTGTTTTATTCTCTTTGTTATACACCATTAACTGTCGGCGGTGTGAATATGGAAGATAAGCTGATACTTAAAAACAACCTCAAACAAGCGCGAACGGAGCGCGGAATGTCGCAGTCCGAGCTTGCGAAAACGGTCGGTGTGTCGCGGAACACCATAAGCTCTATTGAAACGGGGCAATTTAACCCCACCGCAAAGCTCGCGCTCATTCTCTGCATTGCGCTCGATAAAAAGTTTGAGGAACTGTTTTACTTTGACTAACAAAAAGCCTTTTCGAAAATTCTCGGAAAGGCTTTTGTTTTCATCGGAGCGCAGAGCGCGGGTTCTTACCCGCTTGTTCGTCAGCTCTGCGTTTGAGTTCTTTAAGTCTGCTGTCCGCAATAAATTTCTTTTTTCGCGGATCGCCCTCGGCACGGTAGATCATCAAACTCTCTAAATCGAATACGGAGCTCCAAACGGTTTCAAAATCGGGTTCGTTATCATACTGACATATAAAGCCGTATTCACCCTTTAAAAGACGTTCGGTCGCCGCAATGAGATCGTCTTTTATATACCCCGCCGAAAAACCGTCTATTACGGTTCGATACCGCTTGACGGAATCGTAATCGTTCCCTTTCGCGTCATCATAGGGTTTCATTTCATCGGACGTAAAGCTGTTGACCGTGCAGACTATTTTTCCGTTATCAAAGGTTTCCGCCTCGCGTATTCTTTTGACAGACGGCGTACATTCGACAACCGCCATTTCTCCGCTTTTGTCCGCAAGCAGTATATTGCAGTTGGACGCGATTGGAAGTTCTTTAAGCAAAGAAACCGCCTGTGCCGTATCGTTTGCCTTTTCAAGCAAATACCGCACGATAAAGCAGGAATTAAATCCCGCCCGTATCTTACCAAGCTCGGTCATAACGAATGTCATAGCAACGGCAAGACCGTGTTCATTCAGCCCTTCTTCCCCATTAATAAAAGAAGACGTGGTTATGTTAAATCCGTTAGCGTTATCGGGAGCGTAAATTTCACTTTTGCTTCCGTCGCGCAAATACGGAGGCAGATCGTTATTTCTGCCGTATATCACTCTGCCGTCCTTTGAACATGCAAAAGCGGTACAACCCCGCATCTCACGCGGAAAGTTATCCTCCAGATTATACATACAACAACCCATACACAGCATCCATGAAACGAAACGCAGATAGTCCTCGCCAATGGTATCGCTTACTCCTTTTATTTCCTCGCATACCTCGGGAAAAAACTTTTGCAGTAACGCCTCGCTTTGTTTTCCGTGTTCAAGCTGAAAATCATCAAGCTTTAGAGGAAAAGAGATTCCGGCTTTTTGAAAAACCCGTCCCCTTTTCACTCCCATTTGATAATGACCGCCCTTTAATCTTAAATGATACATCAACGCACCTCATATTCTTAAAAGGCTTCTGTCATCACGCGTTCTTCTTTTTAACGGGTATCCATATCTCGCTGTAATAGTTCTCATCTTCTGTGCCCTTGGGATATTGTTTCGGGTCGTCATACATCTCGACGGAGTACCCCGCCGCTATATCGTAATCGCCGAGTGCGGGCAGCCATTCGGAGAATATCTTCTTATTTACGTCCTGTAAAGCGTCGGGCATAGCGCCTTTTATCGGGAATACTGCCCATGTAAACGCGGGAATGGTCTTTGTTAAAAAACCATCGGGAATGTCAATAGCGGGATTGTAAATGTCCGCTATCATATAGTCGAAATCGCTGTTCCGCATTTCTCCGTCAATGCACACGCCAAACATTCCGCCGACGTATTTGCCGTTTCCTTTTTGGTAATGTTCGTCCCAAAACAAGGGAATATCGGTTGTCGCGTTTTCATAGGTGAACTTTTTCATAGCTCCCAAAACCGTAAAGCTGTCCTTTTTCACAATTCTGTAATCCATAGTATAACCGCCTTTCAATGTTAAAG
>DKXD01000043.1:6238-6836 GCA_002492075.1 Ruminococcaceae bacterium UBA7135
ATAACCGCCTTTCAATGTTAAAGTGATCTTCAGCGGCGCAAAAGCCTTTATCATAGTCGAGTTCTTCTGCACCATAGAGGGGGTAGTTCCGTGGAAACGGTAAAACGCCTTCGCAAAGCTGTCGGGTGAATCGTAGCAATACTTAATTGCCGTGTCAATGACCTTAGCGCCGCTGACAAGCTCTCCCGCGGCGAGAGCAAGCCGTCTGTTGCGTATATACTCCGACACGGTATAGCCGCAGAGCATTGCGAACCCTTTCTGAAAATAAAAGGACGAAATGTTTACCTGCCTCGCCGCGTCCTCCGCCGAAATATCTTCCGTGAGATTGCTTTCGATATACTCGATAGCCTCGCTTATCGCTTTTGTCCATTCCATAATCTTCCCTCCTCGCTGTAATTACAGTATATCACGGGTTTCAGACGTTTGCCCGACTTTTCGTGTCAAATTGTGTCCCAAGCAAAAACGCGGACTGCTTAAAACAGCCCGCGTTTTTTACCATACGCTGTTATTGCAAAACGTAAATACAATGCGTTCAATCGCTTTTTCGGAGAACTTCGGGTACTTTTCCATAAGAAAGCTTTGGAGCTTTTCACCTTTC
>DKXD01000043.1:7161-17039 GCA_002492075.1 Ruminococcaceae bacterium UBA7135
CTTTTCACCTTTCCCGACTATATCATCCGAGCTTGAGTAAAGTTTATCAACATCGCTTTGCAAAAGTTCGATAACCTTTACGCTATCATTTCCCAATTCGGATTTCGGAACATAAATTCTCCCGCGCGTAAATTCTGCGAAATAACGGTATCTGTCGCCCTCATCAACAAACTGCCACTGCAATTTTAAAATAAACTCGCTAAGAACCACCCAATCGGGCGAAAGCGGCGGCAACTCCTTAGACGGCAAATGCTCACGGTTGTATTCCGCTCTTTTTCCGTATTCTTCGCGCTCCTTATTGGCAGATTCATTAATGTTCATTTGCACACCTCTCGGCGAAACATTTAATACTCAAAAACCGCTTTTGTGTTCCCGAAGTAACTATTTTAGCGTAAACGACCCTTTTAGATGTTATAAATTGGGAATTCTCCGCAGGTAGTAAAATATATGTACAGAGGCATCGATGCTTTTCTCGGAGAGCAAATACTTCTCACGCAGATACTTCTTTATGACCTCTTTTTCCTCCGCCAAGGAAAAGCCGGTGGGATTCCAAAAAAACCAATTAATATCACTGATAATGAGCCGCGCATAACTCACCGAATCTTCGTCGTATTCATCTAAAGGGGGCGGGTTTAACAAAAACGTTGTGTATTTTTGCATAATACTGTCAACTTCCTCGTGGATAGGGTGGATAGGCGGTATTTGTGTGTTTGGCAGGTGTTCGCGGTTGTATTTTACCGTTTGGAGGAATTTTTCTCGTCCTTCCTCGGAAAGCCGCTCTTCTCTCAACGCTTTCTTTGCCTTTGACCGCCGAGACAATTCGCTGACAACATAAAACAGCACACAAACGGCAACACCGAAAATCGACCAACCGATAACGAATTCCATAGCCGTACCCCCATCAAACTGTCAGCCGCTGTCAGTCCTCAAAAACCGCGCCCGTGTTCGCAGAAGTTACCATTTTCGCGTAGCGCTTGAGGTAGCCGTCAAACTCGCGCGGAGCCTTAACGCCTTTCTTACGGCGCTCCTCGATAACCACATCGTCAACAAGCAGTTCAACCTTACGGTTCGGAATGTCGATGTGTATCTTGTCGCCGTCCTCTACGAACGCGATAAGACCGCCCTCCGCAGCCTCGGGAGAAACGTGCCCGATAGCCGCGCCGCGAGACGCTCCGCTGAAACGACCATCCGTGATGAGCGCAACACTGCCGTCCAAGCCCTTGCCGACGATAGCCGCCGTGGGAGCAAGCATTTCGGGCATTCCCGGACCGCCCTTAGGTCCCTCATAGCGGATAACCACAACGTCCCCCGCCTTTATCTTGCCGCCGAGAATAGCGTCGCAAGCGTCCTGTTCGCCGTCGAATACGCGAGCCGTTCCCGTAAAGTCCATCATCTCGGGCTTTACCGCGCCCTGCTTAACAACAGAGCCATTCACCGCGAGGTTGCCGCTCAAAATCGCTATACCGCCGTCCTTGCGGATAGGCTCCGCGCAGGAGTGAACGATCACGCCGTCGCCGTCACGAGCCGCCGCGATACGCTCCTTTTGAGTACCCGAAACCGTCTGAACGTCCTCGTTGATATGTCCGCCCTTGGAAAGCTCGCGGATAACCGTTTGAATACCGCCGACTGCGTTCAAGTCGGTGATGAACACGCTGCTTGCGGGATTGAGCTTTGCGAGCTGCGGAGTTTTGCGGCTCATAGCGTCGATGTCGTCAAGAGTGATGTCAACCTTAGCTTCGTGAGCGATAGCCAACAGGTGCAGAACCGTGTTCGAGGAAGCGCCTATCGCCATATCGGTAGCCAACGCATTCAGCATATTTTTCTTGGTAAGTATATCGGACGGACGAATGTTCTGCTTTACAAGCTCTACAACGCGTTCGCCGCTCTCCTTTGCCAGACGTCTGCGCGCGGAGTTTACCGCGGGTTCCGTGCCCGCCGTCGGCAGAGCAAGTCCAATCGCTTCTGTAAGGCAGTTCATTGAATTCGCGGTGTACATTCCCGAGCAAGAGCCGCAGGTCGGGCAGGCGTTGTCTTCATAATCCTTGATGACCTCGTCGCCTATTTCGCCGTTGGTGTACTGACCGATAGCCTCATAAATCTCGGAATAGCCCACGCGCTTGCCCTGAACGCAGCCGGGGTTCATAGGACCGCCGCTCACGAAAATGGACGGTAAATTCATTCTTGCCGCCGCCATTACCATTCCGGGAACAATCTTATCACAGTTCGGGATAAACACAACGCCGTCTAACGGGTGCGCCGTAAGCATAACCTCGATACTGTCCGCGATAAGCTCACGCGAAGCCAGCGAATAGCGCATACCCTTGTGGTTCATAGCCAGACCGTCGCACACGCCTATGGTAAAGAACTCAAACGGCACGCCGCCCGCGTTTCTGATACCGTCCTTAACGTAACGCGAAATTTCGTGCAAATGCTGATGTCCCGGAACATAGTCGCTCGCCGCGCATACAACCGCGATAAACGGCTTGTTCATCTCGCTGTCGATAACTCCGAGCGATTTCAGAACCGCTCTGTGCGGAGTTTTTTCTACTCCCTCTTTAATTAAATCGGATCTCATTTTTAAAACAACCTTTCTTTAATTTAAATACATCGGCTAAACGCCGACTTTTTGCCAAATATCTGAAACTTAATACTCGTAAGAGCTTGTGATATAGCGTCCCCGCGTTTCCGCACCGTCTTCAATGTTGAACGACTTTTCCGACGTTTGCTTGTTATCGGAATTGTATTCATATTCCGTGCGGGTCTCGTAGGTCACGGCGCCGTCCGCGTCATTGACGCGCTTTTTATGCTTAGAAAGCACGTTGCCGCGCTCGTCGTAGGTGTATTCGCTCACCGTCTTCGCGCCGGAAGAAGAACAGGTCTCGCGAACGACTTCTCCCTTGTCGTTATACTCATATTCGTCAACGGAAAAAACGCTGCCGTTAGAATTGTGATAGGTCTCGCGGACAAGCCGCCCCTGCGCGTCGTATTCGGGCTTAGTTTCGTTTACCGTCGTAGTGTCGAGAGCCGCGGTATAATGCGTAGTCTTTATCAGCGTTCCGTGCTCGTCATACTCATAGACCTCATCCAAAGTACCGCCGTCGCTGTTCGTATATCGCCTTTTCGTTACAAGCCCGTCGTCGTTATATTCATACTCGGTAACGGAATTTGTAACGCTCTCGTATTTCTTAACGATATTTCCGTCCTTGTCATACTCGTAGGCGTAGTAATACTTTCTCTCGTCAATTATCGCGATCATATTGTCGTGGTCGTCGAAAACCGTATAATACGTGCTCTTCACCGAACCGTCCTTATTATGAGCGGTATTCGTGCTGATACAAAACGCCTTTCCGCGCGAAGGCATATCCTCAGAACCCATCAGATCGCCGACCTTGGGCTTTTCGATACTGACGGGAGCGCTCTGGGCTGAACTTGAAGCACCCGCCGCAGAGCTTGAAACACTCGCCGCCGCGCTCGAATTGCTCTCAATAACGGGCTTTGACGGTGCGGAAACCTCGGAGTTCCCGGAATTATCGCAAGCGGTCAAAGTTAAAACCGCCGCGAAGCATAGTACAAACACGAGTTTCTTCATAATAAACCCTTTCTAGCTCTTAAACAGCATTGCCGCGCCGATCATACCCGCGTCGTTGCCGAGCGAACAGATCACTATTTCCGTGTTCTTAGCGGAGTTTTTGGAGTATATCTGCTCCGCGACGGCGGCTTTCAGCGGAGTTAAAAGCGTGTCGCCCTCATTGCACACGCCGCCGCCGATACAGAGAATATCCGGCTGGAATATGTTGATAGCGTTCGCAATGCCGCAGGACAGGTACTTTATGTACTGCTCCGTAATCGCCTTGCCCGTCGGATCGTCCTGTTTCATTGCCTTATATGCCGTGCGGGCGCTCACCTTGCCGTCCTCGCGTATCATTTTCGCCACAAGAGAATTGGGGTTCAGCTCGCTTGCCTGAGCCGTCATTTTAACTAAGCCCGTCGCCGAGGAGTACGCCTCAAAGCAGCCCTTTCTGCCGCAGGTGCAGGGCAGCCCGTCCACCACTATCACCGTGTGACCAAGCTCGCCGCCCGCAAAGTTCGCGCCGCGGTACAGCTTGCCGTCAATGACTATCCCCGAGCCTACGCCCGTTCCGAGAGTTATCACGACCGCGCTGTTCGCGCCCTTCGCCGCGCCCGCAACGAACTCGCCAAACGCCGCCGCGTTCGCGTCGTTTTCGAGATACGTCGGTACTCCGAACTCGTCCTCAATGTCCTTTTTCAGCGGCACGTTCACAAATCCGAGATTGTTTGAGTACTCAACCACTCCGCTTGCCTGATTGCAGGTGCCTGGGCAGCCTATTCCTATCGAATGAGCCGCCGAGGGAGCAATCCCCGCCTCCTCGCACGCGATGCGGACAGCGCTCTTAATCTCGCCCAAAACCTCCGCGTATTCGGGCGGAGTGTCTTTCCTGTCGCGAGGATTTGTCTTGACCTTAGAGCGCGCTATTATCTCGCAGCCCTCGTTTACAACGCCGCACGCGATATTTGTTCCGCCAACGTCAACGCCTATATAGTAAGCCATTTTCAGCCTCCCATCAAACGATGTCCGAAAGTATTACCTCACATTTGCCGGTAATTGTGAACTCGCCGGAGTTCGCCGCGACAAAGAAGCTGTCGCCTTTCTTCGCCTTTTGAGAGCCGTCCGCGCTCTTTATCTCCGCCGAGCCGTCAAGGAACAGCAGGCTCTTAAACGACTTTGCGTCCGCGTTGAGCGTCATTGTGCCGTCAATTTCAAGCTTGCTTACGTTAAAGTACTCGCAGGAGCGCAGCAGCGTTTTTACGCCGCCCTCGATCTTTTCGGGCTTGCCCTGAGCGGTCGTGGGATACTTCGGAGGCTTGCGCTCGGTAACGTCAAGCGCCTTTTCGATATGCAGCTCGCGCGGCTTACCGTCCTTGCCTACTCTGCCGTAGTCATAAACGCGATAGGTCGTGTTGGAATTCTGCTGTATCTCCGCTATGAGTATCCCCTTGCCTATCGCGTGGAGCGTTCCGCTCTCTATAAAGAACACGTCGCCCTTGTGTACGGGAACGTTGTTCGCAACCTCAAGCAGAGTGTTGTTCTTTATGCGCTCGGCGAACTCCTCCTTGGTTATCTCGTGCTTAAAGCCGTAAAGCAGCTCCGCGCCGTCGTTGCAGTCAACGATATACCACATCTCGGTCTTTCCGTACTCTCCCTCGACCTTCAAAGCGTACTCGTTGCTTGGGTGAACCTGAACAGACAGGTTGTCCTTGGCGTCGATAAGCTTGATAAGTATCGGGAAGTACTCAAAGCGGTCGCAGTTGGTGCCGAGAGAAGCTGTTTTCCCTTTTGTTTCAATAAATTCCGAAAGCGTTTTGCCATTGAAGTCGCCGCCGTCGATAACACTTTGACCGTCCTTGTGGCACGAAAGCTCCCAGCTTTCGGCTATCTTATCGGAATCCAGCTTTTTTCCGTACTCCTCGCGAAGCCTGTTGCCGCCCCAGATATAATCCTTGCATGGGGCGATAAGTTTCAAAATGCTCATGTTTTCAGTCCCTTTCCGTATGTATTCAATAGCCCAGCTTTTCGCCTACTATGATGACCTTAATTCTATCGGGAACACGCTGCTGAGCCAGCGTCACGTAAGAGCAGCATATTCTGTCCTCGCTGTGGCAATGACCGCACACGCCCGTTTTGGCACAGGGCGTATTCTTTTCAAGACGCACGGTATTCATTGGAGCGGCAGTTTGTTCAACGCGCTTTTCGGCTTCTTCAAGATCCTTGACGATCTTGTTCACGCCTGTCACGACTATAACTTGTTTAGGTCCAAATATCATTGCCGAAACTCTGTTCCCGTTGCCGTCAACGTTATAAAGCTCTCCGTTCTCGGTGAGTGCGTTGGTGCTTGCAAGGAAGGTGTCCGATACAAACGCCTTACGCATTATCTCCTCGACCTCTTCCCGATTCCTGCCCGACGAACGATCCAAATACGCGCCGCCGAACTCCTTTTTCAGCATATCGATAACGCCGCACTCATTCAGCGTCATCGAGCCGCCTGAGGTGATAAGCTTATCGCCTTTTACCAATTCCCTAACGATATCACAAGCAGCAGCACTGTTTTCGGCATAATACGGCTTCATTCTGTTCGCCCGAAGAGCTTCCATAGTTCTTTCAATTCTTTCTTCCATAATACATTCCTCCTAATTGATTTATATAATAAACCCTTACATATACACGCAATATCACATTTCCCCAAGGCTATACAAGTCCCGCCTTTTGTTTTATGGTGATAAGCGAGTTTTCCGCGACCTTAAAACTGCCGTCCTCAGCGTATTCCCCATAGGGTATATAAAAATCCGCAGGCATTGCGCCGTATTTTATGGTATTCAAAAGTGCCGCCTTGTGCTGTTTGTATACATCAAGCGTGAGGTTGGTATCGGATGTTCTCATTATCATTTCAAAATACGTATCAAGAAGATTGCTGTCTACATTGTTGTAATTCTGGTTGATAAGCTCCGATAAAATATCGCCCGCCATCTTAAATCTGTACGCTTCACCGTCTTCATAATCCGCCTTTACTATAAGCTGATATATATCATTGGGCGTGAGAAGATGTGTACCGGAATTAAAAGTTGATATTTCGCCAGCTTCATTTATAATAACGGTTCTGGGCAGCGAGTACTCAACGTTGCCGAACGCCGCTATCAGGTCTTCAAAGCTCTGCCTGTCCATTTTCACGAAAGAGGTGCAGCCAACGTCTAATTCTCTGTTGACTACCTTAATGACCTCCGCTCCGCCCTGCGCCGCATACACGTTAGGCAGAGTTCTTCCCTCGTTTTCAATGCTTATGCCGTTTGACAGCGGAATAAACACCAAACGGTTTTCAGGGGCATTGTACTCAACCAAACAAAAGAACTCGGGGCTGTCGTTCACGCCCTCAGAAATCATCGTAAGAAGCCGAAAGTTGTGTTCGGGAGTGGGCACGAAATCATCGGTAAGCTCGCCGGTCGCGTCATTGATACCGGTATCCTGGGTGTCAGATGGAAAAAGATACCACCTGAACACAAAAATAGCCGCAATAACAAACGCCAGCGTAATGCCGAACGCTATAAAATAAATATACCAATTGCTTTTTCTGCGGACATACATAATCTATGTTTTCCTTTCTTTTTTCACAAAATATCTTAAAATATCTATTGATTTTTTTGCCAAACAGTAATATAATATAATTAAGTTATCGATGAACAGGTCTCTTTTGTGTGACCGTAAACGTTATTTTATACGGTCTTCTCCGTCTTTAGCGAAAAAATTTCACAAAAGCCCATTCTTTAGCGGAGCTACCGTTCAAGAAACACCTAAAGCATCATGTTTTATACATTTACATATAGTATAACACATTTTTTTGAAAATTTCAAGTACAAGAGGTAAAGTCATGAAGAATTTTTACAAAAGAACCTGGAGCGAGGTAAACCTTGACGTTTTAAAGGAAAACATCGCGAAAATACATGAGATCTGCCCGAGCAAGGATATTATCGCGATAGTTAAAGCAAACGCATACGGACACGGCGATGTTCAATGCGCAAAAGCCATGAACAGTTGCGGAGTACGTCATTTTGCTGTATCCAATCTGTGGGAAGCGCAGCAGCTGTCCGAAAACGGAATTGAGGGTGAGATACTTATATTCGGCTACTGCGACATAGCTTTGGTGTTGGAAAATCTGGATAAGAACTACGTTTTCACGGTCGGAGACACCGATTACGCCAAGGAGCTTTCTGACGCAGCTTTGGCAAAAAACGCGAAAATTCCCGTTCACATCAAGATAGACACGGGAATGAGCCGCGTAGGCATAACGACCGAAGAGCAGCTCGACTTGATACTCGCTCAAAAGGGTTTGGACTGCCGCGCGGCGTATACTCACTTTGCCGTATCGGACAGTCTGGAAGAGGATGACGTCAGATTTACAAAGCAACAGCAGGAAATGATAATCGGAATGTGCAAAAAGCGGGGACTTGCCACTCACTCGCAAAACAGCGGCGGCATAATAAACCACAGGGAGTTTGAGGGCGATATGATCCGCGCGGGTATTATAATGTACGGTCAGAAGCCCGACGAGCGTTTTCCGATACCTGACGGCATTCGTCCTATATTCCAGTTAAAGTCCGTGGTAAGTCAGCTTAAAACCATTCACCCAGGCGACACGGTAAGCTATGGCAGAACTTTCACGGCGGCGCGGGAAACTCGGCTTGCGCTTATCCCTTGCGGCTATGCTGACGGCTTCAACCGGCGACTTTCGGGCAATTGGAACGTTATGATCAACGGCAGACCCGCACCTGTTTGCGGACGTATCTGCATGGATCAGACGCTTGTGGACGTTACCGACATTCCCGATGTGAAGCTCGGCGATACCGTCACGGTATATTCCAGCGAGATCGAGGGCGGGTGCTCCGTCACCGAGGCAGCGAAACGTATCGGCACTATAAACTATGAGCTGCTGTGCGCAATAGGTACGCGCGTTCCCCGCATTTACATTGAAAACGGCAATCTGTCCGAAGTGCACAGGTACATATAAATATTCGATAATCTTTCGGAACACAGAACCGCCGCTCTTTACGGGCGGCGGCATTTGTATGTACGGCAAAATATAACCAGCCAACGCTCCCTCGGTTTTACCGTGGAAATATTGGCTCAATGGCTCTGGATAAGCTATTTTATTTTTTACAGCAATCATATGCTAGCCAAATCACCGGCATAACAGTCAAACAATTTCCAAGTATTACCGTATCCGCCGCTAAAATCTGCATTTATAGTATCGCTTTCAACTACATATACCTTTCTGCCGCCGTGTTCGTAAACGTCTACTACCGTTCCGACCAGTCCGGTGGAGAGAATTTTCACTTTATTGTTTAAAGAATGCATAATAAATCACTCCCTGTGTGCGGTAATAATTCTGGGTATACTGTCGGGGATATCTTTTTGCCATACAGTACAAGAACGCTACTTTTGTGTAATTTCCAAATCCATAAATATGCTGAATTTTTCTACACCATTCGAAGTCTTTTTCTCAACCGCCTTTCCAATATCGAAATTGTCGGATATATCTTTCCGCAATCTCTCTCCACCGGCGGAACCATACCCGACATCGAAGAAATCCTGTGCGTGCTTTGCACCCTCAAGTAAGAAAAACATATTTATCTTATCATCGGCAATAAAAACACTCCCCGTCTTTTTTATACCACTATCGTCCATTTTTGTCAAGTGTTTTCCGTCATCAAATTCGAGAACGCACCTATAGTTGACGACATTCCCCGCGGGCGCTCCGAGGGAACTGTTCATCCGATGCCAACCGACAGTGAGGGACGCACGGATAAAGGTTCATACAGACAAAACAGCCGCCCGTTTCGAGCGGCTGTTTTAGTATTTGCCGGCTTTTACTTGTCTGTTAAAGTTCAAATCAAATGTCGGAGCACATCATCAAGTCACTTTTGGCAGTCCTTTATTTGGCTCTGGTAATAGTCGAGCAGCTCGCCGAAGCGCTGGAAATGCACCACCTCGCGCTCGCGAAGGAATTTAATCACCTCGTTTACATCGGGATCGTCAGACATACGGAGAATATTGTCATAGGTCGCTCTCGCCTTTTGCTCCGCCGCCAAATCCTCAACCAGATCGGCTATCGGATCGGCTTTGGACTGCAAATACGCCGCCGTGAAAGGAACGCCCGCAGCATTGGCGGGATAGATCGCGTTGCCGTGATCGACATAATACGCGCCCGAACCGTACTTGTCAAAGCTCCTCGCACCCTCGCCATCGGTAAGCTGACCGACTATGCTTCCGATTATCTCAAGGTGCGCCAGTTCCTCCGTGCCGATGTCCG
>DKXD01000043.1:17319-17825 GCA_002492075.1 Ruminococcaceae bacterium UBA7135
CAGTTCCTCCGTGCCGATGTCCGTAAGCAATGCCTTGCCCTTGTTGCACGGCATCGTGAAACGCTGCGATAAATAGCGCAGCGACGCGGAAAGTTCACCGTCGGGTCCGCCGTACTGCGAAAGTATGATACCAGCCAGATGCGGATTTCTGTTTTTTATGCAAACGGGAATTTGAGTTCTTTTTTCAAACACAAACATATCTTCACCCCCTTACGACAACGGCGGAAACGTTCCGTCAAGCCAGTCCCAAGTTCCGTTTCTTCCGGCGCTTGTGGCATTCAGCGGGTAGAACGTATCCTCAAAGGTTGCCTTGCAAGCCTTATACTGACGCACAGCCTCGCGGTACATCTCAAGCGCTCTAGAATCGTCGGGGTGCGTGTCAAGATAGAGCTTCAAATCCTGAGCCACAAAATCCGCTTCCATTATCGCCCGCATAAGCTCTTTGCAGGTAACGTTGGAATCTGCCGTGTTGTTGCTGTTACGCTGCTCGCGCGGCTCGTTATGAG
>DKXD01000043.1:18147-18331 GCA_002492075.1 Ruminococcaceae bacterium UBA7135
GTGACCCGCAGGCGCTGCGTATCCCGCGCTTTGAGGACAGGGGCGTCTGTTCATATTGACGTTAGTTCCCATTGAAAAGCCCCCTCTCGTATTCATCGATCGTGATATCAAGCTCCGGGAAAACCGTCCCCGCTTTCATTGCCTTGCTTGGAGAATAGACCTTATCCATTCTCTGATTCGGCAC
>DKXD01000206.1 GCA_002492075.1 Ruminococcaceae bacterium UBA7135
GAGAGCCATTAAATCAGCGTTTCCTTAAAGCAACGCAGATAAATCGGTCTTTGCAATTTTATGAGCTTCTCCCGCCGTAGACGGGGAAAAGCAGGAAAAGCCGACCATTCTTTATAAATTTACAGGCGGGGATATTATGAAAAAAGACAGAGAGATATTTAAACGCGCGCTTGTGCTTGCCGTGCCTATGATGATACAAAACGGCATAACCAACGCGGTCGGACTGGTAGATAACATAATGGTGGGAAGTCTGGGCACGGAAGCGATAACCGCCGTTTCTATCGCAGGTCAGCTGATTTTTGTATTCAACCTCGGGATATTCGGCGGGCTTTCCGGTCCGGGAATTTACGGGGCGCAATACTACGGTCAAAAAAACGTGGAGGGCTTTCGCGCTGCCGTGCGTATCAAGCACCTGATAAGCTTCGCCGTTCTCGCGTTGGGGCTTTGCCTGTTTATATTCGGCGGAGATTGGCTAATCGGACTATATCTTAAAGGCGAAAGCGCTGATATAGATCCCGTTCTCACAAGGGAGCTTTCAAGGAGCTACCTTAATATAATGCTGTGGGGGCTGCCGCCGTTCGTTTTCACGCAAATATACGCAAGCAGTCTGCGCGAGACGGGAGAATCGCTTAAGCCTATGATAGCGGGTGTGGCAAGCGTGGTCGTAGACGTTGTGTTCAACTGGCTTTTGATATACGGAAATCTGGGATTTCCCGAGCTTGGCGTTCGCGGAGCCGCTATCGCAACGGTCATGGCTCGATTTGCCGAATGTTTTATTGTGGTAATCTCGACGTTCGCGGCTCGGAAAAAGAAGCACGAGTTTATGATAAGTCTTTACAAGACCTTACTCGTCCCGCGCAACGTCGCCAAAAAGATGCTTATTAAAACGCTGCCCATTTTCTTCAACGAGTTTCTGTGGGCGGGCGGAATTGCTGTGCTTACTCAATGCTACTCTCAACGCGGCTTGGATATAGTTGCGGGGCTGAACATTTCCAACGCTCTCTGCAACCTGCTGAACGTTGTGTTTATCGCTTTGGGCAACGCCGTCGGAATACTCATCGGGCAGACGCTCGGCGCAAAGCGTTATGACGACGCCAAGCGCGAATCCTTTAAGCTGATGTGGTTCACCGGAGCGGTTTCGTTTATCTTAACAGCCATACTTATTTCTATCTCGGCAATATTCCCCAACCTGTATGATACCTCCGAAGAGGTTCGATCCTATGCCGCAAGCTTTATTATTATCACAGCGCTGTTCTTTCCCGTGCAGGGATTTCTCAATGCCTTGTACTTTACGCTGCGAAGCGGCGGAAAAACATTGGTGACATTCTTTTTTGACAGCGTGTTTTCGTGGGTCGTCTCGATACCGACGGCGTTTTTGCTCTGCCAATTCTCTCCGCTGCCTATCCTTGCGATCTATGCGATAATTCAAGCCGCCGACCTTATTAAAGTGTGCGTTGGGTATGCTCTTATCCGCAAGGGAGTATGGATAAGCAATATCGTTTAGCGGGGCACTCAAAAACGCATGACGGGGGCATTCGCGACCGACAGCTGCCGCCCTGCGAAATTAAACGCTGCCTGATCCCCGAAAGTTGATCGCTCATGCCCTCGCCTTGGAAAGCACACAAAAAACCCCGCCGAATGATCGACGGGGTCTGTTAAGTTAATTGATCAAGCGTAAACCGCAAACAAAGCGCCGGAGTTGTAAGCGTAGTTAGTGGTCTTGTTGGAGGTGTAACCCATAGCCGAAGCGGAGCTTGCAAGCGATTTGATCTGATCTGCCTTGTCGGTCAGCTTCTGGAGGAAACCACCGTTGGCGAAAGAGTACTTGATGTCCTTGTCGGTGAGCTTGGAAAGCTTAGCTTCATCGGCAAGAGAAAGCTTACCGTTTTCGTCAACGTTAATTCCCGCACGCTGAAGCGAATATTTATACGCCTTTGCGCTGCTTTGAAGCGTCACGCCTTTGTTGCGCACGGAGCTTTTATCGCTTTTCGCCGCCGCTTCAACAAGGCTGTTGTAGCTGTCGACCAAGCCCTTTGCGGTTTTTGTGTAGTCCTCTACGGAGTACGCTTTTTCTTCCGTGCCCAAGCCCTGAGCGTAGCTCTTTACGGACGTTGCCATATCGCGAACCTCATCGGAAAGCTGTTTGAGCGTGCCCGAATTGTCCTCAAACGCCACTATGCCCGGCTTTCCGCTCGAGGATGTGTTCACCAGGGAATTTGCAGCGAATAAACCTTTGCCGCCCGTCAGCGTGTTTATCTGCGCCGCCTTGTCTCTGACCTTATCCGAGAAGCCGCGATCGCCGAAAACTGTTTTGATATCGGTCGCTTTCACCTTTGAAAGGTCGCTGTTCACGGACAGCTTGTTATCGGCGCCAACCGTGATACCCGCGCGTTTAAGAGCACTGGTGTAAACCTTTCCGGTATTAACCATCAGCACGCCCTTTTGCAAAACCCGTTGATTATCGGAATTTCCGACTTTATCTATCATAGCGTTATAGCTATCGACGAAATTCTGCGCCTGAGCTTTATATGTATCGGTATTGACCTCGCCGCCGTATTTCAGATCGTTCGCGAAAGACTTGATGCTCTCCGCCGCGCTGCCCGCTGAAGCGGAAGCAACCTTTATCGACTGCGCGGAAGCAACGCTCTCGTCATCGGAATTATCGTCCGATACACCGTAAATGCTCTTATAAAGATCGCTGAACTGCGAACGGAAATTCTCGTCCTTGCCTTTAAGCGCACGGCTTTTAAGCAGCTCTTCAAGCGTCTGAGTAGCTTTGGTGTTCTTTAAGCCGTATCTGTTCAGCTTATTTCCGACAAGATACGATGTCTGCAAGCTGTCGAGCTGACTGCCGTACTTTGTCTGCGCCTGAGCCATATTAAGCTGTAATCTTGCACTGTTGCCTACTGTCATCATAACGATCATCCTTTCTCAATTTAATTCGGAAATATCTTTCATCGATCCTCATGATCGATTTTGTCTTAATAATTGAAGCCCATCGTTACGCTCCATATTTTTCGCGGTACTCTTTCATCTTGCCGACATATTCCGCGCCCGCGACAACGCCGCTTTCAAGCGCCCCGATAATGTCGTTTATCGTCACGATTGAGTAAACGTTTATCCCGAACTCGTCGTGAACCTCCTGAACCGCCGACTTGTTTGTTTCAAGCCCTTTTTCGGCACGATCTACCGTGATTATCATGCCCTCGATATCTATCTTCGCCGCGCCTTGGAGCTTGGGAAGCACCTCGCGCAGCGCCTTGCCGCTTGTCATAACATCCTCAATAATAACGACCCTTTCGCCGTCTTCAAGCGTTTTTCCGACGAACATTCCGCCCTCGCCATGATCCTTGACCTCCTTGCGGTCGAAGCAATAATTGCAATCCATACCGAACTTGTTATAGAGCGCCACGCTTGCCGCCACGGAAAGCGGGATACCTTTGTACGCGGGACCGAAAAGCGTCTGCGGTTTAAGACCGTGTTCGTTTATACACTCCGCGTAATACTCGCCGAGCTTGGCAAGCTGCGCGCCGGTCTTATAATTTCCGCAGTTTATGAAATACGGAGCAACACGACCGCTTTTCAGCGTGAACTCGCCGAATTTCAGCACGCCGCTGTCCGCCATAAACTTAATAAAGCTTTCTTTGTAAGTCATACAGTACCCCCTTGGGTATATCTTTTCAAATACATTATACCACAAAGATTTGGGAATTTCAAGTGGTTTTGCCCAATTTTTTCAAAAATTTTATACACAAATTGGGAATTATCGGCGCGACAAGCTCTTTACCACACTAAATGCACGGTCATTATGCGGCGTTTGCCATTTAGGTGGTGTTCGGATTACAATAACATAAAGCTACTTCCTCATCTTATCCGCGGTGTAGACCACCTCCGCGTATATGGCAGCGACTATCTGATACAGCTCCTTGGGTATAGTCTCGCCCGAATTGAGCATTACCAACAGCGCCGCGACGCTGTCATCTCTGTAAATAGGAACTCCCGCCTCGTCCGCTATATTGACGATACGCTGCGCAAGCTCTCCAAGCCCCGAAGCTACCACCACGGGTGCGTAATTCATATCCGGATTGTATTTTAACGCCACCGCCGCGTTCTGTCCATACAGACGCTTGTTATTCGCGGGGGGCATGGGGTGTTTCTGTCGTGCCATTTTGTTCTCCTTATTTTAATTTAAAATTTGCGAACCGTGCGGCTTCGCCGCACTAGCCGAGCGACATTTGCCTCCGCTTCGCTGC
>DKXD01000123.1:0-1580 GCA_002492075.1 Ruminococcaceae bacterium UBA7135
CTGCTAAAGAGCTGAGGTCAAGCCCGCAGTATTTAGCGTTGTACAAGAGTGACGGAAAGATGCAAGTGAGATGCGCGTGATGAGATGCTAAACAGGCTCTCCGCCAATAAAGACCCTGAGTTGATATTTCCACTGCAGGATCCCCGATACAACTATCTTCTGCACCGTGAATTGCGGTCGGGCGTTATATTCCGTTCCGGCAATTTTCAGAAGCTCGTTCAGCTTATCCGCCCTTTCCTTTTCGGTACAATCCGCGCAGAGATAATTCCCCTCGGGAAGAGTTATAAGCCCGTCCGTTTGAGTGTATTTAACGCATACGGCGAACAGTCTTGACATACCTTTTTCGGTGTATATTCCCGCCGCGTCCTCAAATTCGAACAGCCTCCTGCGTTCCTTTCCCACCTTATTGTAAAAGTGAGAAAGATAATTCCAGAGATTGTCCACCGAGGGAGCCTCCAAGGTATCCGAAAGCAGAATTACTTGCTTAAGAAAACGCTCAACGTATACATTCTCCGTAAACGTCCGCCGCGGTCTGCGTTCGTAATCCGCTTTTGCCCGGCGTATCATGGTCTTGCTTTCTTTCAGCATGGCTATTTTTTCATCGGCGTGCTTTTCCGCCTTATTCAAAAAGTCAATTATTTTATCAATGTCGTCATATTCAAGAACCTCCTTTATTTTCTTTAGCGGTATATCCATTCGCTGAAGCATACGGACGATGTTCAGCAGCACAATATCCTCCGCGGTGTAATATCGGTAATTCGTCCACTCGTCCCTTTGACTTGGTTTTACCAGACCAATACGATCATAATGCCGCAGAGTCTCACCGGTCATACCCGTTTTCTTGGCGGTTTCACCAATCGTAAAAAAATTTTTCATTTTCTATTTTACCCCCTTGACCTTTGTGTAACACAAAGGTTTATAATTATTATAGCACAGGAAAAACCAAAAAGCAACAGCATTTTTAAGGGAGGAATTTCAAATGAAAAAAATAGTTTGTCTGACAATATCCTCGCTGCTTACCGCGGCGATCTTCACGGGCTGCACAGACAAAAAAGAAGAATACGAGGCATACTCGTACACTTCTGATGAAACAATAAACTCTGTCAGCATTGACGTTCGCGACAGAGTGATCGAGGTGCTGCCGTCGGAGGATGGCAAGGTTCATATCGACGGTTTTGAAAGCGGCAGCGAACGATATGATATTTCCGTTTCCGATGACGGAGCGCTTACGATGACCATCGCCGACGGAAAAGAATGGTATGATTATATTGGAGTAAAAGCGCCCTCTGACATTCGCAGAATAACTCTTAAAGCGCCAAATGGAGCTTTAAATTCGCTGAGTATTTCCACTACAAACGAGGACATTACTCTCGCGCCTTTAAATGTCGAAAGCATTGCGCTTGGATCTAACGGCGGCAATATTATCTTCGAGAAGCTGAATGCCGAAAGCTCGGTCACTCTTAACGCTAAGAACGGAAACATCGGCGGCACAATCGTCGGCGGCTATGATGATTACTCTGTATCCTGCGGTATTAAAAAGGGGGAAAGTAATCTCCCCGCGGAAAAGAAGGGCGGTACGA
>DKXD01000123.1:1905-2357 GCA_002492075.1 Ruminococcaceae bacterium UBA7135
CGGTACGAAAAAACTGATCGTATCAACTAATAATGGCGATATTGACGTCGATTTTGTTGAAAACAGCGAGCTATAGATTTTGTATATTTACATATCTCAGAGCTTGTTTAGCATTTCGACTTGCGCGGATCCCACCGCAGATTTTTCGTCAAATTGTGCAAGATAACGGAAAATACTCAAGCGAGAACGCGTCTGGCGATGAGCGCTCGTCAAACCCGTAGGACGCAGACAAACGCCATCGCGGTAAATGTAAAATGCCCTTGCATAGCAAGGGCATTTTACATTTACCGGTGTGAAACGCTGACAAAAAGGATTTTCTCCGGTTTGACGAAAAATCGGGAAAGAGCCGAGCGACCTTTCCCGAAATTGACTGCGCAAATACCGCGCTGTGACATCGTGACCAAAAAGATTATAAGCCGAGCCGTCTATCCGAGAGGATCAACACCGAGCAC
>DKXD01000123.1:2671-2855 GCA_002492075.1 Ruminococcaceae bacterium UBA7135
ACATTGCGCGGTTTCGCGCGGAGCGCGAAATTGCGGGCTATGCCCGCAAAGCGCAATGTGCGCCTAGCGTTGAGGCGTTTCGTCCGCAAAGCGGGCGAAACGTCCAACGCGGTAAGTACAAATCTCCCTTGCATAAGCAAGGGAGATTTGTACTTACGGGTGTAACATCGTGACCAAATAGATT
>DKXD01000208.1:0-1171 GCA_002492075.1 Ruminococcaceae bacterium UBA7135
ATCCCCAAGCGGGCTGTTTTTTAAAAAGCCGCCCGCGTTTTATATCGTCAATCTTTATTTGCAAGTTCAAGCACCAGCTTCTTATAATGCCTGCCGCGCTCCTCAAAGTTTCGGTAAAAGCCGTAGCTTGCCGAGGCGGGGGAGAGGATAACGCGCTTGCTTGCAAGCTTTGACGCAAGAGCGACCGCCTTTTCCATATTCCCGACATGGATAACGTTGACCTCGCGGCTGGTTATCAGCTTGCCTATGCGCTTTCCGCTGTCCGGCAGCAGAATGACGTTCTCCACAACGCCCGTGTTGAGAAATTCGCCCAGCACTTTGTAAGAGATTCCTCTGTCCATTCCTCCCAAAATAAGGCAGTCCGCGCCGTCAAACGCGTTCACCGCCGCTATCGCCGCCTCGGGGACGGTGGAAATGCTGTCGTTTATATATTCAACGCCGTTTATCATCGCAACGCGTTCCAAGCGGTGTTCCAGCCCGTTAAAATCGGGGAGCGAATCAAGGCATTTTTGCGGATCGCAGCTCGCTTTCACAGCCGCCGCGAGCGCCGCCGCGATGTTGTACAAATTGTGCTTTCCGCAAAGCTTTGTGTTTATCTTTTCGGGCGGTATCCGTTCGCCGAAAAGATATATCGAGCCGCCGTCTGTCCACACGTCCGCTTCTTTGCCGAACGCGCATGAATAAACGCTTCCCGCGCTGTCCACAGGCAGGAGTTCTATATTTGCGAACACGCAGTTTTCCGCTTCCTGAAAACGAGCTATGTTGCGCTTCGCGTTTGCGTAAGCGTCAAAATTCACATAGTGATCTAAATGCTCGGGGAAGATATTCAGCAGCACGGCTATATCTGGCGAGTGCTGCACAAATTCCAGCTGGTGACAGCTCATTTCGCATACGGCGACCGTTTCGGGCGTCATATCTTCAAGACGCTGCAGCGGCGGCACGCCTATGTTTCCGATAAGCATAGAGCGAACTCCGTTCGCCTTAAGAAAGTGATATATCAGCGAGGAGGTCGTCGATTTGCCCTTTGTGCCCGTAACACCGATTATTTTGCAAGGCTTTAAGCGCAAAAGCGCCTCGGTCTGCGTGAATATCTTCGCCTTTGCCTCGGCGCTGAGCCTGTTTTTTACGATAACTCCCGGCGACTGCAAAATAATGTCGTATTCGGAGCACT
>DKXD01000208.1:1452-6015 GCA_002492075.1 Ruminococcaceae bacterium UBA7135
TATAATGTCGTATTCGGAGCACTCCTCTAGGTAATGTTCGCCGCTTATCGGAGTAAGGCGGTCGTCTTCAAGCTCCAGCGGGTTCATATCCGCTACGGCTATCTCGCGGCAGCAGTCGAGCCGCCGAAGAATATCCAGCCACACTTTGCCCTCGCGCCCGAAACCGAGGATAACGACGCGTTTGTTTTCTAAGATCGGTTTAAGTTTGTCAATTTTCATTTTGAGTATTCTCCAATAAATTTAAAAATCGTTGGGGTACAAAATTGTCGCGGTCAAAGTAACTCGAAAGGTCTGTCGGTTCGTATTCGGGGAACTTTTCGGCGAACCGTTTCAGCAGCGCGGGCGGGTCTTCCGAGCGCCGCTTCAGAGCCATGGAGAGCGACAGCCGCACCTCATTTTTCGTTCCCACGCACTCAAACGGCTTATCCTCGCCGTCCAAAATAAGTCCGTCGAACATTTCCGAAAGTTCTGTTTTTTCCAGCATATCGCACCCGAATATCTCATGTAAGGTATTGTCGTTCAAAAAAGCCGCAAGCAGAATGTAGACGTACAGGCACTTCGCGCAGTTGCAACACCAGCTGTTCGTTTTCGAGCCGAGGTTGCAGCTTTGGAAAACGCCGAAATATTGCGGATATTTCACAAATTCCCGTGCGATCTGCCATTCCGAAAGCGGGCGCAGCAGACTGAAATACTCAGGGTTAGAGCCGAATTTCCCGAAGGTCTTTACGCAGTATTCCCGAAAATCGCGCTCAAATTCGGTCGACTTACTGTATTGGTGGTTTACGTCAGCTCCCGCGACGTAAGTTTCGTTCGCCGAGCTTTCGTTTGAGAGTGCGATGTATCTTACGCCTTTCATATAGCCGAACAGAAGCGCCGAAAACGCCACCACTGCCGAAAACGGAGTATGACCGTTAAGCCAGCCCGCCGCGTTGCGTTCAAGCAGCGCCTTGTCGATAGTGCGGCGCGGCGTGACCGCCTTGTCGAGCGCTATGCTTGCCGCTTCAACGCACCCAAGCGTCGCTCCGCGCGCGTTGATGATGTACGGCGTTATGTTCTCGCCCGCCTTTTTTAGCAGTTCCAGCGTCACCACGCTGTCCTTGCCGCCGCCGACAGGTACCAGCGTTCCCGAAAGCCCTCGCGGTAATTCCGGTAACGGCGTGGGTTCCGGAGCGTTTATCGTCATAAAATCTTCAAACGAGGTATTTATATCGTTTCGGTAGAAAAACTCTCCCAGACCGTTCCAATACAGCTTTTTCCACCAGTTTATCTGCCAAGGCGACAGTCCGCCGCAGCGCACCTCGACGGTTGGACAGCATGCGCATTTCCAATAGCTTACAAGCTCCGCCATTCCAAGCGCGAAAGCGAGCACTTCAAGCCGTTCGCGCGGCAAGTCCGCTTTGTTGAGCGTCACGTCAAACGTCCATTCGGGGCGGAAGTGGTATTCATCTATTGAAAAGTGAAATCGGATATGCCCCGCGCCAAGCTCGAAGCCATGATATATAAACAGCGGGTGCTGTGAGCGCAGTTCTTCAAATTTGCTCATGATCGCTCCTCATTTTTTCTTGTATTCTTTTCCTCGCGGAGCGGGGGAGAGAATACAAATTTTGTGCTTATTCAATGATTATCGGCTTCGCGGTGAAATCAATGCCGCAGGGCAGCGGCTCTTTCAACGCAAGCGACCAGAGGTCGGTGATGTGAGCCTCAAAATCCGCTTGGCGGCGAGCCTCGTGCGAGGTCTTGGAGAGAGCCTTCAGCGACGTGTCGATAGGCAGAGGACATTTTGCCGCTGAAAGTATTTCGCGTCCGCGCGAATTCATTCCCAGAACGCGGATATACGCGCACTTTTCGCGGGAAATTTCGCCGGTGATACCGAGAAATCCGCACAGTACCGCTCTGCGTATACGCGCCAGAGTGTAGCGTTTGGTTTTAGTCATAAAGTATATTCCCGAAAGCGAGTTCCCTTTGCGAACGGCTTTATACAGCCTGTCGCCAAGCCCGCCCGCGCAGTCGGCGATATAGTCGAAGTCATCGGGGCGGAGACTTCTCAGCGACGCTAACACGGCGCGTTCCAGCCGCGCTATATCGGCGGTGGGAGCGTCCACAGCGGGCGCGTATTTCGAGCAGTCCTCACCAGCCGATATCATTTTGCGCAGCGCCGATCCGCTTAAAAACTCGTCCTCTTCGTCGCTGTCGTGAGCCGCTCCGAAACGCCGCACGGTGAACGGCTCGATAGTGCTGCCCGAATTATCGAGAGCGTTCAGATACTCAATAGCAAGCGTATTGTTAGGAGAGGAGACAAGCTCCGCCACATCTTCTGTGTAGAACTTCAGCATTGCCTTTTGCAAAGCGGACGGATAGCTAAAACCCTTTTTAAGGAACTGTTCAAATTCCTCGCTGTGGAGAGTGTACTCAACGGCGCCGGAGGCTTCTTTCAGCGCGGCGATATCCCCGCTTTCGCTGCCGAACGCCAGCATATCTGCGCAGCCGAGCGCGTTTACCACGCCGACAGCGCCCCTCGCAAATCCCGCTGCTGAAGTCAGCGAATACCGCGCGGGCAGTTCTATAACAAGATCGACTCCGTTTTCCAAAGCCGTTTTCGCGCGGGTGTGCTTATCATAGATCGCCGCGCCGCCGCGTTGAGTGAAGCTGCCGCTCATCACGGCGAAAATATGCGTTGCGCCCGCGTTCCGCACCTTATCGATGAGGTATTTGTGTCCGTAATGGAAAGGGTCGTATTCCGCGATTATTGCTGCTGTTTTCATAATTCCCTCCGTCGCTTGATAGTCTTTTCTTTATTTTACCACTTTTCCCCGATAAAATCAAGAGGAAGAAGCGCTTTTTTTCCCGCCTGCGGCGGGGAGAAAAACAAATATTGACTTTCCCCGTCGCAGGCGGGGAAAGCAGATCCGTGCCAAGTAAAATAAATTTGAAAACCCCCTTGATTTTTTTCTGCAAAAGGTTTACAATATAATAGTATTATTTTATTTTGAAAGGGGCAGGAATATGAAAATTTTGGTAATCAACGCGGGAAGCTCTTCTTTGAAGTATCAGCTTCTCAATATGGACGACGAGAGCGTTATTGCAAAGGGAAACTGCGATAGAATAGGTATCGGCGGACATATTAAGCATACAACTTTCGACGGCAGAACTATTGATGAGGACTGCGACTTTCCGACGCATACGGAGGCGTTCGAGAAGCTTGTTGAGGTCTTGACAAAGAGCGACGCCGCCGTGCTGAACTCCATGGACGAAATATCCGCTGTAGGTCACAGAATAGTCCAGGGCGCGGAGGTGTTCGATAAGACCACGCTGGTAACGGACGAGGTCATTCAGCAGATCGACGATCTTTCTGAGCTTGCGCCCGTGCACAATCACCCGCACGCGCTCGCTCTCAGAGCTTGCAAGAAGGTCATTCCCGAAACTACTCCGCAGGTAGTTGTATTCGACACCGCGTTCCACCAGACGATGCCCGAAAAGGCGTTTATGTACGGTCTTCCTTTCGAGTGCTACGAGAAGTTCCACGTAAGGAAATACGGCTTCCACGGCACTTCCCACAGATTTGTTTCGCAGGCTCTTGCGGAAGCTATGGGCAAAGACATCAAGGACCTTAAGATCGTTTCCTGCCACCTCGGCAACGGCTCTTCTATAACGGCGGTAGAGGGCGGCAAGTCGATAGATACCTCTATGGGCTTCACTCCGCTTGACGGCGTTATTATGGGTACTCGCTGCGGCGCGGTGGACGCTTCCGCTGTAACTTTTGTCGCTAAAAAGCTCGGTTTGAGCGCCGGCGAGATGAGTGAATATATGAACAAAAAATCGGGCTTCTTGGGTGTATCGGGCATTTCCAGCGATAACCGCGACATCTCCGCGGCAGCGCAAGAGGGCAACAAGCGCGCTATCCTCGCGGGAGAAATGCTGCGCTATGAGATAAAGAAGTACATAGGCTCGTATGCCGCGGTAATGAACGGCTTGGACGCTGTTCTGTTCACGGGCGGTATCGGCGAGAACTCCGACGATCTCCGTGCGGACGTTTGCCACGATATGGAGTACCTCGGTATCAAGTTCGATGATAACGCGAACAAGGGACTGCGCGGAAAGCTTGCTAAGATATCCGCGCCCGACAGCAAGGTAGAGGTTTGGGTAGTTCCCACCAACGAGGAGCTGCTTATAGCGCGTGATACAAAGGCGCTTGTGGAGTCGATGAAGTAAGGCTTTCAAAGACCGAAAGGAGAAACGCTGTGAAAAAAAGCGCATTTGCGTCAATGTTGCTGTCTGTGTGTTTGTTGTTTACAGGCTGTAAGGGTTCAGAAAATTCGGTGCCGCTTTCCGAACCGGTGACAGAAAGCACTTCGGTTCAAAGCACGGTCAGCTCTTCGAGCAAGAGCACCGTAAGCTCTTCGAGCAAGAGCACGGCAAGCACTTCGAGCAAGAGCACAACAAGCACTTCGAGCGAAAGCACCGTAAGTTTTTCGAGCAATAGCACGATAAACTCTTCGAGTAAAAGTACCGCAGGTTCTTCAAGCAATAGCACGACAAACTCTTCGAGCAAAAGCACCGCAAGTT
>DKXD01000059.1:0-671 GCA_002492075.1 Ruminococcaceae bacterium UBA7135
ATTTAAAGCAGACACATTATTTTCTCTCCCCGCTTCGCAGGGAGAGAAAACAGATTTTGTGCTTTTTCTATTGAGAACCGGTATTAAACCAATTTCGCATTAAAAACAGGCACATCATCTTGTTTTCTATTATGTCCCGCACAAACGCTCAATTCTGCTGCGGCATTTCGGTCATAGCAGCTATGACCGTCTTCATAGCGTCAAGAACGCCCATACCCTTAACATTCACAAGCATTCTCGGTCTTCCGATAGTTTCAAGTCTCATACGCTTTCCGACCGCCTTTGTCACATTACCAAGCCTTGTCATATCGAACTTTGTCATATAAAACACCAGATCGTCTCCGTTTTGAGTTATCTCACTTACCTCACAGCTTGCGGCTCTGTTTCGATACCGCGCGACATCAATAAGTCCGAGAACGCTTTCGGGCGGTTCGCCATAGCGGTCGATAAGCTCGTCGGTGATGTCCTCCGCGTCCTCGTCCGTTTCGATACGCGCTATCTTGCGATAGCAGTCAACGCGCTGAGCCTGATTGGAAATATACTTTTCGGGAATGAACGCGTTTATCTTCACATCCACAAGGCACTCTTCCTTGTGAACGGTCTTTTCGCCGCGCTGCTCGCGCACCGCTTCGTCCAGAAGCTGCAAATACATATCGTAGCCTACGTTTGCC
>DKXD01000059.1:964-1520 GCA_002492075.1 Ruminococcaceae bacterium UBA7135
ACATATCGTAGCCTACGTTTGCCAAGTGTCCGCTTTGAGAAGCGCCGAGAATATTGCCCGCCCCGCGTATCTCCAGATCCCGCAAGGCTATTCTGAAACCGCTGCCAAACTGCGTGAACTCACGTATCGCGTCAAGGCGGCGCTGTGATATCTCGGAAAGCACCTTGCCCGGCTGAAACGTGAAGTAAGCGAAGGCGCGTTTGTTGGTGCGTCCTACTCTTCCGCGAAGCTGGTGCAGCTGCGCCAATCCCATATAATCGGAGTTTTCGATTATCAGCGTGTTGACATTCGGAACATCAACGCCTGTTTCAATTATAGTCGTACAAACAAGCACGTCCAGTTCACCGTCCAACAACCGCCGCCAGACCTCCATAAGCTCGTCCTCGGACATTCTTCCGTGAGCCACGCCTATTCGCGCTTCCGGAACAAGCCCGCGCAGCTTTTCGGCGCACCCGTAAATGCTCTCTATGCGGTTATGAATATAGTAGACCTGCCCGCTGCGGCGCAGCTCCTTTTGTATAGCACCCGCGATAACTCCCCAATCATGCTCGATAAC
>DKXD01000059.1:1799-2000 GCA_002492075.1 Ruminococcaceae bacterium UBA7135
ACTCCCCAATCATGCTCGATAACATAGCTTGCAACGGGCTGTCTGTCCTGCGGCGGCTCGTCAAGTACGGACATATCCCGTATGCCGCTCATCGCCATATTGAGAGTGCGCGGTATCGGAGTAGCCGACAGCGACAATATATCCACGCCGCTGAACGCTTCCTTGAACTTGTCCTTGTGAGCCACGCCGAAACGCTGCTCC
>DKXD01000059.1:2304-2632 GCA_002492075.1 Ruminococcaceae bacterium UBA7135
CACGCCGAAACGCTGCTCCTCATCAATTATTACAAGCCCCAGAGCCTTAAACTTCACGTCGTTCTGAATTATTCTGTGCGTGCCGATAACCAGATCGATCCGTCCGCTTGCAAGACCTTTCAGTATCTCTTTTTTTTCAGAGGCGGTTTTGTAGCGGGAGAGCAGAGCAATATTAAGCGGAAAGCCCTCCATTCTTGTGGTCGCGGTCTGAAAATGCTGCCATGCCAGAACCGTTGTAGGCGCAAGTATCGCGCACTGCTTCCCTGCTTCTACACACTTGAACGCCGCGCGCAAAGCCACTTCGGTCTTGCCGAATCCCACGTCGCCG
>DKXD01000059.1:2913-11252 GCA_002492075.1 Ruminococcaceae bacterium UBA7135
TGCCGAATCCCACGTCGCCGCACAGCAGGCGCTCCATAGGCTGTACGCGCTGCATATCCGCTTTTATTTCATCAATACAGCGCAGTTGACTGTCGGTCTCCACATATGGGAAGTGCTGCTCGAAGTCCTCCTGAAACGAGTCGTCTTCAGGGAACGCAAACCCTTGGGACTTCATTCGCTTGCCGTAAAGCTCGATAAGCTCCGCCGCCATTTCCTTCGCGGCAGCCTTCGCTTTTGCCTTGGATTTCGTCCATTTGTCTGAGTTCAGCTTATTCAGCTTCACTGTGGAAACGTCGCCCGTGCCGATATAGCGCGAAACTCTGTCAAGCTGAGTTACGGGAACGTGCAGAACATCGGCGCCCGCGTATTTTATGCGGATATAGTCCTTGGCAACACCGCCGTTTTCTATCTTGTGAACGCCGTCGAAAACTCCAATGCCGTGCGAATAATGCACAACAAGGTCGCCCACCGAGATGTCCTCCAGCGAGCGTATCTCCTCTCCCTTTTTCTTTTTGGGAATACGCCGCCTTGCCTCGTGAACGGCGGTGTGAGTAAACACGCACAATCCGCTTTCAAGGTACTCCATACCCGCGGAAAGCGTTCCCGCCGTGACTATCACCTTGCCCGGCATAACGTCCTCGGGGGAGTTGTAAAACTCCGCGTTAAAGCCGTCCTCGGCGAGGTCGTGAGCGAGGTTTTTCGCGCCCTTTTCCGTTCCCGCGAAAATATAGCAGCACACGCCGCGCCCGAGATATCCGCGCATTTCGTCTTCAAGTATCTTGTATTCTCCGCCCCACGGGGAGGTCTGAACAGCACTGTGAGCATTTATCATAGTTCCCAGCTCAATTCCGCCGCCGCGCAGGAACGAATCGAAGTAAACGCGCGTTCGCTGCTCCAGCAAGGCGTACAATTCCGACTTTGAGAGCATATAGCGCTCTAAGCCCTTGCATATCTTTGCTTCGTCGGTGAGTATCTTCAAGTCCTCCGCGTGCTGCAGCGCCGCCGCTCTGTAGCTTTCCCGAACGGTATTGTTCTCGCAGACGAAAACGCGCTTTACATAATCGAACACGGTCGCTTCGCTGTCGTAGCAGAGCGGAAAATAGCGGTCGGCGTTGCGGACTCCCGCGCCGCCGCGAAGTCTGTTTACGTCGCCGAGGAGGTTTTGGCGAACCTCGTCCGCTCTTTTGCCGCGCAGCTTTTTGGCGAGCGCTTCTATCCTCTCACAGAGTATTTCATCGCTTTCAAACAGCGTTTCACGAGCGGGAGATACGGATATTTTGTCAAGAGTACGCGTTCTGCGCTGCGTTTCGGTATCAAATTCCGACAGGCTGTCTATCGCGTCTCCCCAGAACTCGATGCGGTATGGATTTGACGCGCTTGGCGGAAACACGTCCGCTATGCCGCCGCGTATCGAAAACTGCCCCGCGCCCTCAATCATATCGGCGCGCGAATATCCCGCCGCAACAAGACGCGTCGTCAACTCTTCAAGAGATAGCTCGTCCTCGCTTGTTATGGTTATCGTGCGCTCTTTGAGAGTTTCGGGCGGAATGGTAAGCTGTGCCGCCGCGCTCGCCGAGCAAACAACTGCCTTGCTGCTTCCCTCAAACAAGGCGTTCAGAGCGAAAATACGCTTATGCTCGTACTCACGCGAAGCCGCTTCCGCGCCGCGAGTATAAATTCCTTTTCGGGAAGCAGCAGCGCCGCCGTTTCTCCCAACATCGCGTTTATATCAAGACAAAGCTTCTGCGCTTCGCCCTCGCTTTCCGCTATGACAAGTGTTGGCTCGTCATTTAACAATGCCGCTATAAAATGCGCCTTATGGATATGTGAAACGCCCGTTACAAGAGCGGGCAGCGTATTTCCACTTTCAAGATACTTTTGCAGGCGCTTAAAGTCAGCGTTCTGACGCGCCGCGTTAATAAAGAAATTCATCTTTTCCCCTTTTGCTTATATCGCGCGCGGCTTTGGAATACATAATGCTGTTCACCTCGGGAAAACCCGCAGGCAAGCCATTCAGCGTCTCTTTTGCCGCCGCGTAATACTCTTCTCCGAGCGTGTCAGCGTCCAAAGCCGCCGTATCGAACAGCACCAAACACAGCCTTGCGCCGTTTTTGTGCGTGAATACTATCTTATTCCTGAATATCCCCGGCTCTTCGGGAGCGGGCACGGTTTCTATGAAATCAATGCTCTCAAGCCACAGATGATCGTTGTTCATAATCAAAAGCCCTCACGAATTGTATTTGTTCATCGCTTCGTCTATTTTCCCCGCGACCATAAGCTCCAGAGCGCTCACGGCGTTTTGAAAGCACTGTTCAAGCTTTTCGCCGTCCTCCTTTTTGAAGTGTCCGAGGACCCAATCGGCTAGGTTATAATCGGGGTGCGGCTTCGCACCTACGCCCATTTTTATTCTCGGAAACATATCGCTCCCCGAAAGGTAGATTATGTTCTTTATGCCGTTGTGTCCTCCGTCGCTGCCCTTGCGGCGAATACGCATTTTACCGGGTTCGAGCGAGATATCGTCAAATACTATTATCGTGCGCTCCGGAGGTATCTTGTAAAAACTCATCGCCTCGGTGACAGCCTCGCCGCTCTTGTTCATAAACGTTGAGGGCTTCATTATCAGGCACCGCTTGCCCGCTATCATCACATCGCACGTCAGCGACTTGAATTTCAGTTTTTTACAGCTCACCTTGTACTTTTCGCACAGCGTATCTATCGTCATAAAGCCGATATTGTGGCGGGTGTTCTCATATTCCGTGCCGGGATTTCCCAATCCCGCTATGATGTACTCCACCGCGCCCGTGGGAGCGGGATCTTTGTTCTCCAACTGCTTGAATATATCAAAAACCGACATTTTTATTTCTTACCTCAAAATATTATCCCTTTTCAATCCCCCGCTTCATGGGGGATTGAAAAAATTTTTTAAACAAACGCACCAAAACCGTCCGCAAAAATTTCGCGGACGGTGTTATCCTATGTTATTTTAGCACAATTTTCCCGATTTGTCAAGATAGTTTGTTTATTTTTCGGTCATTCCATCGATGAATGACATGATCTCCTCCATCGAAACCGTGCCGTTTACCATGTGTATATAATCTCCGCAATCCCATATAACGGTATTCATCATATACTTCGTTCCATCATCAAAATCAATTGAGGTTACTATCGAAACCCCGTCAAATCCTTTTGTCTTAATGGGCTTGAACTCGTCCTGTTCAGTCTGTATGTGGTTTACAAACGAGCTTTTCGTTATCTGCATGACACGGACAAACGGCGAACCGTGGTTTTCGGGAACAACAGCGTTTACGTCTACATACATCTCTTCAACGTCATCTTCGCTTACGTGGCACATACGGTCGAGGCGCTTGTATTTTTCGGGAGCGTTGCAGTCATAGCAGAACTTTTCGATAGTTTTGGGAGCGTTTTCGGCATTTTCCGCGAACATCATTAAATAATCATATCCATTAAAGCGGTTTTTAGTAAACCAAAAGCCTCCACACCGTATAATACTTGCCGCCCCTGTTACCACCGCAAGCACTACGACCGCCGTGATAACGAGCGCTCTACGCTTCAACGGCAGTTTCTTCTCCGTTTTCGGAAGTCCGTTAGGGTAGAGTACCGCGTTTACGGCGCGGCGGTGCGCTCGCTTAAAGCAGTGACGAGGCGCGTTTTCGGGCAGAGCGTACTCCTCAGCGCAAATTTCCTCCAGAACGTCCTTTAATGTCATAAGATCAACCTCCGTTCAGATATTTCCGTATCGTCTTATATGCGTTGGAAACGCGCTTTCGGGCTGTCGGCTCGGAAATGTTCAAAGCATTTGCGATCTCGGCGATCGACATCTTGTGTACGATCTTTAATATCAGCGCTTCCTTCTGCGCTTCGGGCATTAACTTGATAAACGCTTTAAGCTCCTTGGCGGCAGCGTTTCCCAAAAACATATCCTCAACGGACGGCGAGTTATCCTCAACAGCTTCGGACATCTCGGAGGACTTTGCGCACTCGGAAAGAATATCGTTTACCGCGTTTCTTGTAACAATAACCGCGTAGGACACTCTTTTGTGAACCGACAGCGAGAAAAATCTCTCGGGATATTTCGCTATCCGCAAAAAGTCTTCCTGAACCGCGTCCTCGGCTTTCTCACGATTATGAGTTCTTGACAGCGCGAACGCGTAAAGGTTGCTTTTGTACTCCGCGTAAAACTCGGCTAGCTCTTTCTGCGTTCCTCGGTGTCAAGAATTGCAAGTGCGCCTGCTATCATTTTCACCACCTCCCGATATATTAACCCCAAACACAGCCGATTTGTGAACTCTCTTTATTAAAAAAACTCTCCCACTCCATTAAGGGATAGAAGCAGTTACGAACTTAAAAGCTCGGCAATGCGCTCCTCGTTCGCGTTTGAGTAGTTCACCAGAAACAAATCGGCGGGGCAGCATGAACAATCCGCATAATATTCGTCAAGGTGCGTTATTTTAATTCCGCATTTACCGCAATCATCTATCATCTTCTCGGAGTTTTCGGGGGCTTTGACCGTGAAGTGCAAGCCCGCGTTCTCCTCGGATATCTCCGCATTGGGATAACGTGAAATAAGCTCCGTTACCAACTCGCAAACCCGCCGAAAGCGCTTTTTGGTGCGGTTTATATGACGTTCAAAATAACCCTCAGAGATAAACCGCGCAAGCGTATACTGCTCGAACGCGGGAACGGAGCAAGCGTAAAATCCCAGCTTTTCGCGCCAGAGCCTGTAAAGGCTTTCTGACAGGCACATATAACTTATGCGAACCGACGGCGCTATGGTCTGCGAAAACGTATTAACATATATAACACGCTCGTAACCGTCCGAACCAAACATTGTCGGAACTGGCTTGCCGCTGTGCCGGAACTCGCTGTCGTAATCGTCCTCGATGACAAAACGCTCGCTGCTGCCCTCTGCCCAATCGAGTATCTCGCAGCGGCGCGAGATTGGCATTACAATGCCTGTCGGGAAGTGGTGCGCGGGAGAGATGTGCGCTATGTCAACTCGCTTTTCATACAGCTCGTCCGAACTCATTCCCGATTTGTCAAGCGAAATATACTCAAAGCGCACGTTATTCAGCGCATAGATTTTCGGAAGCTTCGGAAATCCCGGATTTTCAACGCCATATCGCTTATCACGACCCAAAAGCTGTATCAGCAGATTGTAGAGGTACTCCGTACCCGAACCGACTATAACTCGCTCGGGCGGTACGAAAATGCCCCGCGCCCTGTAAAGGTAACCCGAAACAGCCTCGCGAAGCTCGTATGCGCCGCCGCTGACGACGGGCTGCAAAAGCCGCATTCCCTGTTCAAGAATTACGGAGCGCATGAGTCTTGTCCACACCGAAAACGGGAAGAGTGTCTCGCTTGCCGACTGCTGCTGCGGCGTTTCTTCACGCTGAGTTTCGAAATGATTTTGAGGCTCACGAACACGCGGCTCGGCAGTGTCGCCGCTATACTGCGCAAAATATCCGCTGCGCTGTACCGCTCGCACATAGCCTTCGGCGATAAGCTGAGAATACGCGTTCTCTACGGTTATCAGGCTCACCTGCAATTGATCGGCGAGCATACGCTTGCTCGGCAGCTTTTCTCCCTTTTTTATCCTGCCCGCAAGCATATCGTCGCGCAAATGCTCGTAAAGCTGTTCATAAAGCGGTTTGTTGTTATTTTTATCAAGAGCCTGCATTGCTGTTCTCCCCAAATAATTTTCCTTGATAAGTATTCATATCCGCCAAGCGCTTATCAAGTCCGCCCAGAACAGATATCTTGTCCGCACTCCAAAGCGGTGCTGCCAGCAACGATTTATCCCCGTCGCCCGTTACGCGTTCTATAACGGTTTCGGGCGGGAGGAGTTCAAGCTGCCGCGAGGTGATGTCAATGTACTCCTCGCGGGTAAGCGGAGTATACTCCCCGCTTTCATAAAGCTCACACAGGCGCGTTCCCCGCAAAACGTGCAGTGAGTGTATCTTCACACCGTTTGGACGAAGTTTTGCAAGAACTTTCGCCGTCTCGATCATCATTTCGGGAGTTTCACGCGGCAGTCCGTTAATGATATGCACGCAAACGCGTATATTATGCTCTTTTAACAGAGCATATCCGCGCAGAAAATCCGAAAACGTATGTCCTCTGTTGATAAACTTGGCTATGCTGTCATGGACGGTTTGCAGACCTAACTCTACGGAAAGCGGCAGAGGGAATTCGGCGAGTATGCGCGCTTTTTGCTCGTCAAGGCAATCGGCGCGGGTAGCAAGTGACACAGAAAACGCTCCGAGCTTTCGCGCCGTTTCAAGCAGCTCTGACAGCATTTCGGGCGTGCAGAACGTGTTCGTGTGAACTCCGAAATACGCGCATATTTTCGCGTTTTCGTCCTTGGCGCGTATTCTCGCGCACTCGGCACTCCATTGCTCCTCGATGGGACGCGGGTCGAACGTGTCCTTGCAGTAAATGCAGCCGCCATTATTCGGGCAGGAGAAATGCGCGTCCAGAGTGGCTTTGTAAACGCGTCCGCCATAGGTATGCTTATTGTGGTACGCTAAAGTGTGATAGCGTTTGTTGTCGTCCGAAAACTTGAATGGGTTCATATTTTACCTCGATTTTTGTGTTTTACTGCGAATATCACGCAGACAACCGCAGAGAAAACCGCAGGAACGGCAAATATCCAAAGGCTCCCGACCAAAAACACAAACGCTGCGATAAACGCGCCGATCAAAGCGCAAAAAATCAACAATATGGTTTTTTTCCTCGGAAATAACGCGCACGCAGCCAAAATTCCCGCGGGGACGATAAAATAGACCGCGTAAAAAATATATCCCGTGAAAAGCTGAAAAACATTATCGATCACATATTTTTTATGATTAAGCGTTTGATCGGCGCACATAACAACAAACATAATTATCAAAACGCCCGAAATACCCAAAAGGATCTTTGATGATTTTCCCATACTAATTCCCTCTCATAGTGTAGATGAAATTAAATGTGATGACAAGTGCGGGATGACTAATTAATGTCTATACGTTTCTTTGGAGTTAGTATCTGCCCTGCACTCCCTTTTGGAAAGTATTCCCAAAGCAATGCAAACCGCCGCACACAAAATCGTCGGAACGGCGTAAACAAAGCCTACAGCGCCCCAATTGAACGGCGGGATAGTCAAAAATATCAGCACTCCCGCCAAACTGAACAGAGCTATCGGCTTTCCGAGGAGATACCATCCCCCAGCCAATCCGAACGCCGCGCCGTCGATCGCGGGTATCACGAAGATAGCGCATATCGCCAAAAGCTGCTCGCCCTCCATTTTCCCCGGAGCGGCTGCGGCGGCAATAAGCGCGATCGCCAAAAACGCCGCAAACACTGCTCCCGCACAGATAAACAGCGGTTTCGATCTGAATTTTGTCATAAGAGCGCCGCACAATACACATGATATGCAGATCAGCAGCGGCAAGCCGGAAATAAAATCCATCGCCGCGATGTTCACCCACGCGGGTATCGTCATCAGCGCAAACACTATCGCCGCGATATAAAGCAGTCTCACCTTGCCCACACGAACGAGCGACGCTGTGCCCAAAACCGCAGACGGCACAAGCAGAAGCGCCGCATAGGTCGCTATCGCAAAATCATAAGGCAGAAAGTTTATAGAGTGAATATACGACGCGTAGTTTACTGTGCAAACAACGACAAACGCCAGCAAAAAAAGCCCCGACAATACTCCTGTAACAACAGAAAAAGTTTTTTTCATCAGAACACACCTCTACTTTTTTATTGAGGTGACGAATAAAACCGCTCCAGCCGCGCCAAGCATAACGGCAAGCGCCGCCAACATTCCCGTGCCGTTGATCGTTATTCCCGAGCCTCCGCCAAGGACACCCGCGCCGTTCACATACAAAACCAATACAACCACGCCAAGAAACGCTGCCGCCGCCATAAGAAGCACTGACGCGGTTTTTCTGCGCGGGTGTGATTTTTCGGGCGTGTTGCTCGTGTTTTGCGGCGGAACAATACGAAGCTGTTCGTGGTTATCCCGCATAAGGAAATCTAAGCTCACGCCAAAAAAGTCGGCGATATCCACCAGCTTATCCGCTGTCGGCACGGCTGAGCCAAGCTCCCACTTCGAGATTGCCTGCCGCGAAACATTCAACTTGTCGGCAAGCTCCTCCTGTGACAAGCCCGAACGTCGACGAAGCTCACGTATCTTATCGGACAGCATATTCTCACCTCTCGGAAATATTGTAGCATATCCCATGAAAAAAGTCTGCATACCGTAGCTTGAACTTACGCAACCGGTGGTAGCATCGGCATTATAAAGCGAAATTCCCCCGCCTCCGGCGGGGGAA
>DKXD01000009.1:0-5180 GCA_002492075.1 Ruminococcaceae bacterium UBA7135
GCGCCTTTGCTGCGCCGCCGTTTTGTTGCTCTTGCTCAATTTATTTAAAAAATTTTCAAAATTCCGTCTAGCGTGCTCCGCTGCACTCTGCACGTTAGCCGGAACCGGTCAGCCTGCGCTTCGCTTCGGCTGACACTTTTTGAAATTTATGCGCCGCCGTTACGTTGCTCTCGGCCGAACGCTGTTAGACGCGTTTGTTCAGCGTTATGCGCTTATCCGTTATTTTCGGGAAGACCTCCACAAGATTATGCGGCTTTTTAAGCGGCGCAGTCTCGAAATTCTGCGCTTTATAGCCGATATTGTGGATTATCTTATTCACCCTGTCCTTCATCGGGTCGATCTCTTTCTCAAACTTCGGCGGATAAAGCAGCGACAAGTTCACATTCTCGCCGAGTGCGTACATATCCAGCTCGAAGCGTCCGATAGTCTCCACGTCAAACGTCAGGAATAAATGATAGTTGCGCTGCGTGCCGGGCGTGTTATTGGGGTTATTCTCATCGTTGTCCACCCACAGCTCTCCGAACGCGCGGGTGTTTGCCACTTCAAGCGGCAGAATGTAATGCGCCAACGGCGTGAATACTCCCGGAGCGTTCAACAGGCTTTGCAGCAAATTCGACGCGTTGAAGCTGTCCAGCGATTTCAGCGCGGGATTATTGATATTCGTTTGAATGAAATCCGTAAGGTTATCCAGAGTGGAGCTGACCGGCGGACGTATGCCGTGCTGCGGCAGCTCGCTTTTTACCGCCATTTTGTCGATAATATCAACAAAAACGCCGTACAAGCGCTCCCGCATGGGCACGTCGGGCAGATCGCGCAGCAGCGAGTTCAACTCGTCTATCATCTCCTGCATGGTATTGACCTTTGCGATATCTCCGTGCATAAGCTCGACCTGCGCCTGCGCTTCTGGATTGTCCTTCGCCATAAACAAGCCGTCGATTATCGCTTTCAGCGCGTCCGTACCGCTGAACCGCCCGCGGTTATACGCGTTGACGATATTTTCAAGGCTGAACCCGCTCGATTTCAGCTGCTGCGTATAGCCCGTACCGGACATCAGCTCGTTCAAGAATTTATGCCACCCCGTTATCTCCCTCGGTTCCTCGGGAGCCTCATCGGAAACGGGGTTGCCGTCCATATCGAACACCTGCTCGGAGAGAATACGCTTGCCGTTTTTATCAAACAGCTTCGCCCTAAAGCCTATCTGCTCGCCTATCTCGTTGAGCACAGGCTCCTGCGGTATGGTAGCAAGCGGATATCCGTCGCCGTCCACAAGCGGCTGCATTATTGAATTACCGTCCGCGTCGAACAGCGCGCGCGGCTGATACGCAACGACCGCTCCGTATTGGTCGTACAGCGGCATTGCAGGAATGAAGGGCAGCATATTGCCGTTGATATCCACAAGCGGCTGATTAAGTACAAGATTTCCGTTTTGGCTGAATAAATTCGCCGAATAGCCCACCTGCTCGCCGCCCTCGTCATAAACGGGAAAACGCGGCGTGAACGCCATGGGATTTCCGTTCGCGTCAACAAGCGTTTGCTGAATAAGATCGCCGTTTTCGTCATAGAGCGGCTGAGCCATATATCCGACTGCGCTTCCGTTTTCGTCGAACACGGGCGTTCCGACTTGGTACGGAATAAAGCCGCCATCCTCGTCCATAAGCGGATGACCCGAAATCATACTGCCGAACTCATCAAACATCGCCTGCGGCAAAAATCCGAGCTGCTTGCCCTCGGCGTCAAATACGGGCTGCTCCGGTGTGAACGGGATAACATTACCGTTTTCATCCAAAAGGCGATTGATGTTCGGGTCTTGAAACCCTATTTGATTTCCTTCACTATCAAAAATTGCTATCGACTCTTTGATAGATGTGGCAATTTCACCAAGAATATCCGATGAAATTTTGTTATTTTGCTGAATTTGCGAATTTGCCTCGTCAAAAATCAAATTTTTCTCACTTGAATTTTGCGAAAGTGGTTGATTTTTTATGTCGTTTGTTGTATAATTAATAGTGGGTAGCTCTTCGTCCATTTTTGCTATCTCTTCCATAGTGTGAGGGTCTTGCATGGGCTTCTTATCGAAGATAGCCGAGTAAAGTCGGTTGAACGAATTCTTCAGGCTCTCGCGCAGCGTTCCCGATGATATTTGGGTAAGCAGCAGATTGAACTGCTCTCTGCACATATACGGGTTGTTGTTGTATCGGGAGAGATTGTGAGTGATAAGCGGAATGAGCATTTGCGTCTTGTCGTCGTTGAGAAGACTGCCGCTTACGTCCTTGAGTATCGAGAGCGTCTCGCCTTTGAGCATTTCAAAGTACTTATCCGCGTCGTCCGCGCCCCACTTCTGGGAAAGGTCGAGCAGCTTCTGCGAAAGCTTTTCGTTCGAAGAGTAATATTCCGACAGAAACTTGAGGTTCGCGCGCAGCGCGCCGAGTATCTCGCTCTTGTTCTGGGCAAAGTTAATGGATTTCAGCAGATTTCCGATAAGCTCCTTGGTGTTCGGGTCGGAAGTCGTTTGAGCAACCTCGCGGAGAACGTCGTAAAACTCGTGACCGCTGAACATCGTGTTCTGCTGCTCTTGGTTCTGTATTTCCTCGACCAGCTCTTCGGACGAAACATACAATTCTTTGGCAAGATTTTGCAGGCTGCCGTACAGCTCGGTGTGACCCGTTACCAGCGCTTGATTGAGCACCTCGACGTTAAGCAGGTCTTTAAGCATCTCCACGGCGAGCGTGGGATCTTTCGGAGCCTGTACCTGAAGCGGGATAAGCTCGCGGTTGCCCATTTCAAGACGGCTTTTGGAAGCAGAATCGGAGTTTACTCCTGCGCTCCCCACTCCGGTAAGCTTTACGACGTCAAACGGCTCGGTATTCGCGTCCTGCTGCTGACGGGGACTGTAATTATAGTTTTTCGAGGTTATGGGGTTATTGATTTGCGGGATCTGTGCCATCTGATGTCCCTCCTAGGGTCAAAGAATAATTTCCTGTACTTCTATTGTAGCATATTTCAATAAAATATTAAAGGGTTTTTTGAAAAAAATTTTAGAATCGTAAAAACGGTTCTTTTATATATATCGGCTCAACGCCTTTTTAATTTAACAAAATAAACGCTGCAGCACGTTAAGAGAATATTTTCTCCGCTGATGTGCAAGGCGTATTCGGAAAGGAATTGAAAATATGGCAAAAATTGAATCCGGCATGGAAGCAATGCTTGATATGTATTTCTTCGAGACCAACTCGCTGTTGGAACAGCTTGACGAGATACTGCTTCGCACCGAACAGGCGAACGCTTTTGAAGGGGAAGATATCAAGGAAATATTCCGTATCATGCACACGATCAAAGGCTCTTCGGCGATGATGGGATTTGATAATCTGTCCGTTTTGGCGCACAAAGCGGAGGATATGTTCTTTGTCATCAGAGAGAATCCCGACGTTATCACAGACGTCAGCTTCGTATACGATCTCGTATTCCAAGTTTCCGATTCTTATAAAGCTCAGATCGAAGCATTGCAGAACAACGTAAACGGCGAATATGAGGCTATAAACTTCGATGACCTTATCGACAAGTTGATAAAAGCCCGCGATAAGCTGACCAGCGAGGCTTCGGGGGAGGCTCCCGCTGCGGACGCTCCCGCGGGAGAATCTGCTTCGGGCGGCGCGGCTCCCGCCGCTTCCGCGAACGGCGGATCTACTACGGTGCGCGTGTTCTTTGAGGACGGCTGCCAAATGGAAAATCTTCGCGCGTTCTTACTTATAAATACTATCCGCGACGAGTGCTCGTTCCTCGAATTCACTCCCGAGGACGTGGAGACTAATGCAGAATCCGCTAAGGAAATCGTTGAAAACGGTTTTATCGTTTCGTTTACGGCGCACGACGGCAAGACGGATTACGTCCTGAACCTTATTCAGGGCGCAATGAACGTGCAGTCGTATGAGGTGCTTGAAAGCGCTCCCGCGGCTCCCAAGGCGGAGGCTCCCAAAGCGGAAATACCGCCGGAGCCGGCAAAGCAAGAGCTTAAGACCGAGAAGCCCGCTCCCGCCGCCAAGCCCGCTGAGCAAAAACCCGCAGAACCTACGGCGGTTGAAAAAGCGCAGGCTGCCGTGGCAAGCGCGAACGGCGGCGCTCAGCAGAAACAAAGCTTGATAAGCGTTAATCTTGCTAAACTGGACGCTTTACACGATATAGTAGGTGAGATAATCACTACCGAATCCATGGTCATTTCTAATCCCGACCTCGAAGGTCTGGAGCTGGAGAGCTTCAATAAGGCTGCCCGCGATCTTAAAAAACTCACCGGCGAGCTTCAGGACACCGTTATGTCGATACGTATGGTGCCCTTGGCAGGCGTGTTCCAGAAGATGAACCGCATCGTCCGCGATATGAGAAAGAAGCTGGGCAGAGATGTTGATTTCGTTATCGAGGGCGAGGACACAGAAGTTGACAAGTCTATTGTCGATAACCTGCAAGACCCGCTTATGCACCTTGTCCGCAACAGCATGGATCACGGCATAGGCGAGGAGGATCCCGAGGTAAGAGCAAGCCTCGGCAAGCCCGCAAAGGGCACTATCAAGCTTTCCGCACAGAACGCTTCCGGCGAGGTCATCATCACCGTGTCCGACGACGGCGCGGGCATAGACCCCGAAAGAATTATGGCAAAGGCAAAGAAGATGGGTTTGCTTACAAAGCCCGAAAGCGAATACACCGATCGTGAAGCGCAAAATATGATACTTCTCCCCGGATTTTCCACCAACGAAGTCGTTACCGAATTCTCGGGACGCGGCGTCGGTATGGACGTTGTTAAGTCCAACATCGAGAAATGCGGCGGTCAGATAATCGTTGATTCCAAGAAGGGTCAAGGCACCAACTTCATTATTAAAATACCGCTTACAATGGCTATCATCGACGGTATGGAGATTACAGTCGGCGATCTTGTATTCACCGTGCCCATTTCCACTATCCGCGAAAGCTTCAAGGTAGAGCCGGGTCAGTTGCTTAACGATACCGGCGGAAAAGAAATGATAATGATACGCGGCGTTGTATATCCGATACTCAGGCTTCACGAGAAGTTTATGATAGATACCGAGGTAACAAATCTTGAAGACGGTATTCTTCTTCTTGTTGAGACCGATAATAAGAGCATGTGCATCTTCGCCGACAAGCTTATAGGCGAACAGCAGGTAGTCGTAAAG
>DKXD01000009.1:5498-6229 GCA_002492075.1 Ruminococcaceae bacterium UBA7135
GGCGAACAGCAGGTAGTCGTAAAGCCTTTCCCGAAATATCTCGCACGCTACAATATCAAGGGCGAGGGTCTTTCGGGCTGTACGATAATGGGCGACGGTTCTATTTCGCTCATCATTGATACGAATACGCTTATCGGTTAAGGGGGGAACGAAAAATGACTAATGATGTAATAAGAGAAGCGGTCGCTAAACAACAATCGGGCGACAGAAAGCTCGCTGCCGACAACAGCATTCTCGGAAAAGTAATGACGTTCAATATCGGCGAACAGGTTTACGGCATTGAGATACAGTATGTAGTTGAAATAATCGGTATGTCTCATATCACAAAGGTACCGCACGTTCCCAACTATATTAAAGGAATAATCAACGTGCGTTCCAAGGTAGTTCCTATCGTGGACATAAGAACGCGTTTCGGCAAACCCGAAATTCCCTACACCTCGCGCACCTGCATAATCACGTTGTCATTCAATGATATTTCCGTAGGCATAATCGTGGACAGCGTTGCTGACGTCGAGGATATCCACACGGGCGATATTTCGGCTACTCCGCAAAATAAGAACGTCAACGAAAACGACTTCATTCAATATATGATCCGCAGCGAGAATGACAACACGAAGCTCATTCTTGATGTGGCAAAGCTGCTTGACGAACAGGAGGCGTAAACTGTGAGCCTGGAGATCACCGAAGCCGAATTCCAGCGGCTCGTAAAGTACATGTACAACAACTTCGGG
>DKXD01000009.1:6536-8560 GCA_002492075.1 Ruminococcaceae bacterium UBA7135
AGTACATGTACAACAACTTCGGGATAAATCTTTCCGCGAAGAAAGTACTTGTTCAAGGCAGACTTGGCAATATGCTGCATGATCGCGGCTTCAAAAACTACGACGATTATCTTGACGCGGTAATGGCGGATACATCGGGCGCGGAGGTCACTACCATATTAAATAAGCTGACCACCAACCACACGTTTTTTATGCGCGAACCCGAACACTACACGTTTTTAAAGGATGTTATTCTTCCGTATATGACACAGACCTGTCAAAAGGATCATATACTTAGAATATGGAGCGCCGCCTGCTCTTCCGGCGAGGAATGTTACACCACCGCCATGCTTATGGATCAGTATTTCGGCGCGGAAAAGGCAAAGTGGGACACGCGTATCCTGGCGACCGATATCTCTCAGGACGTTATCGGTAAAGCAAAGCGCGGCGTTTATTCGGAAGAGGGTATGAAAGGTCTTTCCAACGAATGGAAAGCGCGTTATTTCAACGATCTGGGCGGCGGAAAGTATGAGATCTGCCAAGGGATAAAGGACGAGGTAATATTCAAGACCTTTAACCTTATGGATCCCATGCCCGATAAATATAAGGCAAAGCCGTTTGATCTGATATTCTGCCGCAATGTTATGATCTATTTCGACGCTCCCACAAAGCAAGCGCTTGTAAACAGATTTTATGATGTTGTAAAGCCGGGCGGATATTTCTTCATAGGTCACGCCGAAAGCGTAAACCGCGGAGATACGAAGTTTGAATATATCCAACCGGCGATCTACCGTCATCCGGAAAAATGACAATAGTGTGCCTATAAAAAAATTATAAGCGGATTGACCGCTTATATAAACCACAAGCATTAGGAGTTATCATTATGGAGAGAATCAAGCTTTTAGTCGTAGACGACTCCATACTTTTCAGAGAAGTTCTCACACGATTTATTCAACAAGATGATATGATAGATATAGTCGGGAAAGCGGGAGACGCTTACTCGGCTCGCGACATGATAATACAGTATGAACCTGACGTTATGACGCTTGATCTGGAAATGCCGCGAATGGACGGAGTGGATTTTCTGCAAAAGCTGCTGCCGCAATATTATATCTCTACGATAGTCGTTTCAAGCTCCGACGCGCGAAAGCAAGACTGCAAAAACGCGGGAGCCGTAGAGTTTCTCGCAAAACCCTCGGCGCGTACCAACAACGATATGGCGCTGTTCGCCGTTGAACTGTGTAAAGCAGTTCGCAGAGCATACAAATCCAATCACCCGAACGCGGTGATAGATGTAAATAATATTCCCATAAAGGCAGAGCAGCCAAAGCCCGCCGCGGCTCCCGCTGTCAAACTGATCGCAAAACCCGCCGCAGCTCCCACCGCCGCACAGACTTCGGCGAAGATAAGCTCAAATGTGCGGAATATTGCCGAATTAGCGGCACAGGCGGAAAAGAACGTCTCTCAAAAGAACCAAAATCACGCTCCTGTCAGCGGGTACGAGACCGAGACTGTAAACCCCGCGCCCGCGACAGGAAAGCATGCAAAGGTAAAGCGCTCGGAAGCAATAATCGCTCTGGGAGCCTCCACGGGCGGCACCGAAGCGCTGGAACAGGTCATAAGATCGTTCCCTGCGGATACTCCACCCGTTATAATCGTTCAGCATATGCCTGCGGGATTTACAAAGTTATATTCGGAGCGTCTGGATCGCTCCTGCAAAATGCACGTTAAGGAAGCCGAGGACGGCGAAAGACTGACAAAGGGTCTGATAGTCGTCGGAGCGGGAGAGCATCATCTGCGGCTTTGCAAGGACGCGCGCGGCTGGTATGTATCATCAAAGCCAGGCGAAAAGGTTTCAGGACACTGCCCGTCAGTTGACGTAATGTTCAACTCGGTAGCGGACGTCGCGGGACCCCTGGCAATAGGCGCGATACTCACGGGTATGGGCCGTGACGGCGCGGACGGTCTGCTTCGCATGAGGCAGGCGGGCGCGTTTACGGTAGGTCAGGACAAAGAGACCTGCGTGGTTTACGGTATGCCTATGG
>DKXD01000009.1:8842-9144 GCA_002492075.1 Ruminococcaceae bacterium UBA7135
GCGTGGTTTACGGTATGCCTATGGAAGCGTTTAACTGCGGAGCGGTCGAAATACAAGCTCCTCTGTACAAGATCGCCGATATTATCCTTAATCAATTATATTAAGCGTTACTTATAATAAGTTTGATCCCGTTCGATTTTCGGACGGGATCGTTTATTTTATTTTTTCCCGCAAAGAGAAGAGAGATGTAATACTTCAAATTTTCAACTTTCCACTAAAAAAAGTTGAAATAACAGTTTTCCTCACAAATTTAATTGTTATTCAACATAATCAAAGAAATAATAAACTTATCAACAATTTAA
>DKXD01000009.1:9409-9666 GCA_002492075.1 Ruminococcaceae bacterium UBA7135
ATAATAAACTTATCAACAATTTAAAAATCTATTTAGCAAAGCCGTTTTTTAACATATTCAACCGAGTTTTCAACAGTTTTTAACTTTTTTAAACTCTTTATTGTTAAAAACTAACTGCTTTTTATTAAGAATAATGGATCATAAAAAAGTTTTCAACAATAATAAGGAAATAATTTACAAATTAACGATCTTATCGCATTATTTCGGTTTGAAAAAATATTATAAATCGAATAATTTTGAAAAAAATTTTAATAAAA
>DKXD01000192.1:0-310 GCA_002492075.1 Ruminococcaceae bacterium UBA7135
TATCCATTGACAATTTGCGGTAAATATGGTATAATTAGATTATCGTAAAAACGATAATAATTACTATTTTGGAGGTTATTTTATGAAGTATGTATGTCCTGTTTGCGGTTATGTTTATGTTGGCGAGGCAGCTCCCGAAAAGTGCCCGCTTTGCGGAGTCCCCGGCAGCAAGTTTTTGGCGGAACCGGAAGACGACGGAAAGCTCGTTTTTGCTTGCGAACATGAAGTAGGCATCACCAAGGGCGTTCCCGAGGATATAGTTGAGGGTCTGCGCCAGAACTTCACTGGCGAGTGCACCGAAGTCGGTATG
>DKXD01000192.1:604-5465 GCA_002492075.1 Ruminococcaceae bacterium UBA7135
GGCGAGTGCACCGAAGTCGGTATGTACCTTGCTATGGCAAGAGCAGCTCACAGAGAGGGCTATCCCGAGGTTGGTATGTACTACGAAAAGGCTGCTTGGGAAGAGGCTGAGCACGCTGCTAAGTTCGCTGAAATGTTGGGAGAGGTCGTTTCCGCTTCCACTAAGGAAAACCTTACCAAGCGCGTAAACGCGGAGCACGGTGCAACTCAAGGCAAGCTCGACCTCGCTAAGAAAGCGAAGGAAGCTAATCTTGACGCTATTCATGACACTGTTCACGAAATGGCTAAGGACGAGGCTCGCCACGGAAAAGCATTTGAGGGACTTCTTAACAGATACTTTAAGTGATCAACATCGGATCCCCTCCCGATCGGGAGGGGTTTTTTTACAAATATTTGCAAACCGTTTTATAACACATCTGCTATCGGACGATTATATTACAACATCGCCGAATAAAAATCAATAAAATGGAATAATAACATTATCTAAAGGAGGCGCAAAATGAAGATCAAATATAATCCCGACGAGGAGATCGTTAAAACAGTGAGAGAGGGCTTGAAGAAAACGGGGGGCTACTGCCCTTGCCGCAGAGAGCATACAGAAGACAACAAATGTATGTGCAAGGAGTTCAGGGAACAAATCGCCGACCCAGACTTCGAGGGCTTCTGCCATTGTATGCTGTACTACAAGGAAAAGTGACAATCAACGAAAAGGAGTAACGAAAATGGAAATAACTATCGGTAAAAGCAACTTTCAAGACGAGGTGATGAATTCGGACAAGCCCGTACTCATAGACTTTTGGGCGACCTGGTGCGGTCCCTGCCGTATGCTCGCACCCATTATAGAGGAGCTCGCCGAGGAACGCGACGATATCAAGGTGTGCAAGGTGAACGTTGACGAAGAAGCGGAGCTAGCCGAGAAGTTCGATATTGAGAGTATACCCACGCTTGTTTTGATCAAGAACGGGAAGATCGTCAGCCGTTCGCTGGGTTACAGACCGAAATCCGACATTGAAGAAATGCTTAAATAAACGCACTTCATCTAAAAAAAGAGAGAAACCCGAAAGTTTCTCTCTATAATTTTGCATTTTTCCAAAGGGTTAATCAAAATCACTGCCCTATAGGAACGATAACTGCTGTTTAGCCCTTAACTGCGCCGAGTGCAACGCCTCTGATGATAAACTTGGAAAGACACAGATAAACTATGACAACGGGGATTATCGAAAGCATAACAACGAGGTAATTCAAACCGTCATCGACGAATTTCTCAATTCCCAACACGCTTGCAACCATCATAGGCATTGTCTTAAGCTTTATGTCATCCCTAAGGATAAGCACAGACGGCATATAGTAGTTGTTCCAGTTGGTAACGAACGCGAATATCGCCTGAACCGCAAACGCGGGTTTAAGCATCGGAATAGCAATCTGCATAAACGTGCGGAACTCGCCCGAACCGTCGATACGCGCAGCCTCAACAATATCAATTGGGAAGCTGGATTGCATATACTGCAGCATAAAGAATACAGTCGCAGGAGCAGCAATAGCGGGGATAATCAGCGGTGCGAAGTTATTCGTCCAGCCAATCATCATCATAAATCTCAGCAAGCCGACTGATACGACCTGCGTCGGAATCATCATTACCGCAAGGATAATGGTTCTCGCTGCTTTTCTCAGCTTAAAGTTATAAACCGAAAGCCCGTATGCCGTTGCGCCGGAGAAAAAGACCGTTAGAATGGTCGCTGAACCGGAAACAATAAAGCTGTTCAGATAGCCGTAAAAAAGATTGAAACGGCGTGTATATGTAGCTTCCTGATATGACGGATCGGTAAGGTTCTTAAAGTTCGTTATCAAATCGCCGCCGGGAACAAGTGACATAGGATTTGAAGTAATATCGCTATGTGTGCGAGTAGCGTTTACAACAATAACATAAATCGGCAAAACCGCAATTATGGTTATCAGAATACAAACAATAAATCTAATGACCTGTTGTATCTTGATGCTTCGGGTGTAATCCTTCAGCTCTCCTCTTTCATTTTCAGCAGCCATCGATTACTTCGCCCCCTTTTTCTTCTTCGCAGTATCGTCTCTGGTATTGATATTGTAGACGATAAGTCCCAAAATAGTCGTAACAATAAACAGGATAACAGAAGCAGCGGCTGAATAACCGTATTGTGCATTTCTGCCGCCATGGAAGCTTTCGTAAATGTAAATCGCCTGTGTTCTGAGCTGCGTACTTACGTTACCGCCTGTATGGAACATGAACGGAATATCGAACATCTGCAAACCGCCTATCATAGATGTGATGAACACATAAATGAAGATGGGCTTAAGTATCGGCATCGTGATGTGCATAAACTGATGCATACCCGAAGAGCCGTCAATGCTTGCCGCCTCGTAAATCGAGGGATCGATGCCGAAGATACCCGACATCAACAGCAGCGTCGTGTTGCCGAACCACATCCACGATTGTATAAACATAACAACAAATCGCGATAGCCATTGGTCTGTTACAAACCGTATAACTTCATCAGAATTCGAAATGATCCCCATTTTCATCAGCAGCGAGTTTACAACACCAAACTGCGTGTTACCGAAAATCATAAGGAACATACCTGCAACAGAAACCGCCGTGATTATATTCGGAAGATAGAAAACGACCTTAAAGAACCCTGCGCCTTTAAGCTTGATTCGGTTATCGGAGAACCAAACCGCCAACAACAGAGACAGAACAAGCTGAACAACGAAGTTGCCTACCCAGAGTATAAGCGTGTTTCCCCAGGTAGCCCAATATGCGTTTGATGCCGCCTTTGCGTTTGCCGCAGCTATGTTTTCGCCCTCGGCGCCAAACAAAAGGACCTTATAGTTCTCAAATCCGACTACCACGTCCCGCAATTCACCATTGCCTTTAAAACTAAGAACAAACGTATTTATGAGCGGATATACCATAAAGAAGCAGTATACTATGAAAAACGGTAAAATAAATATGTAACCATATTTGGCATAGCTCACAATTTTTTTCGACTTTGCCTGTGTCGCACTCATAGATATGCACAACCCTTTCTTGATTTTTTTTTAAAAAATTACAATATACGCGCTTATGGGAATGAACCCACAAGCGGTATATTGTAATAATTGCTATTCGGAATAACTGATTTTACTCAATTACTCAACAGTCAAGGCAGAGAAGTCAGCGCGAACCTTATCCTTGAATGCCTTAATTGCGTCATCCTTGGTTGCATATTCACCGCGAACATACTTGTTTACGCTATCGATGAAGTCGTCCTTGATTACAGAATCGTAAGTGGTAAGCTTACCGTTCATATCGATCTTAGAAGCGGAGTCAGCGATAACTTTGAAGTGGTTCTGACCGCCAACCAGCGAGGGGTTCGCATAAGTCGCAGCGTCCATAACCTTCTTGTTGTTCATGAAATCGCCGAACTTCTTGGTGTATTCAGCCATACCATCCTTATCGTTAAGGGTGTAGAATCTGATGAACTCAGCAGCGGTCTTCTTGGTGTTGCAGCACTTAGGAACTGCAAAGTAAGAACCGCCCCAGTACCAGCTCTGAGGACCTGCCACAGCAGTATACACTGCTTTATCATCCATACGGTCAGCACTTGCAGCATCACCGAGGATAGAACCTACAACACCGGTCAGACCCCAAGTAGGAGCGAACTCACCCATAGCCTTGCCTGCCTGCATAGACTGATAGTTGGTCTTTTCAAAGATTCCTGTTTCATCAGTAACGCCCTTGTTATCGTGCAATTCCTTTGCGATGTCATAGAAGTCAGCAGCTGTATCTATCTCAAGCTTGCCGTCAACTACCCAAGGCTTGGTGCGGTTGCACTGATATACCTGCCACAAACCATGTACGGTAGCGGTTAATGCACACGCGCCGTCAGAAGCCTCATTAAGAGTCTTAGCGGTTTCCTTGAAGGTATCCCAATCCTTAACCTTCTCCTGCATAGCGTCAGCTGACTCAACATTAAGATATTGTTTAGCAAGATTTGCATCATAGAACCAGCAGCCAGGTGTTGCCTGGAAAGTTGCTCCTCTAAATACGCCGTCGTTACCGGTTCCTACGTCGAGGGTATAAGGGAACGCATCGGTGTACTCATCTTTCGAGATACCGAGGTCGGACAGCGGGATGCAGTAGGTGTCGTCTTCAACATAGTTGCGAACCCAGTCAGCGTCGCAGATGATAATGTCAACGTCAACTGCGGAGTCATCGAACATGTCGGGATAGTTATCACGAGCATCCTGACCCTTTTCACCGGTAGCCTGCTGAACAACTTTTACAGTAGTGCCGGTCTTCTCAACGAAAGTATCGATAAGGTGCGCAATATCACCGTTACCGCCCCAAACGCCGATGCTGAGAGTATCATCTTCATCAGTAAGCTCTACAGCAGGAGTGGATGTAGGAGTGCTTGTTGCACTGCTGTTGCCTGCAGCACTGCTGTTGTTTGCTGCACTGCTGTTGTTGCTAGCAGCAGGTGTGGAGTTGCCGGAGTTGTTTGTTGCTCCGCTGGATGTGCCCTCCTTGTTACAACCTGCCAAAGACAGTACGGATGCAGCAGCAACCACAGCTGCCAAAATTCTCTTCTTCATAGGTAATTCCTCCCTAAAATGGTTTTTAAGTTCATGAGCTTTCCCCAATGGATGCCTTAGAACTAAAAATTGTATTTATCGAGATGATACTATTTTTATGTAATACCGTATCTCGATTTCATTGTTATTTTAACACAAATTTTCAAAGTTTGCAAGTGTTTTTTTCAATTTTTTTTCACAATCGGGCATGATAACGTTTACAGCAAATGTATTTTGTCTATTTTGACGGAGTCGTAACCTAATAACTTAAATTATAT
>DKXD01000192.1:5772-6328 GCA_002492075.1 Ruminococcaceae bacterium UBA7135
TAATAACTTAAATTATATTTCGGGCTTGTTTTTCGATTATTTCGCAGAACAATGCGCATTTTGGCTCTTTATATATTTTACCTTTGTTTTTAAGCCGTTTTTTTTGTAAAATGTAACACTTTTGTAACTTTTGTTTGTGCAAAACGCCAAATTTCACGCGGCGTTTTTGTAAACGTATACAAACACCGCATTACAATAAGCAATTCCCGCTCTTTTGGAGCGGGAATGAAATTATGCTCAAACGGGATGAATTTTGTTGGTTTTATCTGCGTGAACCGCGTCAACACCAACTTTTTTGTCGCGCTGCTTCTCAAAGAAGCCCGGAGCAACCTTCGGAAACATCGCGTAAGTGAGGATATCTTCGATTGTGGGATCGTCTACATACGCCTTTGCCTCTTCCTTCATCTTCTCGAACTCCGGCTCGAGCTGATCCGCAGGGCGGCAAGTTATCGGCTCTTCCGCGCCGATTATCTTTTTGCGGAATTCGGGGTCGATCTCAACCGGCGTTTTGCCGTACTCTCCCTTTACAAGACCCTTGAACTCCTTGGTGACGGTC
>DKXD01000192.1:6647-10921 GCA_002492075.1 Ruminococcaceae bacterium UBA7135
GAACTCCTTGGTGACGGTCTTGTAGCGCTCGCCCATGATGATGTTGAATACCGCCTGTGTTCCGACGATCTGAGAGGTAGGTGTAACAAGAGGCGGGAAACCACTGTCCTTGCGCACGCGCGGAACTTCCGCGAGCACCTCGTCAAGTTGATCCGCCTTGCCCGCGTCCTTAAGCTGCTTGAGCAAATTGGAAAGCATTCCGCCCGGCACTTGATACAAAAGCGCTTTGGTATTCGTTGCAAGCATGGACTGATCCATAAGACCGCTTTCGAGATACTTCTTGCGCAGACCCATAAAGTACTCGCGTATCTCTCCCAGAGCCGCCAGATCAATTCCGGTATCGTATTCCGTGCCCATAAACGCCGCCACAACGGATTCCGTTGGAGCGTGAGACGTGCCGAGCGCCAGCGGCGACATCGCAGTATCGACAGCGTCAACCCCCGCCTCAACAGCCTTTATAATGCACATTGAAGCCAAACCCGACGTATAGTGAGTATGCAGCTGAATAGGTATCTTAACAGCGTTTTTCAGCTCTTTAACAAGGCTGCCCGCCTCATAAGGAGTAAGCAGCGCCGCCATGTCCTTAATGCAGATAGAATCCGCACCCGCGCTCTCGATCTGTTTCGCGTAGTTTACATAGTACTCATGCGTGAACACCTCACCCGTCGTGTAGGAAATCGCCACCTGCGCGTGTCCCTGCTCTTTCTTTGCCGCCTTGATAGCGGTTTCGAGGTTGCGGATATCATTCAGCGCGTCGAATATTCTGATAATATCTATGCCGTTCGCTATGGACTTCTGAACGAAATACTCGACCAGATCGTCCGCATAGTGACGGTATCCGAGCATATTCTGCCCTCTAAACAACATTTGCAGCTTGGTATTTGGCATTTCCTTGCGGAGTATGCGCAGTCTTTCCCACGGATCTTCATCAAGGAAGCGTATGCAGGAATCGAACGTCGCTCCGCCCCAGCACTCCGCGGAATAGAACCCTATCTTATCCATCGTGGAAAGTATCGGACGCATATCGTCCATACTCATTCTCGTAGCGAGCAAGCTCTGGTGCGCGTCGCGAAGAACGGTCTCGGTAATTTTCAATTTAGCCATTTCTGTTCTCCTTTAGTTAAGAGTAACAACGGGAGCGCCCGTTTCAACGGACTCACCCTTGTTTACGCAGATCGAAGCGACAACGCCGTCCTTATCGGAAACGATGTCGTTCTCCATTTTCATAGCCTCAAGAACTGCGACAACGGTGCCGTTCGTTACCTTATCGCCGACCTTTACCTTTACCTCAACGATAGTGCCTCTCATGGGCGCGTTAATGGGAGTGCCGCCTGCGGCAGCCTTGGGAGCAGCCTTCGGAGCCGCCTTGGGCGCTGCCGCGGGGGCAGCAGCCGCGGGCGCGGAGACCGCACCGTTTTCCTCAACCGTAACATCATAAGCGTTGCCGTTTACTGTAATCGTGTAATTCTTCATAATATCTCTACCTCACTTTTTATTTTATCAGAACACAAAATTCGCGTGTTTTCTTTGAGTGTTGACGTTCTTGGATACGCACATTCCAAGCGCCGCGGAGAGCGTCTCGCGCGTATCGGCGGGGTCTATCACACCGTCGATCATTCCGAGAGAAGCCGCCTCAAACGGGTTTGTGGTAAGCTCCTCGCCCATAAATACTTTGCCCGCTTCGGGAGCCATAGGCGCAATCTGCGCGTTCTCCCACGCGTAGCTCATATCGGCGCTGTCGAACGCCGCGAACGCCGCGCCAAACGCCTTGCCTGTTACAAAATTGATTTTTACGGTCGTTGCAGTCGCATAAACCTGCGCTAATCTCGCACAGTCGCGAACACTGCCCGAAAGCTCCGCTTCCGAACTTCCCTCAAAGCCCTCGGTGTCAATAAGCGTCACCACAGGGATAGAGAACAAATCCGCGAACTGAACAAATCTTGCTATTTTCGAGCAATCCGCGCTTGTAAGCTTCGCCGCCTTTCCTGTCGAAACGACCGCAACGGTATCGCTGCCTATTGAACCAAGCGCTGTAAACGCCGCCGTACCGAACTTCTCACCCAACTCAACAAGTGTGCCCTTTTGAACGACAGCCGCCGCCAGCTCCACACCCTTGAGAGACGTTGTTATAGCGGTATCATTGTCGGGAGCGCCGTCGATAAAGCCAACGCCGAGATTGTTGTCGGGGAGTATCGCGGTCAGTTCCCTAGCCTTAGTGACCGCCGCATCTGCGTTCTTGACAAGTATCTGAACAACGCCCGCCTTCGCCGCGTTTTCGGCGGAACCCGCTCCCACGAGTTTTCCGTCCGCGTTGTTGAACGGTGCCGTAAGGAACAGCTCGCTGTTTTCGGAAGCTATCACTATGTCCGCCATAGAAGCTATCATCGCCGCGCAGCCCGCGCAAACGCCTGTTACCACCGCGACCTGAGGAACTACTCCCGATATTTTCGCGGACGCTTTCATAATGTCGCCGTAATCGCCAAGCACAGCCATACCCTCGTTGATATCGCCGCCCTTGCTGTCAAAGAAACCGACTATCGGAGAGCCGTTTTTCGCCGCGAGCTCGTAAACTCTCTTGATCTTCAGCGCCGCAGACTTATTTACCGCGCCGCCCTTAACGGATACGTCCTGCGCGAACGCGTAGACCGTCATACCCAGTACAGCACCGCAGCCCGCAGCTACCGAGCTTACCTCACCGTCTGCGGACAGGAACTTGTCCAATTCGGTGAAGCTTCCTTCATCAAAAAACGCAGAAAGTCTTTTTCTCGCGTCGCTGTCGGGAACGCTCTGTTCCATTTCAGCCAATGATTTTGTAAATGCCATTGTATATCCTCCATTTATAAATAAGTATGGCGAATTACGCCAAAAAAATATCCACAATAATTATACTACAATATGAAGAAAATAACAAGGGCATTTTTCCTTTATTTTGTTTTTTTACGTTTTGATAAAATTTAACCGCTTTTTTTTGGTAATTTTAACAAAAGCATTGACGTAAACAGTCTTCCCCCGCCGCGGGCGGGGGAACACAAAACTTTAAAAACAGTTAATTGGAACATCAATAAACGACACGCCAAATACTCGTTTATTCGGTGGGATACTATCCCTCATTCGTTTTTACAGCCCTTATCAAAAAAAGCGTTTATGCTTTCCATTTTCGGCTTGTCCGAAAAGAAACGCAGTTTGCGAAGCCGCTCTATATCGCTTTCAGGAAGCTCGAACCGCGCCTTGTCTATGCCGTGCAGGCTCATTAGGTTCAGTATCGCGCGGACTAATCCGTCCGTAAAAAAATCCTCGCAGTCAAGTTCGTCAACCACGAATTCCTCGCCCTCAAGAACGCCCGCTATGCTGCCAAGCACTTCTTCGCCGTCACATGCGTTGAACTCTATTTTATCAAGATTTTCCTTATTCTGTAAAATTTCTATCATTTCATCACCGCCTTGCAACTGGCTTTTTATCGGACTTCCCTATCGCCGTGCGGAGTATTCGCAGCTCTTCCTTGGTAAGATCGCGCCATTCGCCCGTTTTCAACATACCAAGCTTCACGCCGCCTATCGCCGTTCGGCGCAGTCTGCCGACCTGCAAGCCCACTGCCGCGCACATTCGGCGTATCTGACGGTTCAAGCCCTGCTTTATCGTCATTCGCAGAACGGTGCGCCCCGGCTCCTCGGTAAGCACCTCGGCGGAGCACGGCAGCGTTATTTTGCCGTCGTCAAGCTCTACACCCGTCGTGAGTTTCATCAGCTGTTCCTCGGTGACGCTCCCATCGATCGTCACGCGATAGGTCTTGCTGACATGACGGCTTGGGTGTGTTATCTCGTTGGCGAACTCGCCGTCGTTTGTAAACAGCAGCAATCCCTCGGAGTTGCGGTCGAGTCGTCCCACGGGCACCACTCGCTCCTCAACGCCCACAAGCAGATCGGAGGCTATTCTTCTGCCCTGCTCATCAAGCATAGTGGTTATGTAGCCGCGTGGCTTATTTAGCATTATATAGCGCTTTTCACGCGGCACAGCGGCTATGTGTCTGCCGTTCACGGCTATCGAATCCGTATGCGGGTCGGCTTTGTCGCCGAGCGTACACACACGTCCGTTTATCGTTACTTTGCCGTCCGCGATAAGCTCCTCGGCTTTTCGACGCGAACACAAACCGCTTTCGGATATTATTTTCTGCACTCGAACCTTTTCCATTTTTCTCCGTCCTTATGAACAAAATTATAGTTTAGCTTACAGCAACGTTTGAAAATCAGCAGCGTTGCGGCGGCGCATAAAATTTG
>DKXD01000034.1 GCA_002492075.1 Ruminococcaceae bacterium UBA7135
CATTTTATATTTACAGATATAAAACTATATCGGACATATAAGCTTTGCACATTCCGAAAAACTTGTGTTTGGTTTATACCATCCGAAAAAGTAATATCTGTGAATAATTACATTATAAATCCATCTAATAAAAATGTCAAGAGAATTTTATTGCGCATTTTGCCGAATTTTTACAAAAAACGCCCCGCCAATTCAGTCAAAAAGCACTATTTTTTTGAGACGCATCGTTTCACGAACATCAATAACGCGCTGATTGGGGCTGCCTTTCCAATGCAGCTTAGGGTCGCACTGAGCCAGGATAAACTCGCCGTCAACGATAACATCGCAATATGAAACGACCTCTAAGTTCTTTATCTCCTCAAACGTGAAGCCCGTGTACAGCCAAACAGTCTTATCGGGGAACAGCTCGCGGCATTTCTTCGCAAGTCTTGTCACCTCGGCGCGGTTCTGTGGGTGAAGCGGGTCTCCCCCGCTGAATGTCACTCCGCTTATATAATCGGGCGCGAGCTTCTCGAAAAGCTCCCGCTCCGCCGCCCCGTCAAACGGTATACCGCCGTCGATATCCCATGTTATCGGATTCTGACAGCCCTCGCAGCAATGAGTACACCCGGCTACCCAAAGCACTGTGCGCAGCCCGTCGCCGTTTAGCATATCATCGGTGGTTATGTTATGATAACGCACTTTTAATCCTCCATGATAAAATCAAAACCGTAATCTATCAACATTTTAAGGTACTCGTCAAAGCTGTTGGCAATAACGCTCACCTCGTCGGGATCGTGAACATACATCACTATTTGTCCATACTTTCCGCTGTCGGACGGAGAGAAGTCAATGAATAACTGCGATGTACCTCCGTTGTTCATACAATCGGAGAAATGCAGCCACTTTCCTTTCCGTGAATCGTTTATCAGCCGCTTGTCCCGATCACCGAATTCTCCGTCGATTATCTCATCAATTCCCGCGGGAATCCCGGCGTGCCTCGCCATTTGCTCCGCCGAAAGCAAATAATACGGATACTCTTTAAGCTTTGAGCCGAGAAAATACAAGCAGCGTTTTCTACCCGCGTACTCCCGATGATAAGTACCGTCAACGTGTTTCAGAAGCCAAATCAGGCTTTCTGGCGTATCGGGGAACTTCTCTTGTAAAAGGGAAATATCCTTATCGCTTGCACCGTGTGCCACACTCATAAATTCTGTCCACTTATCGCCGCAGCGCTCCGCGTAAGCCTTTTTCAATCCCTCAAAATATTCTTCGGCAATTTGCATAAATACTCCTTCTGTCCGCGATCTCCGCCATTTTCGCCACGTTAAGGCGTGGTGTATCGCCATTAACGATCCTAGTCCGAGTTTACCTCGGCTATCGGCTCGGGCAAAGTAACAGCATCGATCTTAAACAGCAAAGCCCCAATAAGCAGTGCACAGGAAACATACCTAAGCACGTCCCCGAACGACAATAACAGTACCGCATTGTCAATCTCGCTGACGGACGGCAGCATTGAACCGAAATACACCGCGCCGCTTACGGAAAGCGCGATAACAGCTATTTTTTTCGAGCGCAAACACCCCGTCTGCACCAAAATCAATGTCAAGGCGGCGCAAACGGCACATCCGCACAAAACCCACCCGCCCGAAGCAATATGGGTAAAACTCTCGTAAAGCCGAAGAAGCGGTACGCACAACCAACCCGCAATTAAAGTCCACAAATTTCTCCGCGCCAATAACACTCCCACGATTGGAAGCGCGCGGGAAACAAATAACAGAATATCATCAATAAGAAAAAGAACGAAAAATTCACGCGTACCCATTCCAAAGGTGTCTCCGATAATATTCCCGAAAAACGGGATGTGGTTTTTAAGCAAAAGACAATGCATTAAGGTGATCGCCGCAAACTGCAATACCATACAAACCGCTGCGGCAGTAAACATTCGGGAGCCCTTGGGAATTATATACGCCTTTTTCCTCATCACATACTCCTTCTGTCCGCGATCTCTGCCATTTTCGCGGCGTTAAGGCGCGTATCACCCTTGACCCGCGAATAGCTGAGATAGCCATTCATACGGTCTATCTTGGTGAGATTTCGGCTGCCGCATTTGGGGCAAACGTCCATTTCAAGCTGCTCGTAGCCGCAGTCGTCGCAATACGCGAGCGACAGGTTCACGCCTTCATAGAAGCCGTTTTTCATGGCGCGGCGAACAAGGCTCTTTACAGCACCCTTGTTGTAGTCAATAGGATAACGCACATACTGTATCTTGCCGCCGTTGAAGAGGTTCCAGAAGCGCTTTTCGCGATCCTGCTTTTCTATCGGCGTAAGATCTTCGGCAACATGGCAGTGGAACGAATTGGAAACATACTCTCTGTCCGAAACGTTTTCAATTATTCCATACTTTTTGCGGAACTGCTGTATCTGCAAGCCGCAAAGGTTCTCCGCGGGCGTGCCGTAAATAGCATACAGATGACCGTCCTCTTGCTTGAAATCGTTTATCCGCTTGTTTATAAACTCCATGGTTTTAAGCGCGAAACTGCCGTCCTCGGCTATGGACTTCTTGTCGGCGATCTGCTCAAGCTCGTTGAGTGCGGTTATGCCGAAGCTTGCCGTCGCCGCTTTAAGCAATGGCTTTATCTTATCGTGTATGCCAAGATGTCCGCCCAGGAAACCGCCCTCGCAGTATGCGAGAGGGTTGGTGGACGCTTTCATCTCGCCGAGATAGTCATAGGTCTTGCAGTGTATCTTTCTTATAAGATTGAGGTAGTAGTCCAGCACCTCAAAGAAATCCTTGCCCTCCTGCAACGATTTCGCATAGATCATCGGCAAATGCAAAGAAACTGCGCCAATGTTGAATCGCCCAACGAAGATCGGCTTATCCTCGTCGTCTGCGGGCTCCATACCGCCGCGCTCAAACCACGGTGAAAGGAACGCCCTGCACCCCATAGGACTGATTATTCTGCCGTATTTCTTATACATAGACGCAACATAGCCCTCTCCCGTAAGCGACAACCAATCGGGATACATCGCCTTTTGAGAGCACTCGATACCCGCCTCGAACACGTCCTCCAGCTCGCCGCCGGGTCCGTGGAGATTTTCATCATACAGGAACACAATTTTCGGGAACAGAACGGGCTTTTTGCAGGTTTTCTTGCCTTGACCGTTCTTGCGGACTTCAAGCATTATCTTGCAAGCCATTTTCGCGAATCTTCCTCTGCCAACGCCCGCCGTCATCGTAATGAACGGATAATCGCCGCGTGAGGAGCTTACAGAATTGAACTTATACTCCCAGCCTTGAAAGCCCTGACGGAAATCCGTTTCAACGTCTTTCATAGCTTCACGGTCAGCGATCTCATCGGTTACGCCCAAGCTCTTATAACGTTCAAACTGCTTGTCGTAGGATTTCTGTGCATACGGCTCCAGAAGCTCGTCCACGCTCGCCACGGTGAACCCACCGTACTGCTGAGAAGCCGCCGCAAGCGTAACATCGCCGATAACGTCAAACGCAACCGCAAGGGTCTTAGGTTCGTTGTACCAGAGGTTTCCCATTTCAAAGCCGCCCTCCATAACGCTCTTCATATCGAACAGGCAGCAGTTCATGGTATCGCGTCTGGCGCTCATATCATGAACATAAATATATCCGTCGCGGCAAGCCTGAAGCTCCTCGGCAGTCATAAAAAACTTCTGATACAGCGATTTGTTAAGTTCGTTGAAGATAAGGGAGCGCTTTGTGGAAACCAACGCGGAATCCGAATTGGAGTTTTCTTTATCGCCGATATACATGATCGACTGCGACTTTACATAAACATCGTCAAGCATGTGCACGAAGTCTTGCTTATAGTTGCGGTAGTCCTTATAGCTTTTCGCCACGGCGGGATTTGTTTCTTCCAAAGCGCTTTCCACGATGTTGTGCATTTGTGCAATGGAAATTTCTTCCTTGTTGTTCTGCTCGCTGACAGTCTGCGCCTTATCGGTGACAAACTTGCAGATAAAACCCAACTCCTCGGACGAAAAATTATACATCACACGCGCCGCCGATTTGTTTACAGCATTAACTACCTTCTGTACGTCAAAATCCTCCAAAGTATTGTCTTTCTTAACGACCCTTATCATTATATTGCCATTCCCCTTTTATATTATTAGCAGATTAAGCTTATTGTTTACAAAAGCCTTAATTAAACATATTCCCCGCTGTGAACGGGGAAAAGCCGAATAAAATGCGATTTAACTTACAACAGCTTGTGCTTACACATATATTGTACCACATTCTGTTGTTTAATTCAAGGGGTTTTGCTGTTTATTATTTTGTCATATTTAACAAATTTTGACGAATAATTTCATTATGTACGAGTTTTAAGGTAATTGTTAATTTCTTCCACAAAGATTTTTCCATAGCGTTCCGCTTTTCTGGCGCCAACGCCCGAAACCGAAAGAAATTCCTGTTGATTTTTCGGAAGAAGCGCACACATACTCCACAGCGCCGAATCCGCAAATACAACGTAAGGCGGCACGCCGAGAGAGCTCGCCTGCTTTTTACGTAATTCTCGAAGACGCTCGAACAGCTCGGGGTTTTGATGCTGCTCGTCCGCTTTGGTAACGATCTTTTTCGGAACAGACGCTTTTTGCAGGTAGCGTTTGTTTACTCGCATCATAAGCCGCTGCTTTGACTTGATAAACACATCCGCTTTCGGCAAAAGAACGCACACATGATTGTCGTTATCGGATGTGAAATAGCCCTCGGATTCGAGGTATTCCATGATACCGCGTATTCGCGAACGGTCGTCGCCGCGCATTATTCCGTAGGTGGACAGCGACGTCAAGCCCCATTCCTCAAGCTTTTTGTCCTCGCTTCCCGTAAGTATCGCGCACACCCGCGCCTTTCCGAGCGGAAATCCGCGCTGTTTCAAGCGAAAAATGCACGAAAGTATCTTCTGCGCGTCTAACGTCACGTCCACTAACTCGAAATCCCCGATGCAATTTGAGCAATTGCCGCAGTCGCCGTCGATTTGTTCACCAAAATAATCAAGGATAAATCTTCGCAGACATCCGCGCGTCTTCGCATAGCTCTCCATTTTGCGAAGCCGCTTGAAATCACGCTTGATAAGCTCTTCCCGATCCTCGGCGGACATATTCTCGTCCTCATGACCCGCGTTTATCATATACTCCGCCAGCTTCACGTCGTCATAACCATAAAACATAATGCACCGCGCCGGCTCACCGTCACGTCCCGCTCTGCCCGCCTCCTGATAGTAGCTTTCGATATCCTTTGGCATATTGTAATGCAGCACCAGCGACACATTGGACTTGTCGATACCCATTCCAAACGCGTTTGTGGCGACTATCACGTCTAAACGGTCATACAGGAAATCGTCCTGAACAGCAGTGCGCTCCTCCTTGGACATACCGGCGTGGTATGCTCCCGCGGTGATACCATTGCGGTTCAGCAAATCGGCAACCTTTTCCGTGTTTTTTCTTGTTGAACAATACACGATCGCGCTGCCCGTTCGCTCTCTTATAACGTCCAGCAGCTCTACGTCCTTGGAAGACGGCTGCCGAACCTCAAAATAGAGGTTGGGGCGGTCAAAGCCCGTGGTAAGCGAGAATGGCTCACGCAGTCCCAAAAGCCGTATAATGTCGCTTTTTACAACATCGGTGGCTGTCGCGGTAAAAGCCGCTACTACCGGGCGAGTTTGAAAGCTGTTCACAAACTCGCGTATTTTCAGATACGATGGACGAAAATCCTGACCCCAATGCGACACACAATGCGCCTCGTCCACAGCCACAAGCGGAATGTTGAGCCGTGAACAGAGATTTTGAAAGCCCTCGGTCTCCAAACGTTCGGGAGCAACGTAAAGCAGCTTCAAACGTCCCTGCTCCGCCATTTGGCACACCGCGAAATATTCCTGAGTGGAAATGGCGCTGTTGATACACGCAGCTTCTATTCCGTTCTGAACAAGCGCGTTTACCTGATCCTGCATAAGCGAAATAAGCGGCGAGATAACGATAGTCGTGCCGTTCATCATCAGCGCGGGCACCTGAAAGCACACGGATTTTCCCGCGCCCGTCGGCATTACGCCAAGACAGTCGCCGCCGCTTAAAATGCGGTCTACAAGCTGCTCCTGTCCGCCGCGGAACGCCTTGTGACCGAAATATTTTTGCAGAACCTCTGATTTTGTCATTTCCTCACCACAAAAAAATAATCAAATGATCATCCGCGCGAATTCCCCGCCTCGGGCGGGGAATTACAATTATAAAGCCTCGGATGTTTCGTCCAAACGTTCGCGACCCCGGTCTATCACCTTCAATATACGCTTTTGCGGTTATAATCGGTAACGTCGCCGATCTTCTCATAAAGCTCTTTCACGGTCGTTTCCTTGGCTTGGATCTTCAACAATTCCGCGTCGGTCGCGCCGATGAACTCAACAAACTCCATGCGACCGTTGGGCGTTTCAATACTCTTGATCTTGCTGTCGGGTACGGTGATAAAGCCCGTCAGCGCGGACGTTTGACGCAGATCTATGCCGTTCTTTTGCCCCGTGTAGATATACTCCCACGGGAGGAAAAGCTCATTGTTCTCAAAGGTTATCTTGGCTATCTTCTGGAGATTTCCGCAAATGCAGCGAATTTCGCCCTCCTCGTCCTCGTAACAGCCCTTTTTGAGCCGCATCGTGAACTCCATTCCGTAGCCGCTCCATTCGGGGTTATCACTTTCCTTTTCATACAGCTCGGATAAGCCGTAGGTCACGAAATGCCAATAGTCGCCGCCGTCGTATATGCTGATACCGTCCAGAGGGTCGGGTCCACCCAAACACCATGGAATAAGCGTTCCATAGTGATTTGGGTTATCCTGCCCGGGATACAGCTTCTCGAACGCCTCCGTAATAGCATTCCAGCCATCCATTTTAACTTCTTCGTCAGCCATTTTACACCTCCGTCACTTTGTACCGAAAAGTCTGTCGCCGCCGTCACCGATACCCGGCACTATATACAGTTCCTCATTTAGTCCCTTGTCGACAGCGCCGCAGATTATCTCAACGTCGGGGTGCGCCTTGTGGAGCGCGTTTACGCCGTCGGGACAAGTAAGCACGCACATAAACTTGATATTGGTCGCGCCCGCTTTCTTCACGATATCTATGGTCTTTACCGCGGAAACGCCCGTCGCGAGCATAAGGTCGAGCACAATGACCTCGCGGTTCGCGATGTCGAACGGCAGCTTGCAGTAGTAGTCCGCCGCGCTGTTGTCGTTTTGCTTATCGCGGTAAATGCCGACGTGCCCGACCTTAGCGGTCGGAACGAGTGCCAGAGCGCCGTCCACCATTCCGAGCCCGGCGCGCATAATGGGCACGAACGCCAGCTTGCGTCCGCTTATGACCTTTGAATCCGCAAGCTCTCCCAGTGGAGTTTGTATCTGCACGTCCTTGAGCGGCAGATCGCGCGTCGCCTCATAGCACATAAACATAGATATCTCGTGTACCAGCTCGCGGAACTCCTTCGAGCCTGTGTTCTTGTCGCGCAAAAGCGAGACTTTATGCTGAACCAGCGGGTGGTCGCATACGATAACGTTTTCCAAATCTGCCATATTATTTGCCCTCCAAATTCTTCATTTTATCCAGACGAGCGACGTGTCTGCCGCCCTCAAAGCCGTTATCCAGAAACTCGCGGACTATCTCCAGCGCAAGTCCCGCGCCGACCACTCTGCCGCCCATGCAAAGCACGTTCGCGTCGTTGTGCAGTCTTGTGTACTTCGCCGAGAACGTATCTGAGCAAACCGCCGCGCGAATTCCCTTTACCTTGTTCGCGCACATCGACATTCCGATACCCGTGCCGCAAAGCAAAATGCCCTTATCGCACTCTCCGCTTGTGATCTTCTCGCAGACCTTGACGGCAATGTCGGGATAATCCACCTTTTCACCGCCGCAGCCGCAGTCGATAAACCCGACTTTCCGATCGTTCAACCAGCTTTCCACGGCGAGCTTTAACTCGTAGCCGCCGTGATCGCAGCCTATTGCTATCATAGCCTCTCCCTCTTTTTCATAAAATTTAACTTAAGGAAATACCGCATAAAATAACGCTTTAAATTTTATAAAAACGATTTAATCAATATTTCCTTAATATACACGATTTTCCCGCGCGGGTCAATAGCGTACGGAAATTTTGCCGACGTATTATCCCTTTGAAACAAAATGCTTTATCGGCTCGTTGAGATGATATATTTCTTTTTTCAGAAATTCCGGGTAAATAGTTACCTTTTGAATTTCTTCGACAGGCATCCACCCGATAACTACATTGCAATTATCCTTTTGAGAAACAAACTCCCCGTTTTCGGGAATTTCAAGATCGCCACAAAGTTCTATCAGATAATAGAAAGCAATGTTATGTGCCTGCTTTCCGTTCCACTCCCAAAAGCATTCCTCACTCCACAACAGACGGTCGCATTTTATCCTGACGCCCATTTCTTCCATTGTTTCACGAACTAAACCGTCCTCCAGCGTTTCACCGATTTTTAAATGACCGCCCGGCAATGCGTATTCGGTTCCGTTTCTGTCTCTTTGCACAAGGATTTTGTTATCTTTTACCAATACAGCAACGGTTCTGACATCACAAATATATTCGTCGATCGAAAACAACCAATCTTTATCCATATCGTTCTCCATATCTTTAACTTAATCAATGTTTTTTGTGAGCCGTTCCCGTTCCGCCTGCGGCAAGCGCAGATAAATCGGCATAAGCGCGTCGGGGTTAATCTCGGGAGCGTTCCGCGCCGCGAAACACACTCCGCTGCCCCGCTGAAACCGCAGCGCGGACGGCGCGAGCGCGTATTTCTCCTCGGTGAACGCGTGGATAAGCTCCGCACCGTCGCCAGCGAGGATTTTTTTTCCGTCAAGCACCGAAAGCTCCTTGGAAAGATCCTCCGCGGAGATCGCTCTGTCCTCGCAAAGCCGAGTTATAACGCCGTTTTCCGACTTGAACAGTGCATTGTAGACCTGCTTGCGGCGCGCGTCCATACAAGCGCAGATTATTCCGTCAATTTGCATAAAGTTATATGCGATCGCTTCAAGCGTCGAAACGGCGGTGCACGGCTTGTGAGCCGCGTCCGCAAGCCCTTTCGCCGTTGAGATACCGATACGCAGCCCCGTAAACGAGCCGGGACCCGAGCTGATCGCTATTCTT
>DKXD01000094.1:0-8570 GCA_002492075.1 Ruminococcaceae bacterium UBA7135
TTTTTTAAAATAACACCGCCGCCGTCAACGCATGAAAATAAAATCAAGAGAGAGTTATAAGATAAATCTGTGCTGCGCTAAACTATAATTTATCACCAATTCCCCTTTTCAACATATTATGCAATATATTTGTTGAAAGGGTGATGATATGAACGATCGCCAGAAGCTTATAGTGAACGGCGGGCGCAGACTGGAGGGCGAGCTTCGCGTTCACGGCGCGAAAAACAGCGCCTTGCCCTTGCTGTCCGCGGCGGTGCTGGCTCACGGAGAGACCGTGCTCCACAATTGCCCCGCGCTTACCGATGTGGATGCCGCCTGCCGAATACTTACGCATATAGGCTGCAAATGCCGCCGCAGCGGAGATACCGTTACGGTCGACGCGGCAAACGTTTTCGGCAGCGAGATACCCGATAACCTTATGCGCGAAATGCGTTCTTCTATTGTGTTCCTTGGGGCAATGCTCGGAAGAATGGGGCGGTGCAGACTGTCATTCCCGGGCGGATGCGATCTCGGCTCAAGACCCATTGATCTGCACATTTCCGCGCTGAGACAAATGGGAGCGAGAATAGGCGAGGAGCACGGTTTTTTGGAATGCGATGCGGGAAAAGGTCTACATGGCGCGAAGATCGTGCTGTCGTTTCCCTCTGTGGGAGCAACCGAGAACATCCTGCTTGCCGCTGTGACCGCTAAAGGGGAGACAGAGATACACAACGCTGCCCGTGAACCGGAGATCGCCGATCTTTCGGATTACCTCAATAAATGCGGCGCAAAGATACGAGGCGCGGGCGAAAGCGTTATCGTTGTTGACGGTGTGGAGCGTCTTGAACCGTGCGAGCACAGCGTTATCCCCGATCGTATCGCGGCGGGTACATATATCTGCGCCGCGATGATAACTCACGGAGAGTTGATACTCACCCATTGCCGCCCCGATCACATGAACGGTTTTTTACAGGTCTTGGAGGCTATGGGGGCGAGAATATACACTTACGGCGGCGGAAAAATGTATATCACCGGTAAAAAGCGTTTAAACGCGCCGCCTACCGTCAGGACTATGCCGTATCCCGGTTTTCCGACCGATATTCAAGCACCGTTTACCGCTCTTTGTACGACTGCGGAGGGCACGAGCGTGTTTGTGGAAACGATCTTTGAAAATCGTTTTAGGCATGTCCCCGAACTTGTTCGTTTGGGCGCGTCTATCAAAACCGAGGGTAGAGTGTGCGTAGTTCAAGGAGTAAGGCGGCTCTCGGGGGCAAAGGTCTGCGCGGCGGAGCTGCGCGGCGGCGCGGCTCTGGTCGTGGCGGCGCTCGCTGCGGAGGGTACAAGCGAGATAAGCGGCTTACAGTATATAGACCGCGGCTATGAGTGCTTGGAGGGCGTTTTGCGCTCCGTGGGTGCGGATATCAAAAGAGTGTGAGAGCGTTGCGCTCGTCGGAAGTATAAAGGAAGGTGACGGTTATGACACAGAAAAACGGCAGGGGAAACGCGCCGAAAAGCGCGCCCGTCAAGACGCCGCAAAGTACATCGAAAAACTCACCGAAAAATGTGTCTAAAAGCACTGTGAATAAGCAGCGACCCGCGAACAGACCGCCTGTGCGCGGCTCTTACGAGTCGCAGTCGGGGCGGCTGAAAAACGCTCCGCCGACAGGACAGCGCCGCGCGGCAGAGAACTCCGCGCGAACCCGTTCGTCGGGAAGAAAGCGCTTTCGCGGCGGCAATTACGCGCTGTATTATGTTATGGGCGCGATAGTTGTGGCAGTCGTTTTTATAATCTTGGCGAATACCGTGCTGTTCAACTGTGCGGAGATAAGCGTTTTGGGGAACGATAAGTACACCGAGGACGAGATCATAGGAAGATCGGGAGTGAAGATCGGCGATAATCTGCTGCATATCAATGCGTCGGACGCGCAGCAGAACATCATAGACTCGCTTGCGTATATTGATGACGCAAAAGTGAAAAAATCTTTTCCCACAAAGGTGAGCATAACAGTCACCGAGGCGGAGAAACAGTATTGTATTTCCGATGGCGGAGTTACCGCCGTTATATCTCGAAAGGGGAAGATAATAGAACACGGCGGCGCGGACGGTTTGCCGCTTGTCAAGGGCTTTGAGCCGGAGACCACGGAGATCGGCAAGTGGCTGAGTTCCAAAACGGAGGGCAAGACCGAGATACCCGCGGAGATATTCGAGGCGGCGGACGCGGCAGGGCTAAAGGACATCACCGAGATAGATATGACCGACAAGTTTTCGGTAAATATTATCGTGGAAAACAGAATTATTTTAGAACTGGGTCCCGCGGAAAAAGTGAAAAGCAAGCTTCTTGTGGCGGTGGAGCTTATAAATAAGGAGATAGGCAAGGACGAGTATGTAACGCTGCATCTCAACAATCCCGAAAAAGTACCTGTGCAAAACAATTCTTTGCCGCGCCAAAGCAGACCCGTTTCTTCAAGCACAAGCGCGGTTTCGGCGGTGTTTTCAAGCTCTTCGGATAACACCGCTGAGCCTACCCCCGAACCGCAGCCGGAGCCCGAACCGGAACCCGACCCCGAACCGGAACCCGATCCCGAACCGAACCCCGATCCCGATCCTGAACCTACTCCCGCCCCCGACCCCGCCGCGGTTTTTCCCGCAGAATAGCCTTCTATATCGTGTTTAGTTCGCGTTTGGGCATTATCTACGAAAAATGTCGGTTAATATTTACAAATTTATTTGAAAAATGGGTTGCATTTTGTGCTTAGATGTGTTATAATTAAAAAAGGACTACTATATGTATAGCATGTATATTGAATTTCGGCTTTTCCTGTCAAGCGATATTGCTTAAGACGTATTTTTATGCAAGCTGTATGTAGACGTAAAAAGCAGGAGGAGAGTTAAAGTTATGGCTTTTGCGATAGATGATATTGATGACGGTTTCGATCTGCCCGATGATTTCCAAATGAACACCAAAATAATGGTGTTCGGCGTGGGAGGCGCGGGCGGAAACGCGGCGGCTCACATGGTTGAAAGCGGTGTGCTTGACGTAGAATACGTCATAGCGAATACCGATGTTGCCGCTCTTCGCAAGAAAGACGGAAGCAAGATGAAGCGTATCCAGATAGGGCGCAAGACAACCCGCGGTCAAGGCGCGGGCAACGACCCCGCCAAGGGACAAGCGTCAGCGGAGGAGAACCGCGACGATATCGCCGCTAAGCTGGACGGCGTTTCGATGCTGTTCGTGGCTGCCGGAATGGGCGGCGGAACGGGCACGGGCGCGGCTCCCGTTGTGGCTTCCGTTGCCAAGGAAAAAGGCATTTTGACAGTCGGCGTAGTGACCAAGCCCTTTGATTGGGAGGGCGAAGCGAAAATGCAGATGGCGCTCGGCGGCGTTTCCGAAATGAAGAAGTATGTCGATGCGCTCATTATAATCCCGAACAACCGTGTGCGCGAGCTTAGAGGCTCAAAGCCCAAGGTGTCGCTGAAGGAAGCTTTCGGCGAGGTAGACGATGTGCTTTGCAAGGCTGTTACGGGTATGATACGGCTGCTTCAGGGTGACGGGTACATCAACGTTGATTTCGCCGATATCACAATGGCGCTCCACGAGAGCGGTATTGCGCATATCGCAATAGGCAAGGGCAAAGGCGATAACAAGATTGACGAGGCGCTGAACGAAGTTCTCAACAGCCCGCTGTTGGAGACATCTATAAACGGCGCAAGACGCGGCTTGCTGAATATCAGTATCCCGTCCAGCTTCCCGCTTGACGAGTTCGACGGTCTTTCTAAGGAAATATCCGAGAAATTCAACGCTGATGCGAAGTTCAAAACGGGCGTCGTATTCGATGACGATCTGGCGGATGACGAGTTGTCGCTTATCGTGGTGGCAACAGATTTTGCGGAGGAACCTTCTTCCAATGTACTCACGGGCGTATCCTCCCCGAATGTTCCCGTTGAGGGACCCACTCCGGACGAATCTTCCGATACCGGTTTTGAGTTTGAAGAGAAAAGAAGTTCGACGTTTTTCGACGGTTTCGGCGATTCACAGGATATAGATTCGCTGGTGCGCAAGTTTAACCAAGGCAAGGATAATTGACGCTGTCGGTCGGAAGGCCGATGTTATGAAAAAATACTTGTTCCCCGCCTTTGGCGGGGAGTTTTTTTGATAATTTCAATAAAACAGCAAAAAAGGACTTGCATTTTTCATCGTTTTGTTATACAATATAATATGTGGTAGACTGTATTATTTTTATGTTTCGGCATTAAACGTTTTCAACATTATCGACATACATCTTACAAGAAGGGGATATAATAATGGACAAATTGGTAGCTTTTTTTAAGAACGTATGGTTCAGACGCGCAATAGCTGTAATCTGTTGGGGATATACCGCCTTTATGCTGTGGATAGCGTGGCTGTGCTTTGCGTATTACTTTCAGTTTGAAAATCCCACGCCCGCGTTTGTGCTTTATCTTTTTATAAATGTTGCGGCGATGGGCTTGATGATATTGTCGCGCAAGCAGGTGATAACGCAGGTGAACTCATATATCCTGCCGCCGATAGTGTTTATGATCCTGTTTTTTGGCTTCGGAAATTGGTATATCATAATTCCGCCCATAGTGGTGATGTTGGTTCTGTTTTTCGTAAACGCCTCCAACGAAACGCTGAAGACAGTACTTGGAACGATGTATTTGCTTTTGTTTGTTATCGGAACGGCAGGGCACATCGGCTATGAGCGTTTTATGGGCAACTTAAGCTTTGTGGGACCCGATCTTACAGAGCGCGACACAGATTACGAAACACTTTCGGAATCGGGCGAATACCGCTTGGTGCGCTATCTGGACAGCTCTCCGGCTCGCAATACGATGACATATTACGTTGAGTATACGGGAGACGATATAACGCTGCCAAAGGGCGTTGCGAAGAAGGTGTTCGGGTGCAAGCAGGTGCATACCGCCGCTTATACGAGTCTTACTCAGAATTTCGTGTCATGGGGTACACAGACGCGAAACGGCAAGAAAGTCGAGATACTGTATGTAGACGGACAAAACGTCCGCGATAACCCCTATCTCGTAAAGGAGATAAGCTCGTCGGACAGAAGCTCGAAGTCGAGCGCGTCATCGACTGCCTCGTCGTCCGCGGTATCAAGCAGTTTAATGACTTCGGATAACTCGTCGGCACAGTAGTTTCAACGCAAGATCAAAACGCAAAGGAGTGTTAATATGGAAAGAACGCTGAAGATCGTGGGAAAAAATTCCAACGAGATAATCACGCTGCGTTATCCGGCGTCTTTGTTGGATTTTTGCGATTATGATTTTTCCTATTTTGCAAAGCACTCGATAGATCTGTGCAATGAATCGCTGAAAACGGGCGTGCTTGACATTGACCGCATGGCGGAGCTTCGCCGCGATCTGCAAACGGCGCACGCTTATATCGAACACAACATACGAACGACTTACGAAAAGATCGTGCTGGATTGCTGGATAGACTACGTTTGCAGACGAGACAGCATAAGCGCGGGTCAGCTGTGGAACAGATTTATTCGCTGCAAAAGCGATTTCGAGAAGGCTGTGTTTTCGCGGCTGTGCGATTTCCGTTACAACCGCGCCATAAACGAGTGGCAGAACATTGTGAGGGTTCAGGATTACGCCCGCTGCAAGGTGGATTTTATTTTCGTGGACGCGATAAAGTCTGTGGAAGAAGCGGTGGCGCGGCGCAATTACTTCGACCTCACATTCAGCGTAACGGCGCGGGAGATGGGCTGCCGTATCGAGGATCTGGGCATGGTCAAGACGTTTTCCATAGGCAGAGTGCCCACTGCTCCTTTTTTGTTCCCGACCGTATCTAAGGACATCGTTCGCAATGTATTGGCGGACTTCGATTACAGCGAGGATTACTCCAATATCGGGGATTACGGCGAAATATCCGACAAAATAGCCATGGACGCGTTCTCTAAGATGAAAGCGGGGCTGCCGAAGGACTTGTCGAATTACGGCGTTGTTCGCGGAAAACTGGACGGCTACGTTGAAAAGCTGTATATGCCGTGCAGTTTGAAAGCCGCAATAGACCTCGAAATAGATGTGATGATAGAAAACGGCGGGTGGCTTTCCAGGTGCAAGCGCTGCGGACGCTATTTTCTGCGTGATAAGGATTATCCGAGCGACTATTGTTCGCGGTTCGTGCCAAACGGCAAGACTTGCCTTGAGATATGGGAAGAGGAGCACCCCAAGCCCACTATCGACGAGGCTATGGAGAAGAAATGCAGCGCGGTCACCGACGAGATGTATTCGCGCGTAGATAAGACAATGAGCGTCAAGGAGTATGAATACTGGCATAATTACCTTGAAGCGATGAAGCAGAAAGTGAGAAACGGCGAAATATCCATCGAGGAGCTGGATAACTTCTTGAATTATTCGCTGCATGTCGATATTTCAAAAAGCACCCCGATAGTTGAGGTGCCGAAGAAAGCGCCCGAGATCGTCGCAGTGCCGAAAGAGCGCGTAGTGAAACCGTTCGTTCCCGAAAGAATAAGCCGCAGCGAGATAGTCGCGCCTCCGGCGTTCGAGCCGCCCGACCCCGATGACGAGCGAGCCTTGAAAGAGGGTTTCTTTACCTCGCCCAGCAAACAGCGCAGTAAGAACGAGCGCCCGCAGATCTCTCACGTTATACGCAACGGAGAGAGCCTCGGCAAGCAGAGCTACGATCCCCGCCCCGACCCCGCGGGCTTTCAGCCGTTCGGAGCGCCGCAGCAGCCTAAAGCTCCCGAAAAGCAGCCCGAAACGCGCCGCAGCTCTTATGAGGACTTGCAGCGTCTTGAACAGCGCCTTGAGGAGGAAAAGCGCTTAAAGCGCGAGAAAGCGGAGGAGATAGCTCGCCGCAGGGAATTGGACGAGGAAGAGGAAGCGCGGAAGAACGTATTTAAGGCGTTCGAGCAGCCTCTTCCCGTGTTTGACGAGCGGACGGAAAAAGCGCCGAGAGTATCGGAAGAATCACTTGAACGCCGAGCGAGCGAACGTACCGAAAGAGCGCCGCGAATAACGGAAGAACCGTTAGAAAGCCGTCTGCGCGAGCGTACTCCCGAACCGCCCATACCCGTGTATGATGAAGTTCCCGAGGAGCTTAAAGACACGGTTCGCGGAAAACCCCGCAATTCCGCAAGGAATGCGAAGAAACCGCCCGAGATACCCGCTCCGAAGCCTAAGGTGATAAAGAAAAACGCGGCGGCTATCAGCGCCTACGGAAAAGCGGCGGGCGCTCCTGTTGTGACCGCGCCTCAGGCGGATATAGTGCTGCCAAGGGACGAAGAACCGCTGCCGCCGCTTTCGGAGGATTTGCCGGAATCGGAGCCGTTCAAGGATATCAGCAGCATTTTTGATGTGCTGGAGCAATCGGAGGACGGAGGAAAACGTCGTTCAAAGCGTGCGCCCGCGCCCGAAGAGCTGCCCGAGCGCGTAACGCGCGATAATGCTCCCGCGGGCATCTGGACAGAGGACAGGGAACTGTTCACGGTCGAGCCGCCGGCTGCCGAGGAACAATCCAAGCCTGCCGAGCAGTCAGAGCTTGATATGCTGAAATCCAAGAAGCACAACAAGTCCAACAAGACGCGCCGTTTATATGATGTTATCATGCGCGAACCGGATGATAACCCCAATTTCCGAAGAAAAAAGTAACTTTTAAGCGCATTTTCTTGTTTTCTCTACCTTTAAGGGGTAGGAAAACAGAAAATGTGCTTTTTTCGGCGAAAGATATAAAGTTTGTTAGATAATTGCGTAATTTAGTTAATTTGCTATATGGCTAATAAATAATATTAGTAACCCAAAATTAGCGAAATATAAACAATAAATTTACTTAAATTTTGGGCAAAAAATCAATAGAATATTTTTTTCGGTTGATGTATAATATAAATACGAAACGTATGTGGGTTGTCCACAGCGTTTAAAAAATTTTAACGGAGGATATTTTACTATGAACATGAAGAAAATTTTGGCTGCGGCTTCCGCATCCGTTTTGGCAGTATCCGCTATGAGTGTTATGGCTTTCGCAGGCGAGTGGGAACCCGGCAAGCAGGAGCAGTCTTTTGAAGCTTCCGAGTTTAAGGGCGACAAGTTCAATGACTTCTTTGGTGCAGAGCCTAAGGCTGATGATGTTGTAACCATCAAGTTTGAGGATACCGCTGAGGATTCTCAGTTCACCATCGGCGTTCAACTGAACGACAATTGGGTACAGGGTAATTACGATCCCGCTGCTTGGGTGACCGCTACCGGCGCTACCGTTGACAAGGAAGCTGACGATGACGGTTATTGGCCCGGCGGAACTACCATCACTCTTCCCATGAAGAACGTTAAGCTGGGTGATGCTAGCAGCTGCATTAAGGTAGTTGCAAACACTTGCGGCGCAAGCGCTAAGGTTTCTTGGAGCGTAAGCGCAGGTGCTCCTGCAGGCGACGAGTCTAAGCCCGCTGATGAGTCTAAGCCCGCAGACGACAAGAACAACGTTCCTACCGGCGTTGAGGGCATAGCTGCTGTTCTCGGTGTAGCTGCAGTTGCTGCAGGCGCTATGGTAGTTGCTAAGAAGAGAAAGTGATTTTTTTCTTATAAAAAGTTCT
>DKXD01000094.1:8833-9598 GCA_002492075.1 Ruminococcaceae bacterium UBA7135
TTCTCCAAAAACAGAAAGAGCGCGGTTCGCAATAGTGAGCCGCGCTCGGCTTTTTGTTCGACATAATGTTATTATGAGTTTTGAGGATTGCTAAAAATGCATAAAAAATGTAGGAAAATTTTGTCTAATTGTAATATTGATTTGCAAAATGCTTTGATGTATAATTAAATAGAAAAGCGGCGGGTCGTCCGCGGCTTTCAAAAATATTTTAGGAGGAATCTCACTATGAAACTCAAAAAAATCCTAGCAACCGTATCTGCAACCACTTTAGCTGTATCCGCGCTTGGCGTGATGGCTTTTGCGGACGCTCCGGCTTCTGCTTCCGCTCCTGCGGACAGCACCGCAAGCGAAACGGCTTCCGCGGACAACAATTCCGCTGCAAGCACTCCGGAAAGCACTGCTGCAAGCACCCCGGCAAGCTCCACCACCAGCACTCCGGCGAATGCTGCCACTGGCGTTGAGGGCATGGCTGCCGTATTGGGCGTAGCTGCTGTTGCGGCGGGCGCTTTGGTAGTTGCCAAGAAGAAAAAGTAATGCATTGAAATTCATTTTTTGCGGCTTGCTTTGGCAAGCCGTTTTTTATTTGAATTTAATATCGGGTAAAATGTGGGTTATATTAAAAAAGCTGTTCAATAATTTAGGCAATTTAGCTAATTGACTAAATTGCCGACTTTGCTTTAATTGCTAAATAATCAACAAATTATAGTTGAAAAATTTGGTTAAAAGATACATTGATTTATTGAGTTTAGTAGTGTATAATAATAA
>DKXD01000094.1:9878-10703 GCA_002492075.1 Ruminococcaceae bacterium UBA7135
TTAGTAGTGTATAATAATAAATATAAATACGCGCGGGCTGTCCGCCGTGTTTGAAAAAAATGTTTTTAGGAGGATTTTGACAAATGAATATGAAAAAGATTTTTGCGGCGGTTACGGCTTCCGTTTTGACTGTTGGCGCGATGAGCGTTGCTGCCAGTGCAGCAATTACCTCTTCCACTTCTATTTTTGCGGATGATGGCAAAGATAACTGGCAGCTTTTCCTCTCCGGTGATAATGCTGTTGCAGGAACAGATGGTCTTGATGTAACCAAGATTGCTGCTTTTGATCTTTATATGACCTTTGATGACGGCTCCTCTAAGGGCGAGCTTGACGAGGAAGGTAACCTTAAGAAGGAATGGGCAGGCGGAGCAATCGTTCTGCAAAGTGATTCCTTGGATTGGAATAAGGATTTGGGTGAATGGGAAAATGCTGAAGGCAACAAAAAGGCAATTGAGAACGTTGAAAGCGGCAAGGCTATTCACTGTGTAATGCCTGTGAAATTTGCTGCTGAGGACACTTATACGGCAATAACAGTACAGAGTTATGGTATTGATATTGATCTTGTAGCTGTTGAGCTTTTTGATGAGAGCGGTGCTTCTTTGCTTAAATTGGGCACCATTCCCGCTGCTCCCGCAGAGTCTACACCCGCAGAATCTACCCCTGCTGAGTCTACTCCTGCTGAGTCTACCTCCGGAGAGAGCACTGCAACTTCTAACGAATCCGATGCTAAGGATCCCGTTCCTACTGGCGTTGGCGGCGTAGCTGCTGTATTCGGCGTTGTTGCTGTTGCTGCAGGCGCTTTGGTAGTTGCTAAGAAGAGAAAGT
>DKXD01000094.1:10982-14953 GCA_002492075.1 Ruminococcaceae bacterium UBA7135
GTAGTTGCTAAGAAGAGAAAGTAATTTACGCTTTTTCAATTAAAACGATATTTATGGCGGTTCGTTTCGGTGAACCGCCTTTTTGTGTATTTATAAAAATGCTGCCGTGTCATATCATGTGACGCGGCAGCATATTATTTTTATGTGGTTTACTCGGCGCTTGATGTTTTCTCGCCATTGTTGGCGAACAGCTCTTCAAGACACCTGCGGCAGATGTTTTTGCCCTTGAATTGTGTTATCTCCGTTGCGTTGTTGCAAAAAGTGCACGCCGGAGAATACTTTTTCAAGATGATGTGGTCGTCTTCCACATAGATCTCAAGGCTGTCTTTCTCCTCAATATCCAGGTTGCGGCGAAGCTCAATTGGGATGACTATTCTCCCAAGTCCATCAACTTGTCTTACAATTCCGGTTGATTTTACCATATCGATCCCTCCTTAAAAACAACGGCAATCTATGCCAAATTCTATTTTATGCTATTATTATAGCATATTCTACAAAATTTGTCAACTGTTTTAGTACACATTGTGAGTAATAATAGTGAAATATTTGAAAAAAAGGAAAAATTTTACATATAAGAGGTAGCTATGCAAGTCATTTTGGTTGTGATCCCGACGCTTTCGCTGATTTTCGCGGCGGTGAGCGGGCGAATGGGGGAGATGTCGTCGGCAATGCTGGCGAAGTCGGGCGAGGCTGTGGAGCTTGTGATCTCGCTTTGCGGTATTATCTGTTTTTGGAGCGGCATAATGCGTGTGGCTCAACGGGCAGGGCTTGTGGAAAAGCTCGCGCGGCTGCTCTCGCCGATAGTCGGATTCTTGTTCAAAGGAGTAAAGCGCGGCGGTAAAGCGGCAGGGCTGATAACGCTCAACATCGCCGCAAACGTTCTCGGCTTGGGAAACGCAAGCACGCCGCTCGGAATTGCGGCGATGAAAGCGATCGCCGAGGAAAGTCCCGATTTTTGCGGCTCTGCCACCGATGATATGATAATGCTGGCAGTGCTGAATACGGCGAGCTTGCAGCTTGTCCCGACAACGGCGGCGGCTTTGCGCGCGGCAAACGGCGCAGCAAAGCCGTTTGAGATACTTCCGTGCGTGTGGATAGTTTCCGTGTATTCGCTTGTGGTGGTTGTCGCCGCTGCAAAGCTGATGTGCTTTTTTGCACACAAACGGCGAAAGCGTGAATTATGAGCGTGACAGATTGGATAATTCCGTTGATAACGGTTTTTGTGTTGACTTACGCGGCTTTTAAGCGAGTGGATGTGTTCGGAGCGTTTTGCGAGGGCGCGTCCGAAGGTCTTAAAACATGCGCCGAAATACTTCCGGCGTTGGTGCTGTTGCTTGTGTGCATTGGAATGTTTCGGGCGTCGGGGGCTGTGGAACTGCTCACCAAGGCTCTGGAGCCGCTGTGCGCGGCAGTTGGCTTTCCAAGCGAGGTTATGCCGCTGGTTGTGCTGCGTCCGTTTTCGGGCAGCGGGGCAATGGCGGTTTACAACGAGATAGCAAGCTCGGCGGGCGCGGATACATTCGCCGAACGAGTTGCGGCTACGCTTATCGGCTCCAGCGAAACGACATTCTACACGGCGGCGGTGTACTTCTCCGCTGTGAGGTGTCACAGGACGCGTTGCGCTATCCCCGCGGCTCTTATATCGGACTGCACCGCGTGGATAGTGTGTGGGGCGGTGGTGTTTTTGTTTTTCGGAGCGTGATCGGTACTGTACTTGAACGATATTTAAATATTTCCAAAGGGTAAAACCCAAAACAAGAAACATTTATTTATCGGAGCCATCGTGTTCATATAGATAGGGGAGGATGACAGATGAAATTGTTCACAAAATCGGCAAAATCAAGCGAGCTGCTTTCAGAACGCGAGTGCCTTGATCTTGCTGAGCGCATAAGCGAGTTGACCGAAAGGCTTTGCGATGTTCGCGCGAATTTTGACATCGTGACCGACGAACGAGCTATCGACGCGCTCATTTATGAGGAAAACGCGTTGCTGTGCCGTATCGAGGCGCTTCACCATGAGGCTCGCGAGCATGGGATAAAAGTTCAGCCATTTCAAAGATAATTTTTTGTCGATTTTTTGAATAACTCGGCGTATTTCGCACAAAATATGACTGCGGAGGAAATCCGCGATAATTATTGTAAAAACAGTTCACAGGAGGAACTAATTATGTCTAATCAGAATAATCAGAACCAGCAGAATCAGAAGCAGAACCAGTCCGAGCAGCAGAAGCAGAACCAGAACCAGTCTGAGCAGAACAAGCGCTAATAAGGCGTTCAGCCGAGGGAACGATTTTCCCTCGGCTTTACATATTTTTCAAAAAAGTACTTGACAAATCAGCACTCTTGTGGTATAATTATTAAGTCAAATATGTTGTTGGACCTACGGAAAGATGGCTGAGTTGGTCTAAAGCGCACGATTGGAAATCGTGTAACGGCTAATACCCGTTCAAGGGTTCGAATCCCTTTCTTTCCGCCAGTTGAACAAAACGCCCTTGCTTTGCAAGGGCGTTTTGTTCAACACAATGGCTTTCGCGAATCGCCTTCGGCGAACCGTGAAAACTCATTACTTGCACTGTTTTGCTCGAATTGCCTTAATGACAATTCGATTTCGCGCTTTTCGTGAAATATCACAAAACAGTGCGGGGTTGATCCTCTATTCAAAAGCGGCTGATTTACTAAAAATCTATTTTGTAACTATATCATATATATGCATAAGACCGCATCGTAATGCGTTTTTTGCTTGCCCTAGTTTTGCCCTAAATAGGTTTTGGATGGTGTCTTGCCGCCCGTACCTATTCTGTTTAAAAATTTCAACCGCTCCTTCTTAGCGGGGATATAGATGTGAGTAGGTCTTCCACGTTTCCCGGACGTTGCTTTGCTATCTCTTGCCTTGCCTCATACCAAGAGAATACCGAACGTGCCAAATACGCGATCCTTGCAAACGATCCAAAAACAGTTTTTGTGAACGCGACTGCCCCTGTTCAACAGCGGGGCTTTGCTTTCGATCGTCAAGCGGTTTCTGATTGTTTTGGTTATTAATTAAGCGAAAACACAAAAAGGGGAGGCACCGAAGAAGTGTCCCGCCGTTGTATATTGTGTTGTCATACTATCAACAAGTTATATCATAAGGCTGTTCGTCTTCATCTATTATAATGTTTCCGAAACAAGCATAGCCAAATCTCGCGGATTATCCGTTGTTATGAGGGGCGTGTGTAGTACATTTTAGTCATTTTCAAAACATTTGTTGTATCGTAATTATCAACTGCCGTGCGAAATGTGTTGTAACTAATCCACAACTATGTCAACTGTGCTGCCTTGTCCGTCTTTTTTGTGAACCCGGATCTGCTTTTGGATAGTTTTCTTCAGCTCGTCGACATGGGAAATTATCCCCACCAACCTGCCGTTTGCGGAAAGATCGGTAAGCGCGTCCATAGCGTGTCGAAGCGTTTCGTTGTCTAGCGAACCGAAGCCCTCGTCAACGAACATGGTTTCCATTTGGATGCCGCCCGCGTTTTGCTGAACAGCGTCCGAAAGTCCCAGCGCCAGAGAAAGCGAGGCGATAAAGCTCTCACCGCCCGACAGCGATTTAACATCACGCGTTTTGCCCGTGTAGTGATCGCGGATATCTATGCAAAGCGTCTGATCTGATTGCCCTCCGTTCGTCTCTTCTTTTATGATCATTTCGTATCTTTCGTCCGACATCTTATCGAACCTTAAATTTGCGTGACTTAAAATGTTCTTGAACGATTCGGCTTGATAGAAAGTTTCCAGCTTCATATTTTTTCCCGAATTTCCGGTTGCCAGTTTCGACAGATCCTCCAATAGTGCGTGTTTCCTTTCTTTTTCTTTAAGATCACTTAAATTTGTATTAAGCGTCTTAAACGCGTGCAAATTCTTGTCCGCTCTTATTGTTGCATTATTTAAAATGTCGGCAATGCTTTTTTCTTCATTTTGCGCCTGCTGCAAGCTGTT
>DKXD01000177.1 GCA_002492075.1 Ruminococcaceae bacterium UBA7135
TTCCGATATGGCGATAGGCTTGGGAAAAATGATGGGGTTCAATTTCCCCGAAAACTTCAACTATCCGTATATGTCAAAAAGCATAAGCGAGTTCTGGCGGCGCTGGCACATGACGTTGGGCGGGTGGTTTAAAAGCTATGTTTACTTTCCGTTGGGCGGCTCGCGCAAGGGGCTGCCGCGAACGGTTGTTAATCTGCTGATAGTATGGACGATAACGGGTATCTGGCACGGCGCTTCTTGGAATTTTATGCTTTGGGGCGCGTACTTCGGCGTACTTATCGTGCTTGAAAAGCTGTTTTTGGGCAAGTGGCTTGAAAAAGCTCCCGGCTTTGTAAGCTGGCTTTACACATTTGTGCTTGTTGTTATCGGCTGGGTGATGTTCGATATCGTACCTAAGGGCACGGTGGATTTCGGTGAGGTGTTCGGGCTTATTTTCGGCTATGTTGGGGCAATGTTCGGCGCGAACGGATTGCTTTCGGACAGCTTCGCCGTGAACGCTATGGTGAATTACGGCGTGATATTCGCGCTGGCGATAATCGGAAGCTCCGACGTGCTGAAGCGTATAAGCAAGCTGATAAAAGAGAAAGCTCCGACGGGTATGCTGTACGGCTATCCGATCATACAAACGGGCGTATTGCTTATGAGCATAGCTTTCATCACCACTTCAAGCTATCATCCGTTTTTGTACTTTAACTTTTAAGGAGGAGTATCGTGAAGAAGTTTAAAATGACGCCTCACAAGCTGATGATAGGACTGTTCGCGCTTGTGCTTTGCGGAACTTCGCTGATGACCGCCGTGCTCCCCAAAAAGGAGCGCAGCGAGAACGAGAACCGCACCTTGGCGCAAATGCCAACGATAGTCAATCAAAACAAGCTGAAAGCCGCAGAAAATCCCGCGGACGTGTGGAACTCCATAAAATGGAAATACATCAACGACCGCACGGGCAAGGCGTTCAAGGACGATTTCGAGACGTTTTTGAGCGATCATCTTGCGGGGCGAGAGATGTGGGTGAAGTTCTCAAACGGCATACAGCGGCTTTCGGGCAAGCAGGAGATAAACGGCGTTTACACCGTCGGGAATCAGATGATACAGCTTCTGAAGCCCTTTGACCAAGAGCAGTTCTACACGAATATAAAAGCCATGGACAGCTTCGCCGAGCGTTTTCCCGAAAAGCAGATGTATCTGATGATAGCGCCGACCGTGCAGGAGCTTTACACAAACAAGATACCGAGCTATATGAGCGTATTGAGCGAACGCGTGGTCATCGATACGTCATATAAAGCGCTTGCGAATGTCGGCACTATCGATTGCCGCAGCTACCTCGCGAACGGTACGGACGAGTACCTCTACTACCGCACCGACCACCATTGGACGAGTCTCGGGGCGTACCGCGCGTATCAGTCGGCGGCAAAGGCGCTGGGATATACGGCGTATGGATTAAGCTCGTTTAATATCGAGACGGTCAGCAGCGACTTTCGCGGAACGCTGTACAGCAAGACACTTGACGACAGCGTTACTCCCGACAGCATAGAATACTACACGCTCTCCAAAAATGAGCCTCAGGTGAAAATGACCTGTATGAACGGCGCGACCGTTGAGGAATATGACAGCCTTTATGTTCGGGAGTTCCTTGAGCAAAAGGACAAGTATTCAAGCTTTACTGGCAGCAACGTGCCGGTGGTTACGATAGAAACGAACGTTGATAACGATAAAACTCTGCTGATAGTCAAGGACAGCTACGCTCATTCGCTGGTGCCGTTCTTATCCAAGCATTACAGCAAGATAACCATGGCGGATATGCGTTATATCAACACCGACTTAAATCAGCTTATAGATCTTGACGATTATTCGCAGGTGCTGTTTATGTTTAACGCGATAACTTTCGCGGAGGACGACAGTTTAACAAGGCTGGGGCTTACGAGATGACGCGGGAGCTTTCGTTCGTCGTGACGAACGGCGAGAACGGCGATACCGCTGAAAGATTTTTGCAAAACAAGGGCTTCTCGCATAAACTGATAACAAAGCTGAAAGCGAGCGGCGGACTTACCCGCGGCGGAAAGCCGCTGCGTACTGTTGACAGGGTCTCGGAGGGAGATACGGTGAGCGTACGTATGGAGGACAGCGGCGATATCGTGCCAAATCCCGATGTCAAGGCGGCGATAGCCTTTGAGAACGAGGACGTGGTGGTGTTCGATAAGCCGCCGAATTTACCCGTTCACCCGTCGATCGTCCACTATGATGATACCTTAGGGAACTTGTACGCGGCGCTTTACCCGAACAGCGCGTTCCGACCGATACACAGGCTCGATAAAGACACTTCGGGGTTGGTCGCCTGCGCGAAAAACAAGCTTGCGGCGGCAATGCTCGGCGAGAGCGGCGGGCGCATCGAAAAGACTTATTTCGCGGTGGCATGCGGCGAGATATCGCAAAGCGGTAAGATAGACGCGCCAATAGGCAGAACGGACGGCAGCATTATCAAGCGCGAGGTGCGCTCGGACGGTCAAAGAGCCGTAACGCTGTATGAGCCGATGCTCCGAAAAAACGGCAGAACGCTGCTTAAAATAACGCTGAAAACGGGGCGAACGCACCAGATACGAGTGCATTTCGCGTATATCGGGCACCCGCTGTGCGGCGACGATCTGTATGGCGGAGATCGTTCGGATATCAAGCGTCAGGCGCTTCACTGTGGGAAAATGCGTCTGAAGCTGCCGCTGACGGGCGAAGTGATCGAGATAGAAAGCCCGCTGCCCGATGACATAGGGAGACTTTTGAAATGAAGATAAAATACGCGCTTTGTGCTGTGATATGCGCCGCTGCCGCGCTTCTGGCGGGCTGTAAAAAGGGCTTGGTGTGTGAAAACGGAGTGATCGTTGTTGACAACGCGAATATCACGCTTTCGGTGCCCGAGGACTGGCGGGTGACAACAGGAGACGCGGTCTATGACGAGATGTACGAGGCGCTTTCCGATGAGTACGATTCCGTGAAAGAGCTGAAAAGCTCGTTCGAGGACAGCGGTGAACGGCTTTTGCTTGACGCGCAGTCGCCTGACGGCGCGGTGGGAGTGCTGCTTTCCGAAACGGACAGGACAGACGTGAGCGCCGCCGATGTATTGCGTTCCGTTCACGATACGTCGATATTCGGGTTTCGTTCTTCCGGTCTTTTCACGGAAAGCAGCTTTGAGGAATACGATTGGGGCGGCGTTATCGGCGTGATGTCCGATATAAAGGTCTCCGAGAAAAAGGATCAGCCCGTTGTTTTGGAAGAAAAGGAGTTCTGTTTCGAGCGGGGCGAGCTGATTTTCTCGCTGAAGATACACATAACAAGCGGCTTTGATCAGGCTGCGGACAGCATTAAAATATCCGCTAACCGTTGATTTCGGCTACTAACAGTTGTTATGTTGTATAAAAAAACGAAAAAAATCTGTCATTTTTTTAGAAATTTTTCGATAGTACTTGATTTATTTGAGTGAATATTGTATAATAATATTTGGATAACTATGCAATGCTTTGTCATTGTAAATAATATAATGATAAGGGTTTGATGCTTTTGATTTTTGGGAGCAAGGTGATAAAAGTCGAGGTGTTGGACGAAAAGGGGAAGCTTTTGCTTGCGTCCGAAAAAGGCTTCACGCTTCCTGCAGATATGTCGTCCGACGAAGACGCAATAGTCATGATAAAGGGCAGGGAATTGCCCGAGCTTGAGCGAAACGCGATCGTTTCGGTGGTAACCACCGCAAAAAGCGCTGACAGGATAAAGTATATGGGCGCGGTTGCCGTATCGACCGAAACCCAGTTGAATATAAGGATACTTCACAATAACGATATGCAGCTTCTTCAAGAGCGGCGCAGGTTTTTCAAAATAAAGGTGAACGAGCACGGCAGGGCGCTGTTTTACGTTCGTGACGAGAAAACGGTGCGATTTGATGAGCCTGTGGAGGTATCCGTGCGGGATATAAACGTGGGCGGTATGTTCGTTTTTTGTTCGGATTATGAGTTTATGAAAGACGATATGATATGCTTCGATATCGACCTTTCCACCGACGTTCCTCTGAATATGGCGGCGCGTGTGCTGAGAGTTCAGCGTGACGCGGACGGAACGATACTGGGGTATGGATGCGAGTTTCAAGGGGCAACGGCGGCGCAGGAGGACATTATCGGAAGATTTATACTGAAGATACAGTCGCAGCAGCGCGCAAAAGAAAGCAACACGGGGTTGTTTGAGTAAAATCTCATGTTATAATTATAATGCGGAATATTTCAGAGTTTTCCGCGATAAATATCAGCTAGGGGGATGAAAGATGAAAAAATCAAGTTTGAAGTTTGGGCTGATCGGCATACTGCTGGTTTTCGCCATTGTTCCCGTACTTATCTTGGGCGTTGTGGGAACGTTTTCGACTATTAGTTATTCGGAAAACGTAAGATTTGGCGAAATTACCGATGTATCGCTGTCAAAGGCAGGCGTGGTAGATACCGTTTTCGAGAGCTATCAGGCAAAAGCCACCGGACTTGCGAAGATGGACAACGTTATTTCCAGCGCCAAAAACAGCAACGATGACGGTTTGCAGGAGCTGAAAGCGATCTCCGATAAAAGCGGTGATATTTACGACGCGCTTATATTGGACGTAAACGGAACTGTTATCGTGTCTTCCATGAACGAGGAAAAGGGAACGTTTGAGAACTTCAGCGCGGATAATATGCCTGTGGTATCCGGTATTCTTTCGTGGGAGAAATATGGGTTTGACGCGTTTTTCGTATCGCACGAGATATATGCCGATCCCGATGAGAAAACCGGCGGTCTTCTAGGTTACGTTTGTCTTATAATACACCCTGAAAGCGAAGGCGGAAGCCTTATGATGGCTCTTGGCGGATCGTATCTTGACGGAAACGCAAATATGGTGCTTGTAGACGCGGAAGGCAATACGCTGAATTTCGAGGGCAATGCAAAGATAATGAAAGCCTCCGAAGCGGATTCAGGCTTTGTATCAAATGTTAGTACAATATTTGATTCCGTAAAGACATCAACCTCCGATAAAGAGGCTTCAAAGAACCTTTATCAAAAGAAAAGCGGAAAGTATGCTATTGTTGCAGGCGCTATCCCCAATGTTACCACGTGGAGATGGGTAGGTCTGGCAAATTCTTCAAGCTTTAAGGGATTTGCTTCAAAAACCAACATTGTGGGGTGGATAGTTGTATTTGTATCCGCTCTGGTTGCGTCAGGAATAGGCTTTGTCCTTGTAAACAAGTTCGTGGGCAATATGCACAGCATGCTTAAGAAGATGAACAATATCAGCTTCGATGAGGGCTTTTCCTCAATGCGGTTCGATGTTAAGAATGACAAGAGCGAGCTTAGTGTAATTCAAAGATCCTTTAATGAGTTTATCGATGAGGTAAACCTCAATAGCCAGCGTTACCGCACACTTGCAAATTTGTCCGATAATATGCTGTTCGAGTGGGATTTCCACAAGGAATCCATGTACGTTTCGGATAATTTGTTGGCGAAGTTCGAGTTGGATCCTTCACAGGCGTCGCTATCAAACGGACGCTTTCTGGATTCGCTGATGAGCCCCGAAGATTCCGAAAGATATAAGCACGATATCAACAAGCTCCTTAAAAATAAGGATAAGATACAAGCAGAGTATCAGCTTCTTTCAAAGAGCGGCGCTACTATTTGGGTATCGCTTTCCGCTACCTGCATAAACGACCGTTTAAGCGAGCCGTTGCGTGTTATCGGTGTCATCACCGATATAGATAATGAAAAGAAGATGGAGATGCAGCTCTCCGAGCGCGCAAGCTTTGACTTCCTTTCGCAGCTCTACAACAGAAGCACGTTTATCAGAATGTTGACCAGCGAGCTTGACCGCAGAGCTCCGAAAGAGAAGATCGCTACGATGTTTATAGACGTCGATGACTTTAAGTTTATCAACGACCGTTACGGACACACCGTCGGTGATGAGGTAATTCGTTACGTTGCGGATACTATCCGCAAAAAGGTAGATGACCGCGGAGGATTTGCGGGACGTTTTGGCGGTGATGAGTTTGTGCTTTGCTTTACCAATCAGGAAGATATCGCCAATGCGGAGCAAATAGCGATGGATATCATCGATGATCTGTATGTTGGACATACGACCGAGGAGGGCACGCTTATCAACGTAAGAGCGTCTATCGGTATCGCGTATTGCCCGGATCATACATTGGATGCCAACGAGCTGTTGTCGTTCTCCGATACCGCAATGTACTTTGTAAAGAAGAACGGCAAAACCAACTATCACGTTTACGTTCCGGAGGACAGCGAATCCGGCGAGTACATCGATCCCGAGGGCTATTGATACGGTTGACGGCTTAAAGTTGACAGTTGAAAGTTATATTATGAGGGCGCGCGGGAAACTTCGCGCCCTTATTGGGCGAATACAAGTACATAATACGTTTTCTATCACCGCAGGGTGGTAATAATTGACAATGGACAATTATGGAGCGCGCTCCGTGCGCATATTTAAATCTTGCGGCGAAAAGCGCCGCACTGAAATTGTCCATTTTTCATTATACATTATTATACTAATTCCCGTTCATAGCGTAGACAAAATTTGGCGCGATGACAGGGACGGGATATCAAATCAATGTCTATACGTTGCTTTGGAATTAGTATTAATTGTATTTTATGGAGGAATTGATTTGGCTAAAGTAATTGCTGTTACTAATCAAAAGGGCGGCGTCGGAAAGACGACCACTTGCAGTTCAATATGCGGTGAGCTTACGCGTCTGGATTATAGGGTGTTGTCGATCGACCTCGACCCGCAAGGCAATTTAAGTTTCAGTTTGGGTGTTGAAACGGACGACAAATTCACTATATATGATGTGATGAAAGGAAATTGCGAGATAAGCGACGCGATAATAAAAGGCAACGTGTGCGACGTTGTGCCGTCGAATATCCTGCTTTCGGGTCTGGAGCTGGAGATGACGGGCGTTGGACGCGAGTATGTTCTGCGCGAGCAGCTTTCGACGATCTCCAAAAAATATGACTATATCATTCTGGATACGCCGCCCGCGCTTTCTGTGCTGACGATAAACGCTTATACCGCGTCGGACGAGCTTGTGATACCCATGCTTTGCGAGATACTGTCGCTTCAGGGAATTGCGCAGTTAAAGCAGACGATTTTTGCGGTCAAGCGTTATTACAACAAATCGCTGTGCGTGCGCGGTATATTGCTGAATAAGTATAACCCGCATTTTACGCTTACAAAGGACGTTGAGGATATCGCGCAGATGATCGCCGAGCAGCTTGGAACGACCATATTCAATACGAAGATAAGTGCGTCGGTGGCGATAGCGGAAGCGCCCGCGCACGGCGAGAGCATAATCACCTACAGTCCGAAAAGCAAGTCCGCGGCGGAGTTCAAGGCGTTCGTAAAAGAGCTTATAGAGCCGCATAACAAGAAGAAGGCGAGCAAAGCAACATGAGCCGCAAACCACGCAAATCGGAATTGAACGTTAAAACCGCCGACTCAAAAAAAGTAAATAATAAAAAATCTGTATCGAATATTTCTCAAAAAGCCGAGATAAAGCTGGAACGGCAGAGCAATAAAACCCCTCAAGTGATGAGACTGCTGGAGCTTGATGAAAGTTCGTCTAATCCCGTGATACTTGCCGGCAAGAGCCGCATACCGCGCCAGTTAAGCGGCAGAGAGCCGCTTTCACGCTTGCTTAGGCGGGAGATCGGAGATGATTTTTCGGATATGGACGGCACGGTGGTGGTGGATCTGACGCGCCTTGCGATAGATCACGAGGCTCCCTTGGTTCTTGACCGCTTCAACGCCTGCAGCTGCGATAAATGCGTTGAGGAGTTCTCGCGCATTATTTTGCCGCGCGTTCCCATGCGTTTCGCCAGGATAAGCAAGGCTTCGCAGCGCCGCGATTCGAGGGAGCTTACCGAAAGAATGGAGCCTGTTCGCAAAATAGTGCTGTCCGAAATGATAAGGGAGCTTATCGGTAACAAAAAACGCTGCTTTCATGATGAATAATTTGGAGATTTTACTGTTGATTATTTGAAAAAAATGTGGTATAATATTTCAGTTAGGGATTTTTGAATGATATCAACACTACAAGACAGCAAAAATCGCAATAATATATCCGCTTGCGTATAAAGCGGAGTCAACGGGAGAAATCATTATGACAATGGATATTGGAATAGATCTGGGTACCGCGAACATAATCATCACGGTGTCCGGCAAGGGTATAGTCCTCAACGAGCCGTCGGTGGTGGCGTATGACCGCAAAAAGAAGGCTGTGGTGGCTGTCGGCACAGAGGCTTACAAGATGATTGGCAGAACGCCCGAATACATCGTGGCGGTCCGTCCGCTGAAGGACGGCGTTATCTCCGATAACGAAATGACGCAGGCAATGATAAAGGAGTTTATCAGCATCGTAAACGGCGGACTTATGGCAAGACCGCGCGTTGTGCTTTGCGTTCCCAGCTCCGTGACCGACGTTGAGCGCAGAGCCGTGGTCGAGGCGGCGCTTTCCGCGGGCGCAAGAAAGGTGTTCCTTATCGAAGAGCCGATAGCGGCGCTTATCGGCGCGGGCGTCGACATTTCCAAGCCTACGGGCACAATGGTCGTGGATATCGGCGGCGGCACATCGGATGTGGCTATCGTGTCGTTCAACGGAATAGTGCAGTCGCGTTCCGTGAAAATGGCGGGCAACAAATTTGACGCGGCGATCATTCGCCTGATAACTCAAAAGTACAAGATACTGATAGGCGAAAAGACCGCGGAAAAAGCAAAAATAGAGCTTGCGAACGTGTTTGATCCCAAGGGTGAAAAAAAGATGACCATTCGTGGAAGAAACTTGCTTAAGGGTCTGCCCGAGAGTCTTGAGATAACGGATATGGATATTTACGAGGCGCTTCACGATGAGGCAATGGATATCGTGGATCAGGTTAAGCTTGTTTTGGAGAGTACCCCGCCCGAGCTTGTGGGCGACATACTCAGCAGTGGGATATTGCTTACGGGCGGCGGAGCGATGCTTGGCGGTCTGCCCGAGCTTATCACCGATAAGGTCGGCGCGCCGTGCTTCGTTGCGGACGATCCCATTGAGTGCGTTGCTCGCGGCGTTGATTTGGCGTTTTCGATGTCCGGCGATCTGCTTGACGGTTTCGAGCAGGTTCAGCTTTATAATTTCAGATGATGATACGGTGTTTGGCGGCTCTCGGTTTTGGAGCCGCCAAATTGCGGTTTACGGCGGGAGCTGACGTTCGAAAAAACGCCGCACATTAACTGTAACGGGGGTGGGATAATGGAGCTTCCTTTTCAAATTTGCGAGGTGATTGAGCGCCTTGAAGCAGCAGGATACTCGGCGTTTGTGGTGGGAGGCTGCGTGCGCGACTATCTTATGGGAATAGAGCCGCATGACTTTGACGTTACAACATCGGCGCTGCCAAATCAAATCGAGTGTGTGTTTGCCGACTGCCGTGTTATAGAGACGGGGATAAAGCACGGCACCGTGACGGTTCTGTACAAGGGCGTTTCAACGGAGATAACGACATTCCGCACGGACGGAAACTACTCCGATGGCAGACACCCCGACAGCGTTACTTTTTCCCGGAACATCGAGGATGATCTTTCTCGGCGGGATTTTACCATGAACGGCATAGCGTATAATCCGAAGCGCGGCTTTGTTGATCCTTTCGGCGGCGCGGAGGATATCAAAGCGGGGATCATTCGTTGCATAGGCGACCCCGACAAGCGCTTTTCCGAGGATGCTTTGCGTGTGTTGAGAGCTCTGCGGTTCTCGGCGACGCTGGGCTTCGCGATAGAGCCGCAGACCGCGCTGGCGATCGATATGCACAAAAGCGATCTGCGCAAGGTCTCGGCGGAACGGATCTTTGCGGAGCTTAAACGCCTGCTTTGCGGAAAAGACGTGAAGCGAATACTGATGGACTTTTCGGGGACGTTTGCGAAAATAATCCCGCCGCTTGGCGCGGAGATAGGTTACGATCAAGGCTCAAAGTATCATAACAGCACTCTGTACGAGCACACAGCGCGAGCCGTTGAAGCCGCGCCGCCGACCGTGGAAATGCGCCTTGCAATGCTTTTTCACGACATTGGCAAGCCTGTGTGCCGCTCTGTTGATGAAAACGGCGAGTGTCATTATTACGGACACAGCGAGGCGAGCGCTCGGCTTGCCGAAGAGATAATGCGGGCTTTGAAATGCGAAAACGCTCTGCGTCGGCGCGTTACCGAAATAGTGCGTTACCACGATATTCCCGTGGATACATCGCGTCGTTATATCAGGCGGCAGCTTGCAAAGCACGGCGGCGACGTGTTCACGGATATTATGAACGCTCACATTGCCGACGACAGCGCAAAATGCGAGTTCTGCCGCGAGCGTATCCCAACGGTGCTTGAAGTTCTTAAAATTGCCGAGGAGATCTCCGCGCAGCAGCCCTGCTTTTCGGCGCGTGATCTGGCGGTCTCGGGCAGCGACCTCAAAGGTATCGTTCCGCCGTCCCCGCTTATGGGGGAGATATTGTCAAGACTGCTCTCGGAGGTGGTCGATGAAAAGCTCTCAAACGAGAAAGCCGCTCTGCTTAAACGCGCGGAGGAGCTGAAAAACGTTATCGATGCTGAGAATAAGTAGACTGCCGCCTTTGCAGTGTACGAAAATTTTGTAATCATTTGTAATCGTTTGTAACCAAACTGTAACGATATTGTAACCATTTTGTTGTTGAATTTTGCGGAAAACTATGATAAAATAAAATCAACAAAAAACCAAACTGTTAAGCGAACGGGAGGGAAAGCGATATGAAAAAATTAGCGGCAATTTTCGCGGCGGCGGTAATGGTGTTCACAATCGGGGCATGTACTGTGAACAGAAACGAGAATCAGGCGGCGGATAAGCAAGCGTTTGTGCAAGATGTCTGACAGTGTTTCCCGCATTGTACTGCCCGGGCAGTATTTTATATACATAGAGAGCGGCGTATCAAAAAATACGCCGCTCTTGTTTGCTTAAAAGAAATTCTTTCTCCCGCAGAACAGGAGAAGAACACGGTTTGTGCAGTGTTTTTTCGCTCCCTCCCGCGAAGCGGGGAAGAGAACATTATTATAAAGCTCCTTTTATGTGTTCAAACAGTTTGTTGTTCTTGCCGAGAAATTGAATTATTGCACATAAAGTCTGCTCAAAATCAGATGAATTTGGGCAAAATTCACTATTATTTTGCTGTAATCGTTATTGCAGAAAAAATCTCTTGACGAAAGCTCTCTTTTTGTAGTAAAATAATAGTTGAATGAGACCGAATACCGTATGGGTACGGCTGTGATATTTGGCACCGAGCTTCGCCGCGAACGGAAAACCGCAAGCGGTCAAGCCGTGGAGCAGATCAAATGCAGACGGCTCGATATTGTGTTCGGAGTAATATAAATTGCACGTTTTTATAAGGAGAATAACTATGGAAAAGAAGAAAATCGGCGTTTTGACAAGCGGCGGCGACGCCCCCGGAATGAATGCGGCGGTTAGAGCTGTTACAAGATCGGCGATCTGGAAGGGATTTGAGGTAGTAGGCATACACAGAGGCTATAACGGTCTGCTGAACGGCGATATGGTACCGCTTGATGTCAGAGAGGTCAGCGACATCATTCAGCGCGGCGGCACAATGATCTATACCGCGCGCTGTTCTGAGTTTAAACAGTGGGAGAATGTTGTAAAAGCTGCGGAGATATGCAAGCAGAATAATATGTGCGGTATCGTCGTTATCGGCGGCGACGGCTCTTTCAGAGGAGCAGCCGACCTTTCAAGAGCGGGTGTTCCGTGCGTGGGTATCCCCGGAACTATTGATAATGATATTCAGTGCTCGGAGTATACGATAGGTTACGATACGGCAATGAATACAGTTGTTGAGATGATCGATAAGCTGCGCGATACGTCACACTCTCATGATAGATGTGCGGTAGTTGAGGTAATGGGTCGACACGCGGGTCACATTGCGCTCAATACGGGAGTTGCTTGCGGTGCAACGGCTGTTCTCGTTCCCGAGATAGAATTCGATATTGAAGCCGTTATCAAGCGTATCAAGGAGGTTCGTGCTGCCGGCAAGCATCAGTTCATTATCGTTGTGGCGGAGGGCGTTGGTCATACCGAGGAGATCGCAAAGCGCGTTGAAGCTGAAACGGGCGTCGAGTCCAGAGCGACCATTTTGGGGCACGTTCAGCGCGGCGGTTCACCGACTGTTCGCGACAGAGTTATCGCTTCCGAAATGGGCTACTATGCGGTAGAACTGCTTGAAAAGGGCATAGGCAACCGAGTTGTGGGAATGAAAGACGGCAAGGTATACGACGTTGATATCCAAGAAGCTCTTTCGATGAAGAAGCCGTTCAACGAGCGTCTTTACAAGATCTGCAACGAGATCAATTTCTAAAATACAACAACAGAGTAGAAAACCGCGCGTTAAGTGCTGCTTGAACGGAGAGTTGTCAAGCGGACGAAAAGCGTCAAAACGCTTGCGGTGCGGTTTTCGCATCTCGCTGTACATAATAGAATAAAGTCATATTTATTCCGCATTGTATAGCGAAAAAGTCAATGGAGGAATGATTATGACTTTTTTTGCTAACTTCAAAAGATCGGCGGCGGAGCTGAAAAGCCTGCGCACGCTGTGCGTTACCGCGATACTTATCGCGCTGGATCTGGTGCTGAAAAGCGTTACGATTAACATAACCAAGGATTTAAAAATTTCTTTTGCTTTTTTGGCGCTGGCGTCCGTAGGTATGCTGTTCGGACCTGTGGTAGCGTTTCTTGCGGGCACGGTTACCGACGTTTTGGGACTTCTTATCGCCAACAATATCGGCGCGTTCAACCCGATGTTCACGCTTGTTGAGGCTATGGGTGCGATGATTTACGGAATTTTTCTTTATAATCTTAGATTTTCCGACGCCAACGCGCTCGGCGGCAAATTCACAAACAAAAACGATATAAAGCAGCTGCTGCGGATCGTTCTTGCAAAGGTGACAGTGGTTATACTCTGCAACCTGATCTTAACTCCGCTTGCCCTTATCGTGTCAAATTCTATGGAGGCGGGAACGTTTATCTACGCACCCGTTCTTGCGAAATACCCCGCGCGGCTTATCAAAAACGCCATTCAGTGTCCCGTAGACTGCGTTTTGCTGTTCGCGGTGCTGCCGATTATTTCAACGGCGTACAATAGGGTGTTCAAGCGGGGAGTTTCCGCAGTATAGAAATCGTCCGGAAAGAAAAAAGCAACTATTTACAGAAAGGCTATCAAATGAACAAACTCGGATTTATAGGCGTGGGCAATATGGGCAGCGCCATTATCAAAGGAATAAACGGAAAGCTTGGCAACACGGCTGTGTTCGCGTATGACAGCAGCGCCGAAAAGCTGAAGGATCTGAACTTATATGGAGCCACCGCTTCTTCAAGCATTTTGGAGCTGGCTCAAAAGTGCGACTTTTTGCTGTTGGCGGTAAAGCCGCAGCAGCTTGATGATGTGCTTGCGGACATAAAGAGATCCGCAAATGAGAAACTTGTTATTATTTCCATTTGCGCGGGAATTTCGGCGGAGTATATCAGAGAGCGCACATTTGCGGCAGCAAAGGTCGTGCTCGTTATGCCGAATACTCCGATGATGATTGGGTGCGGCGCTTCGGCTATGAGCCGTGACGAGCGAGTTTCCGATGAGGAGTTCGAGTTTGCGAAAAGGATAATCGGTTCGTGTGGTGTGGCAGAGGTTGTGCCCATGGATAAGATGAAGGAAGTGATCGCGATAAACGGCAGCTCTCCCGCGTTTATTTATGTTTATGCTAAGGGGTTCGTGCAGTACGCTCAAAAGGTCGGAATAAGTGAAGAAGCGGCTTTGAGGCTGTTTTCGCAGACGCTTATCGGCTCCGCGAGAATGATGACGGAGAGCGGTATGACCGTAGACGAGCTGATAAAGCAGGTAAGCTCGCCGGGCGGCACGACTATCGCGGGTTTGCAGTCGCTGTATAATGATAAGCTCATCGACACGGTGCTGAACGCGTGCGGTGCGTGCACAAAGCGCGCGTATGAGCTTGGAGAAAAGAAGTAACGGAGGAATAAAATGGTAATTATCGAATTGGAAAACGGCAAGCAGATCAAATTGGAGCTGTATCCCCAAAAAGCGCCGATTACGGTGGAAAATTTCCTTAAATTGGTAAAAGAGGGCTTTTATGACGGGCTTATCTTCCACAGAGTTATAGAGGGCTTTATGATACAGGGCGGCGACCCTGAGGGAACAGGTATGGGCGGCGCTAAGGATAAGATAAAGGGCGAGTTCAGAGATAATGGCGTTCCGAACGATATAAAGCACGTTCGCGGCGTTATTTCAATGGCGCGTTCAAGGCGCCCCGATTCTGCTTCAAGCCAGTTCTTTATTGTTCACAAGGACGCTCCGCACCTTGACGGGCAGTATGCCGCGTTTGGCAAGGTGGTAGAGGGAATGGACGCGGTGGATGAGATCGCCGAGACCGAGACCGACTACAACGACCGCCCTATAAAGGATATTTGTATGAAGAGAGTCTATGTGTCCGAGTGAAAAAATTATAGTTTGTTGTATTATATATGCCGCGTTTGGGAAACCCGT
>DKXD01000050.1:0-342 GCA_002492075.1 Ruminococcaceae bacterium UBA7135
TACGATACTTCCTCCGCAGTACATTTCCCGAAGCTTCGGCTTCTCGATCTTTCCTGTTGGATTTCTGGGCACATCCGCGAAAATCAGCTTTTTCGGACGCTTGTACTTCGGCAGCGATTCACAAAAATCGTTTATCTCCTCTTCCGTGCAGGCCATGCCCTCTTTTATCTCAATGATAGCCGCCGCGATCTCACCCAGACGCTTGTCCGGCATACCGATAACGGCAACGTCCTTTACCTTCTCAAATGCGCGGATATGATCCTCTATCTGCACGGGATAAAGATTTTCGCCGCCGCTGATGATAACGTCCTTTTTCCTGTCCACCAGATAGATAAAGCCGTC
>DKXD01000050.1:617-13968 GCA_002492075.1 Ruminococcaceae bacterium UBA7135
GTCCACCAGATAGATAAAGCCGTCCTCGTCCTCGCGCGCCATATCCCCAGTAAACAGCCAGCCGTTTCGCAGAACCTCCGCTGTCGCCTGCGGATTTTTGTAATAGCACTTCATCACGCCGTCGCCCTTTACGGCAAGCTCGCCTACCTCGCCTTGCTTTACGGGAATGCCGTTTTCGTCGGCGATCTTCGTTTCCCACAGATAGCCCGCCTTGCCTATTGCGCCAACCTTATGTATATTCTCCACGCCGAGATGAACGCACCCCGGACCTATCGATTCGGACAGCCCGTAATTTGTGTCGTACCGGTGCTCCGGGAAAACCTCTTTCCAGCGCTTGATAAGCGACGGCGGCACGGGCTGCGCGCCGATATGCATAAGCCGCCATGTTGACAACCGATAGTCCGAGAGCTTGATCTCTCCTCTTTCTATGGAATCGAGTATATCCTGCACCCACGGCACCAGCAGCCAAACGATCGTAGCCTTTTCCTCCGATGCGGTCTGGAGGATCCATTCGGGCTTTACACCGCGCAGCAGCACCGCCTTGCTGCCACTCATTAGCGAGCCGAACCAGTGCATTTTCGCGCCCGTGTGATAAAGCGGCGGAATACATAAAAAAACATCGTCCTTCGTCTGGGAATGGTGATTCTGCTCCGTTTTGCAAGAAGCCGTCAGCGCCGCGTGAGCGTGAAGAATAGCCTTCGGGAACCCTGTTGTGCCTGACGAGAAGTAAATCGCCGCGTCGTCCGCATCGGTGATCTCCACGGGTGGGACGGTCTCGGAGCAATAATAGGTCATCTGCGCGTAATTGTCCGCATAATCAGGGGTTTCGTCGATCTTTCCCACAAAGAAAAAGTCATCAACGCGCCCGAGATTGTCAAGCACGGTGTTTATTCTGCCGATAAACTCCGATCCGAAAACCAACATTCTCACATCCGCAAGATCCAGACAATATTCTATCTCGTCCGAGGAATATCTGTAATTCATCGGCACGGTGATCGCGCCCGTTTTGAGTATGCCGAAATAAATAGGCAGCCACTCCAAACAGTTCATCAAAAGTATCGCCACCTTGTCGCCTTTTTTTATTCCCCGCGTAAACAACAGATTTGCAAATCTGTTGGCTTTTAAGTCAAACTCGCGCCAGGTCATTTCACGGCGGTATTTCTCGCCCTCGGGAGTATCTATCAGATTATATTCCCGCCATGTGATGTGCTTTTCGGGCTGATTTTCGGGGTTTACCTCCACCAAAGCAATATCGGCGGGGAAGATTTTGGCGTTGCGCTCGAGAAAAACTGTAATAGGCATTTTTTGTCCTCCTGAAGAGATCTCACTTTATTTATGTGAACCGCCCCCTCTGCGAAGGGTCTCCGCAAAAAAACAACTTCACATACAGTCTGAAGCGTCGGATCTTCAAGAGACGCTTTAAGTAATTATACCATACATTGCTGCTTTTGTCAAGATGTGAGCGGCATCTCCGGCTCTGACGTTTTATAACAGCTCCCCAGCGAGAACGCAAAAGAATATCCCGAATCTCTCCGGGATATTGTATTCAATTTGTTAGCTTGTAGACCACATCCTCAAATCCGTAAGGACTGTCATTTCCAACCAAAACGAACCGAAGCTTGTCTACGCCGTCGAGGTAAGACACAGGAAGCATCACCTCAAATTCCGTATTTTTTAACTCGGGATCTTGCAGAGACTCCGAAGAGTTTGTACGTTCGATATTATAGTAACATTTAACGAGTTTATCCCCGACCTTTACATACAGCGCGGACAGCGGTTTATTCCTGTTAAGGTCCACCGCCCAACCGAAAAGAGCAACATAACTGCTGCCGTCATAGCAGGCAGTAGGAACAACCCCCTGAGCCGCGTCCTTATCAAGATAGGTACCGTGTGCATACTGCTGTACTCCTCCGAACCCAGCGGATTAACCTCATTCGGCAATTCATAAGCGTTGAAAAACAATGTATCGTTAAGGACTGCCCGCTTTAGTCAGCACCGCTCATTCAGCTTTTCCAAAAGCCTCCCTATAAGATAGTTCACGGCAATGCTCACAATAAAGGCGATGATGAATTTCGGCTCGCCCGTTGCGAAAAACGTCAGCTACGCCGCAAGAAGAAATATGTTTTGCAGCCGCGGACAAATTATGCAATATCCCAAAGTCACTATCGGGAAGAAAAAGAACAGAAAAATCGTGAAAGTAAAAGACATCTGAAGTGCTCATTTGATCTTTTGTGTGCGTGATCGCTCATCGCTTGACAGCATAAATATGATACAGAAAAGCAACGCATGCGGTCACGCCAATAGCGGGAGCAGGCTTCATACTGTCTATCAAATGCCACTTTGAGACCGACAATTCCTTTATAGCCTTATGTATATCCTCCACCTCATAGCAAGGGTGATAAAGCTGCCCCAACGGGTTTTGTCAAGGTCTAACACAGCGCACTTTTTAAATCTTCCTGAAAGCGCCAGGATAATATCGACAGCCCGCTTTGCCGCCAAAGGCAGAGCCTTTAGACTGAGCGGAGTTTTGGCGGTGTAATAGTACTTTTCGTTAAAGAACTCCCTGCGCCCCATAACATTCGAAATATCCGACATACTTACAAGGCAGACATTCTTGTGTGTCGCCGCGTATTCCATAAGCTTCATATTCAAAACGCGTATCTGATACAGAAACGAAACGTCGGTTTTCACCGCATAATTTCCAAACACACGATCATTTATCTCCACGAAGTCGTATTTAAGTATCCTTGCTCCGCAGCGCTCCAAAATCGTTTCCCGGTTTTCGGCGATGTGCGCCGCAAGGTCGCTGCCGAAAGTGCGGCGGGCAGATATGTCCGACCTGCAAAAATCCTCAAACAGCTTTTCGCTGCACATTTGTATAAGAACGTGTTGCGGCTTTGACTTATAAAGCTCCGAACCTTCGTCCATTACCCGCGTATCTATCCGGTTGTAGTCCACATCGAAAACATACAGGTTGATGCCCGCGCTTTTTTCGCATCCCGCAAGAGCCGTTGCCAGAAGCTGCATTGCGCAGTTGCCCATAAGAGTTAAACGAACCTCGGGCGCAGACGAAAGATCAAGCTTCGCTGCCCGTTTGAGTTGCTGAAAAGTATACATTACGACTTTGTATGACCAAGAACCGATCACACTCTCCTTTCCAGGCAGAAAGGCACAAAGGAGAGCGCATTACTTTTTGTTATACTATAAATATCATTTTCTGTGAACCCTTTGTTATGTAAACGCCGCGGATAATTTATCCGTTGTGACAATAAAACGATCTCCCCCGCAAAGCAGGGGAGAAATGTTATTCTTCATCGTCCGTATCGGGAGCGTCCCAGTTGTGCCAAACATTCTGCACGTCATCATTGTCGTCCATTGCTTCAAGCATCAGACCCATTTTCTTAAGCTGATCCTCATCAGTAAGTGTTGTGTAAGTACTCGGAACCTGCGCCGCCTCCGCCGAAATGACCTCGTATCCGCGCTTGGCAAGCTCCGCCGCCACATTCTGGACCTCGTTCGGGTCGGTAGTTATCTCGACCGCGCCGTCTTCAAACGAAAAATCGTCCGCGCCCGATTCGAGAATGTCCTCCATCGCCTTGTCCTCGTCGATGTCGCCGTCCTCGTTGTTCAGCACGATAACACCTTTAAGCGAGAACATAAAGCTGACGCACCCCGATGTTCCCATATTGCCGCCGAATTTATCAAAGTAGTGACGAATCTCACCCGCCGTGCGGTTGCGGTTGTCGGTAAGACACTCCACGATAACCGCCACTCCGCCGGGACCGTAGCCCTCATAAACGCAGTTCTCGTAGTCATTCTTTTCCGAACCGCCTGCCGCTTTTTTCAGCAAACGGTCAATGTTGTCATTCGGAATATTGTTCGACTTCGCCTTTTGAACAAGCGCCGCCAACCGCGAGTTGTTTGCGGGGTCTGCGCTGCCCGTTTCCTTAATGCAGACGAGTATCTCGCGGCTTATCTTCGTGAACACCTTTGCACGAGCGCCGTCCTTTTCTCCCTTTTTGCGTTTGATAGTACTCCATTTTGAATGTCCTGACATAATATCCTCCTTGTTTCGAATTGCGGATCCGCCGATTATCGATCCGCAAATTAAGTGTTTTCTTTTTCTTGTTTTCCCCTGCCTGCGGCGGGGAAAACAGAATGAGCTTGTCTGTTTCTTGTCCCGCGCTCCGTTTGCCGCGCCGATAAGTCACAGCCTTAAACCGTAAGCTGAGTGAAACCCTCACCGAAAACCTCTCCCGCGCTTGTTGTGATAACGAATGCTTTCGGGTCGATCTCGCGGACTGTGCGCTTTACCTTGCTGTATGCCGTTCGGTGAACCGCCGTTACGATGACCTGACGCTCCGTGCCGCTGTAAGCGCCCTCCGCCTTAAACAGCGTAACGCCGCGGTTTTGTGTCAACAGCTTTCGGGCAATTTCCTTTGAATGTTCCGAGAAGATCATCAAAAAGCGGCTTTCCTGTGTGCCGTACACCAAGAAATCTATGAACTTCGACTGCACGAATATCGCTACCACCGCAAACAGCACAACGTTTATATCACGGTAGACCAACATTCCCAGCCCCACAACGAAAATATCCAAAACCGCCGTGATAACGCCGATCTTCAAGTCGGGACTGCGCCGCTGTATCATTTTTATTATGATGTCCGTGCCGCCCGACGTTCCCTCGCGCTGATAGTTTAGTCCCAAGCCTATTCCCATAAGAGCGCCGCCGAACAGTGCCGCCATAATGCCGTTGCCGCCCTCGGCGCTGTATGTCGGTACAAATTCGCCGAACACGTCCGTAAACACCGTTATTGCCGTTACCGAGATAACCGTTTTTATCATCGTTTTCTTGTTAAGAAATATAAACCCAAGTATCATCAACGGCACATTAAACGCGAATATCAGCGTTCCGACTTTTATCGGCACGACCTCCGACACTATTATCGCAATGCCCGTAACTCCGCCCGGGGCAATGTTGTTGGACGAGATAAAGCAATGCACTCCCAGCGAGTATATAGCAGACGCCGCCAGGATTATCACTATATCTATCGCCCACCGCAAAGCTGTCCGTCGTTTCATTCGCGCCGACTTTGGCTGTGTTTCTTTCTTCATAAGCTCCCGCTTTCCCAATAGTAAATCCAGTGTATGTATCACCGCCAAAAACGTGGCTCACTCAATGGGGAGAGCCTTGCATATCGCGCCGAACAGATCTTCAAGCCGCTCTTGCTGACCCGTAAGAGCCAAATACCCAAACAGCGCTTCAAAGCCGGTTGCGCGGCGATATTCGCTCGGCTTGGCGCTCTTCGGCACGGAAATACCGCCCGCGTTTCGCCCACGCCGCAGAATATCCGCTTCGCGTTCGGTAAGCAAAGGCTCCAAGACATTTACCGCCTCGGATTGATAGCTCGCACGAACGCGCTCCACCGCCATATCGTGCATTCTTCCCGCGTTGGTCTGATGCGTTGTCACCACGAGCCGACGCACCATTACCTCATATACGCTGTCGCCAAAAAACGCGAGCACGTTGGGACTGTACCCCTGCGCTTCCTTTTCCGTCAAATATTCCGTAACATCCGCTCCCGTCTGTTGTCATTTAGCTTTCAGAACATAATATACAAAGCTGTATTCCGCGCTGTGCAGGTCGAACATATAAACTTCTTTATTAAACTCCCCTATACCGGAGGCGGTATCGTCCTCGACGACCGCACCCTCAAGTTTTCTGACAAGCTCGCTCATCGGCTCGTAGAAATTGCGCCGCCAATCCGATTTGGGCGCGATGTAGAAGTCCTCTATCAAGAAACCCTGCTCCTTTGCCTGCCGCAGCACCTCATCAAGCGGTTCGGGTCGCCCGAAACGCCGCTCGATGTAGCTCTTCGTGTCGAGCGACGGGTCGATAAGCCAGCACAGAGTGCGGAATACCGCCGTGCCGCCATCGGAAAGCGCGCCGCGTATCTGCTCCAGCCGCCTTGACACGCCGTCGGGTTCCGTAAGCCCGTTGTACCAGATAAAGTCCCAGCCGCCATCGGTTTTTGTCACCTCGTACGCTCCGACTGTTCGCGCGTCCAAGCCTGAAGCTGCCGCGCTTTCGGCGCGGAACCGCTCTCCAAATGTCGCAAGAAGCGCGGCTCCCGTCGTCTCGGCGATAAGCTGCGGAGTAAAGACGTCGTCGCCGAAAAAAAGCGCGTTTTTTGGACTCCCCTTGCACATTTGCAGAACCCGCCGCGCGGTGTCCTCGCTGCCCGCCGTTGACCTGTCCATTTGTTCAACGATTGCACTAAGAAAATTGCCCATTTTGATACCTCCCGAAAAATCCGCTCCCGAGAAGTGATTTTCTCTGTTTTTATCTGACGTAATTAAATTCGAAATCGAAGATCGACACAAGGTCGTCCTCTTGTATTCCCTGCCGTTCCAACTCGTCGATAATGCCGCTGGAGCGCAGCACGCGCTGGAAATATTGCAGGCTCTCGTAGTCCTCCATATTTACCACCGAGAGTATCGGTGCCAGCCACTCTGCGTCCACGATGTAAACGCCGTCCTGCTTTGTGACAGTAAACGAACGCTTTTGCGCGTCCTGCTCGGCAAGCTCTTTAAGCGTAAGCTGCTGCGCTTCGTAGCGCTTGACGGGCGGCAGCGTGTCGAGCTTTGCTATCACCGCGTCGATAAGCGCGTCGGTGCCTTCGGTGGTCGCCGCCGATATTTTAAAGAACGGCAAGCCCTTTTCCCCGATGAAGCTTTCAAATTCCGCGATCTGCTCATCCGAAGCGAGGTCGCACTTGTTCGCCGCGACTATCTGCGGACGCTCCGCTAAGTCCTCGGAAAAGTTCGCAAGCTCGTGATTTATTTTGTCGAAGTCCTCTTTGGGATCGCGACCCTCTATCCCGGAAACGTCCACAACGTGAACGATAAGGCGGCAGCGCTCCACGTGGCGCAAAAACTCATGACCAAGCCCCACGCCCTCGGAGGCTCCCTCTATAAGCCCGGGGATATCCGCCATAACGAAAGACTTTTCACCGCGCTTCACAACACCCAAAACGGGCGTTATCGTGGTAAAGTGATAGTTTGCGATCTCGGGCTTTGCCGCGCTCACCACGCTTATCAGCGAGGATTTTCCGACGTTCGGAAAACCGACTAAGCCCACGTCCGCAAGCAACTTCAACTCCAGCGTAACGTCGAATTTCTCCCCCGGAAAGCCCGGCTTTGAAAAGCGCGGTATCTGTCGGGTCGGGGTGGCGAACCGCGCGTTGCCCCTGCCGCCCTTTCCTCCGCGAGCCACGACCACAGGCTCGTCTGAAACGTCCGCGAGTATCCGCCCGGTGTTCTGGTCTTTAACGATAGTGCCGCGCGGCACCTTTATCACGGTCGCGTCCATTGATTTCCCGGAGCAGCGTTTTGCTCCGCCCGGTTCGCCGTCGGGCGCGATATACTTCTTCTTATATCGGAAATCGATAAGCGTCGAAAGGCTGTCGTCGGGCGCGAACACGATGTCCGAGCCTTTTCCGCCGTCACCGCCGTCGGGACCGCCCGCGTTCACATACTTTTCTCTGTGAAACGAAACCGCGCCGTTGCCGCCGTTCCCCGCCTTTATCGAGATATTCACTTTATCGACAAACATCATACGCTCACCGCCCCCTCTGTTTTTAATAATGTTCCCTTGCCTGTCCAAAAAATACGCAAATAAGCCGGACAGTTATCCGGCTTAAAGCATTACCATACTGAAAATCAGTCAGCGTAAACGCTAACCTGCTTTCTGTCGCGTCCGAGGCGCTCGAACTTCACCTTGCCGTCAACAAGTGCGAAAAGCGTATCGTCGGAGCCGATACCAACGTTGTTGCCCGGATGAATGTGAGTGCCGCGCTGTCTTACGAGAATGTTGCCCGCAAGAACAAACTGTCCGTCGGCGCGCTTAACGCCCAGTCTCTTGGATTCGGAATCACGTCCGTTCTTGGTCGAACCCATACCTTTTTTATGAGCGAAATATTGTAAACCAATGATTATCATAGTAAACCTCCTATTTGATCGTAACCTTAATGTTTTCGTATTCCCGCGAGAGCGTTTCCAGGTGTTCGCAAAACGCCGCGATAAGCTTTTGCGCCGACTCGCTGTTCTCTTTCAGAGAAAGCGTAATGCGGTTTTCTTCAACCTTAACATCTGCCGTCGCGCCGAAATTTTCGGTAATCGCGTTGCACACAAGCATTGTGCAGGAGCTGACCGCCGCGCAGACGATATCATTGCCCTCGCGCTCGTTCGCCGCCTCACCGTAACCCGCGTGACCGCTTATCTCAAAGCCCGAAAACGCTTCCACATCTCCGAACTCTCCCAAACGGAAAACACAATTTAACATTACGCGTTGATAGCCTCAATTCTTACCTGGCTGTACGGCTGTCTGTGACCCATTTTTCTCTTAACGTGCTTCTTGGGCTTGTAAGTGAAAACGGTGATCTTCTTAGCCTTGCCGTTCTTCAGAAGCGTCGCCTTAACGGAAGCGCCGCTTACATACGGTGCGCCGACGTTTACGTTGCCGTCGTCCTTGCCTACCATAATTACCTTGTCGAAGGTTACTTCGCCCTCGGCGTCCAGCTTCTCGATAAAGAGAACGTCGCCCTCTTTGACCTGATACTGCTTTCCGCCCGTTTCAATAACTGCGTACATATTCATACCTCTTTTCAGAACTCGCTGTGCTAAGGCGGCGCTTTTGGGCGCACTTTACCTATACCTTACACAAGCGGCTTTATTATTATAACACATTGCTTTGCGTTTGTCAAGCACTTTTGGCGGATTTTTTTCAGTTTTATGCAAAAAGCCCCCAGATAAGGCGTGCCGCCTTTGTCATTACGTTCTAAGCGTTGCTCCGATTTGGAGCATATCGCTCGATTAAAACGTTGTAATAAAAGGCAGGCTACTAGCCTTTGGGAGCTTTTGTTTGTATTATTCCAGCTCAAACGCGCCCGTATACAGTCTGTAATACTGTCCCTTTTCGGCAATGAGCTTCTCATGAGAGCCGCGCTCGATAATGCGCCCCTGTTCGAGCACCATTATCACGTTCGAGTTGCGAACGGTAGAGAGCCTGTGCGCGATAACGAATACCGTGCGTCCTTTCATCAGTGCGTCCATACCCGCCTGAACGATAGCCTCCGTTCTCGTGTCGATAGAGGAGGTCGCCTCGTCGAGTATCATAACAGGAGGATCGGCGACCGCCGCTCTCGCTATCGAGATAAGCTGCCGCTGTCCCTGCGAAAGACCGCTGCCATCGCCCTTAAGCACCGTGTTGTAGCCCTCGGGAAGCATACGGATAAAGCCGTCCGCGTTCGCGAGCTTTGCCGCCGCTATACACTCCTCGTCAGTCGCGTCGGGCTTGCCGTAGCGGAGATTTTCCATAACCGTTCCCGTAAAGAGATTCACGTCCTGCAAAACCACGCCCAGCGACCGCCGAAGATCGGCTTTTTTTATCTTGTTGATATTGATACCGTCATATCGTATCTTGCCGTCCGCGATATCATAGAAGCGGTTGATAAGATTGGTTATCGTGGTCTTGCCCGCGCCCGTAGCACCTACAAATGCCACTTTCTGACCCGGTTCGGCGTAGATGTCTATATTATGCAGCACCATTTTTTCGGGAACATAACCGAAATCCACGTCGTCCAGCACTATGTCGCCTTTAAGCTCCGTGTAAGTCACCGAGCCGTCCGCAGTATGTGGGTGCTTCCATGCCCAAAGGTGAGTGCGCTCGCTCGTTTCAATAAGCTCACCGTTTTCATCACGCTTCGCGTTTACCAAAGTAACATAGCCGTCGTCCGTTTCGGGCTGCTCGTCAATAAGCGTGAAGATACGCTCCGCGCCCGCCATTGCCATAGCCACAGAGTTCAACTGCTGCGATACCTGACCGATAGGTCCTATGAAGCTTCTCGACAATTGCAAAAAAGCTACAATATCGCCGAGCAGCAAAGTGTTTTTCACGATGAACACAATGGCAGCACCCGGCACCTCGCTTGCGAAAAACGCGATGTTCGTAACCTTATTTATCGCCATTATCGCGCCTACCACCGCGATCACCACATACAAGAAGTACCCTAAGCAGTTATTAAGCGGCATAAGGACATTTGCGTTGGCGTTCGCCTTGTAGGTGTTTTCGCAAAGGTCGGAGTTCTTTCCGTCAAACTGCTCTTTGGCTTTTTCCTCGTGACAGAATATCTTAACGACCTTCTGACCGTTTATCATCTCTTCGATATAGCCGTTTACGTCCGCCGTGGAGTGCTGCTGCTTTACGAAATATGTTCCCGATTTTCCCGCGATCTTTGCGGTTATCATCAAAATGAAGAAAAGGAACACGATGACCACCAGCGTCAGCCAGATTGACAAATGCAGCATGGAAAAGAATACAAATATTATCGTTATGCCCGACGACAGCACCTGCGGTATCGATTGCGAGAGCATTTGCTGCATAGCGTCTGCGTCGTTGGTATAAAAGCTCATTACGTCGCCGTGGGCATGGGTGTCGAAATAGCTTATCGGAAGGCTTTGCATGTGCGTGAACATATCGTTTCGCACGGTTTTAAGAACCCCCTGAGAAACCTTTGCCATAATGCGGGCGTTAAACAACGCCGAAAGCGCTCCCACAAGGAAAAGCACTCCCATTGTGATAAGTGCTTTCAGCAAGCCCGAATAGCCTATCGAGGGGTCGACTACAAGCGGCATGATATAATCGTCTATCAGCGTCTGCAAAAACAGCGAGGACCCCACCTGCGCTCCCGCAGTAAGCAATATGCACACCACCACAAGAATCATTTGCACTTTGTAGGGCTTCAGGTACGCGAACACACGCTTTATCGTTTTCTTGTCAAACTTCATCGGCATACGCGCACCCTTGGGCGGTCTGCCCTGCATACGGGGCGGCTGTGCGGTTTTCGTATCTTTGATCTCCTCACTCATCTTCTTCTGCCCCCTTTGTCTGTTGATCGTAGATCTCGCGGTAAATTCCGCCGCGCTCATACAGCTCGTCATGAGTTCCCATATCGGCTATTTTGCCGTTATCAAGCACGATTATCTTATCCGCGTCGCACACAGAGCTTACTCTCTGCGCGATGATTATTTTTGTGGTGTTCGGTATCTCCTCGCGGAACGCTTTTCTTATCATAGCGTCGGTGTGAGTATCAACGGCGCTCGTGCTGTCGTCAAGTATAAGTATCTTCGGGTGTTTGAGCAGCGCGCGTGCTATGCACAGACGCTGCTTCTGTCCGCCCGATACGTTCGAACCGCCCTGCTCGATATAGGTATCGTATTTATCGGGGAACTTCCGAATGAACTCGTCGGCGCACGCCAAACGACATACGCGCTGAACGTCCTCGTCGGACGCGTTTTCGTCACCCCAGCGAATATTCTCGTAGATAGTTCCGCTGAACAGCGTATTCTTTTGAAGAACCATTGCCACGTTGCTGCGGAGCGCCTCAAGATTGTAGTCGCGGACGTTCTCGCCGCCCACGATAACTTCACCCTCGGTGACGTCATACAAACGCGGTATCATCTGCACGAAGGTGGACTTTGAAGAACCCGTGCCGCCGATAATTCCGACCGTTTCACCCGAGTTTATTTTCACGCTGATGTGATCGAGCGCGTTGTTTTCGGCGGTATCGGAATATTTAAAGCAAACGTTCTTAAACTCTATCGAACCGTCCTTCAGCTCCTTGATATTGCGTTCGCCGTCGTTGATGTCGCAGCCCTCTTGAAGAACCTCGGCGCAGCGGTCGGCGCTGGCTTTGGACATGGTGAGCATTACAAATATCATCGAGAGCATCATAAGGCTCATCAGGATCTGAGTGGTGTAGGTAAACAGAGAGGTCAGTCCGCCGATGGTAAGACCGTCGGGGTTTATCGTGCCGTTGCCGCTTTCGACTATCACGTGCGCTCCAAGCCACGAGATAGCGATGATACAGCTGTAGACCGCTATCTGCATTGCGGGTCCGTTGAACGCCACAGTACATTCCGCCTTGGTGAACAGGCTGAATATCTTGTTGGATATCTTTTGGAACTTCGATATTTCGTGACCCTCCTGAACAAAGCTTTTCACAACGCGTATCCCGCGGACATTCTCCTCAACACACTCGTTCAGATCGTCGTATGCTTTAAACGTTTTATCGAAGATCGGGAACGCTTTCTTTATAATAATGATGAGAATGATAACCAAGAACGGTATCGCGTATAAAAACGTCATAGAAAGCTTGGGACTTGTTCTGAACGAGAAAATAAACGCGAAAACAAGCATCGCGGGCGCTCGAAACGTTATTCTGATGATCATCTGAAACGCCATCTGAACACGGTTCACGTCTGTGGTAAGGCGCGTTACCAAGCTTGCGGGAGAGAACTTGTCGATAGACGAGAACGTAAAATTCTGGATATTGCCGTACATATCCCACCGCATATTTCTTGCGAAGCGCGAGCTTGCGCGGGAAGCCGTAACGCCCGCCGTTATTCCGAAGAACATCGCCGCCACCGTTGCGATAAGCAGGATAACTCCGTACTTCACAACGTTGTTCATATCTCCTTTATTGATACCCTCGTCTATCATATTTTTCATGATGCTGGGTATCATTACCTCGGAAAACGCTTCGGCAAGCATAAAGATCGGCGTCAGCAGCGCGGGCACTTTTGCATCGCGGATGCATTTTATTAAGGTTTTGAACATTAAGTATTGCCCCCTTCATTTCCGTCATTGGCTTCAAGATTTATCTGTATTCTGTCCAAAAAGCCGCACAGCTTTTTCAGCTCCTCATCGGAAAAGCCGCGAGTAAGCTGCTTTTCGGTTCGCTCGTAATCCGCCTGCATTTTTCGGCTCAGCTCGCGCGACTTATCCGTCATGATTATCCGTTTCATTCGTCCGTCGTGAGATACGGGCACGCGTTCGATCATTCCCTTTTTTTCAAGGAGCTTCAGCACCTTTGAAGCGGTGGAGCGCGTTATTCCGAAATTGTTCTCAAAATCCCGCTGAAGCACGTCTTTCCCAAGCTTTTCCATGTGATCGAGGTGCGCTATTATCCAGCCGTTAGAGCAGGTCAGGTTATCAAGCTCGCTTTTCAGCTCCGAACTGCGATCTACATAGCGCCGAATGGCGTTGTTTATCATTCTGAAGCGCATACCGATGTCTCTGTTTTCGGAATTTTCCATAACATCATCTCCACTTTGCAGCATTATCCCAACATTGTTGGATATCCCACCGGTTTGTTTGATATTACACATTATACAGCAATTTATATAATTTGTCAATCTGTTTTTTGTGAAAAATAAATGAAAACTATGGAAAAACCCACGCCCGCACCGCAGGCGCGTATTCTTGGTTTCTTATATTCTTTTCTTTTTT
>DKXD01000050.1:14255-14757 GCA_002492075.1 Ruminococcaceae bacterium UBA7135
GTTTCTTATATTCTTTTCTTTTTTTATATAATAATGTAAGCGTGTTACTATTGCGTTGTTATTGCGTTGACATTGCGTTATTATCGAGTTGGCGTTTGAGTGGTCACGGCTGCCTCATGCTCTCACTCACACAGCATTATTACGCTATATCCGCGCTCTGTTCATCGCTTTACTCAGTGCGTTGTTTTAAAGCTTTCCGCGTTCTGTTCAATGCCGTTATATCGTCTGTCGCTCCACGCCGTACTCAACAGCGGTCGAATGTAAACGCCTTACGCTCTTTCAGAACTCCGCACTTCTCCTTTCTTACTCGGAGCGTACCACAAAAAGAACTGCATTTTACTGAAAAGTTTCGGGGTTTCCGAAATAGCCATCCGCGCTTTTCGACAAAATTCGTTGCGTTTCGAGCATAAAAAAGCAAAGCACGCTTTCGCCCAAAGGCGCTTTTGCGCGATGATTATCACATTTGCAAAATATTTCCATAAATTGGAAATATTTTACCAAT
>DKXD01000218.1:0-6955 GCA_002492075.1 Ruminococcaceae bacterium UBA7135
TTTTATCTCCTCGGGAGTTTCCTCGGGAATTTCCGCCGTTTCTTTGGGCAGAGGCTTTTTGATGTTCGCGCCGCTTATCCAGTTTATATTTTCCTCCGGTATCGGCGCGGGAGAATAGTTTTCGGGAAGCGGCAAACGCTGCTCCTGTATCTCTATCACAGTTTCCGCAATAACCGGACTGCGGTCCTCAACGGGTATGGGGTCATTGTCGAGCGGTTGGATAGGCTTGACTTTTTCGGACTGCGGAGGCTTATGAAACGGCGCAGGATTATTGGACAGCGCCGCAAGAGCGTTGATACCCGTGTGTTCGGAAGCCTCCGTCAAAACGCTTACGGCGGTTTTCCGCGCGGAGTTCTCGGCGAGCCGTTCACTATCCTTGCACAGCTCGTCCAACAGGCATTTAAGCTCGAATTTATCCAGCGAGTAGTCGCTTATGCGCAGCTCGAACCCGTTCCCCATAACGCACAATTCATCGGCGAACGCGTCCTCAAAGCTGCTGATTATCTGCAAGCCGCTTATGTTTTTGTACTCTATGCGCTGCACCGCGCCGTCCGTGTTGACATAAACGCTGTCGCCGAAAAACGCTATTCCGCGGGAGCCGTCACACGCGCTTGACGTGTCGATAAAACCGACCGCGCCGCTCGGCGCGAACGCGCAGACGCTTTTGCCGAAGCTCGCGGAGGGGCATATGCTCCTGCACCGTTCTTCAATGTTTTCTTTGAGCATTCGAGGTCATCCCTCCCTCTCCGAAAGTAATTTCTGTTTTATATCCCACAGCTTCTGCGAAAGATCGACGTGATACTTGTGCGGGTTTTCAAACCGCAGCAGCGAATCCCACAGCGTACCGATCTGTTCCGCGCAATATGCCTTTATCTCTTTGATATCCGGCGAATCGTAAACGCGTTTTCCGTTCTTGAACACAGGCACCTGAAGCTCTTTCACCGTAAAACCGGAAATTTGCTTGCGTTTCCATGTGAAGTCGGGGTCGAAAAGCTCCAGCGGCTTTGATGTGTCTATCGTTTCATCGTGAACGCAGATAAGATCGGCGGTCGCCTTGCCGTCTTTGTCAAATACGCGGTACACCTTTTTGAAGTGCGGATTTGTGATCTTCACCACGTTTTCGGATATTTTGATCTTCGGGGTAACGATACCGTTTTCCTCCGTGGCGCAAAGCTTATACACTCCGCCGAACACAGGCTCGGCGCTTGCGGTTATCAGACGCTCGCCAACGCCGAAGCTGTCTATTTTCGCGCCCTGCGCTATCAAATCGCCGATTATATGCTCATCCAGAGAATTGGACGCTACTATCTTGCAGTCGGGATAACCCGCCTCGTCAAGCATTTTGCGAGCCTCTATCGAAAGATACGCGATATCTCCCGAATCCAATCTTATTCCAACGGGACGCGCTCCCAAGGGCTTCAGAATATTGTCGAACGCCTTAATAGCGTTGGGAACCCCGCTTTTCAGCACGTTATAGGTATCCACCAACAGCACCGCTCCGTGAGGATAAACGCGGCAGTATTCTTCAAACGCTTCAAGCTCCGAATCGAACATCTGCACCCAGCTGTGCGCCATAGTGCCTGTTGCGGGAACGCCGTACAGCTCGTCGGACATAACGCACGCCGTGCCCGAGCAGCCGCCGATATACGCGGCTCTCGCGCCGAGAATAGCGCCCGCCGTTCCCTGCGCCCTGCGCGAGCCGAACTCCGAAATAGCCCGCCCTTGCGCCGCGCGGACTATCCTGTTCGCTTTTGTGGCGATAAGCGACTGGTGGTTCACCAAAAGAAGCAGCATGGTCTCGATAAGCTGCGCCTGTATCGCGGGAGCGCGGACGGTTATCAGCGGCTCGTTGGGGAATACGGGAGTACCCTCGGGTATCGCCCAGACGTCGCCCTCGAACTTAAAGTTTTTCAGATACTCCAGAAATTCCTCCGAAAATATCCCCTTGGAACGCAGATACTCGATGTCATCTTGGTCAAAGCGAAGATTTTCGATATACTCGATGACCTGCTCCAGCCCCGCGCAGATCGCGAAGCCGCCGTTTTCGGGAACGCGCCTGAAAAAGACGTCAAAGTACGCGATACGGTTCGCGTGCTTTGTTTTCAGATACCCGTTGCCCATAGTCAGCTGGTAGAAGTCGCACAGCATTGTGTAGTTTTGTGAATTCATAGTTTATCTTCCTTTCGGGAAATTACTTGCCGATAACGCACCCCAACGCTATCGCCGCGATAAAAAGAACCTGAAAGATAATTCCGAATACCGCGTTCAAAATAATGAAAACGCGCCCTCTCGGAATAATCAAAAAGTTATCGGTATTGTCGGGATTGACGATCACATTCAATCTTTCGCCTTCCCGTATTCTTGACCGATATATCGTGAAGTTGTACAGCCTTTTGATAAATGTTTTATCGTCAAGCACAAAACGTATCGTACTTACATACATTTTGTTCCTCTCTATATTTTGCCCCTCGCCCTCGATTTTCGTTGATAACACCTCCGCCTCAACGTTCACTCCCGACCTTTTCAGTTTCGGCAAACAAAACGCGGCACGAATGGGAACAGGCAGGAACATACATGAAAACATTGCGAACATAACGGCAATATGCGCCCACCCGGAAAAATCCAACGGCGTAAAAAGGTCGAGGAAATAAAACAGTGCGATCTCTCCGATACCCGCCGCAATGCCGTACCATATCGAGTTGCGGTAATCACAATGCATAACGTCCCTCCCGCCGATATCGCTTAACACAGTTCTATTTTCTTAACGGCTCCGTCGCGTATCAACGCTTTATAAGTTTGTCCGACCGCGATACGGTCAAAAAGCTCCTCGTCGATATCCTTTGTATGCAGTATCTTACCGCCGACAACGCGGTAATCGACGCTCATTGCGGGAATAGGTCCGCCGTCGTAATACACACGCTCGGAAACGCGCTTGTTGACTATAACTATCTTGCGCGTTCTGCCCTTGAATAAAGGCTCTTTGCCGCTCTTTTCTCTGTGCGCGTTCACAACGGTGATTATCGGCATTACTATCATAACGCCGACCGCGACCGCGATAAAGAATATCATAAAGATATAACCGCCTATATCCATAAGAAACCCTCCCCGCGCTCATTGATAATTCAGCAGATAGATAAGCACGCCCTCCGCGATAACCGCGAAAAAAACATCTATAAGCGCCGCGGAGCGCTTGTCCTTATCGACAGACCCCGTTCTGGTAAGATCGACCAGCAGTATCGCGGGTCGTCTTAAAAAGAAAAGCGCGGCGAACACCATAAGGAAAACTATCACAAATGTATGCGGCAAGCTTATTACTCCGTTTTCTTCCAAGATCCGCAGGGTAATTGCCGCTGCCGCCGCCGCTCCGAGAGTGATAAGCTCCCATTTTTTCAGATCGCCGAACGCTCTCATATAACGTCCGCCTGCACGCTCTTCATCACCTCAAGCGCGGCATTGTGCTTTTCGCCGTCGAACGACGCAACCGCTCTCGAATCAACAACGATACGGCTTTCGGGGAGCGCCGCCTTTGCCAATATCACGTTGGAAACGACGCATATATCCGTCACCAACCCGCAGAACTCCACCTCGTCATAGCCTGCTTTTCGCAGCTTCTCGGCAAGCTCCAAAGAGCCGAATGACGGCTTTTCGATAATTGTATCGTTCTCCCGCACACACTCCGCAACCTTGCCGTAAAGCTTGTGCCCCTCCGTTCCTTTGATACAATGCGGCACGGGGAGCTTTCTTCCCTCGGCGGTATCGAGATAATTCTCACCGTGAGTATCCAACGTGAAGAACACATCGCCGTTTTCCGCGTGATATTTGTTTATCTTCTCGATTATCGTCGGTTCAAGCAGCTCCGCGCCCGCAAAGCCGAGTGCGCCGCTTACGAAATCCACCTGATAATCCACAATTACCAAAGCTTTTCTCATTTTTTCTTCCTCTTGAAATTTTTCTGCCAGTTTTCTATTATGCGCGTTTGCGAACGTTCCACGGCGAGCGAGTTGGGCGGCACTTCCTTCGTTATCGTAGAGCCCGCTCCCGTTGTGGCGTTTTCGCCGACCTTCACGGGAGCGATGAGATTGGTGTTGCAGCCGATAAACGCGTTTGAGCCTATCTCTGTGCGGAACTTGTTCACGCCGTCATAGTTCGCGGTAACGCAGCCGCAGCCGAAATTCACGCCGCGCCCCACATCGCTGTCGCCAAGGTAGGTAAGGTGCGCTACGGAGGTGTTCTCACCTATATCGCTGTTCTTTATCTCCACAAAATCGCCTATCTTCACGCCGCGGCGAATGACGGTTCCCGGACGAAGCTGCGCAAACGGACCTATCTTCACGTTGTCCTCGACTGTCGACTCTACCGCCTTTACGTTATCGAGCTTAACATTATCGCCGATAACGCAATCCTCGATATGTGAGTTCGCGCCAATCTCGCAATTCTTTCCTATGGTCGTTTTGCCGAGTATAACGGTATTCGGAAGCACAAGCGTATCGCAGCCTATTTTTACATCGGGACCGATTATAATTCCGTCCTTGACGATAAAGTCCACGCCGTCGTTCATCAGGCGCTCGAAAACTCGCTCACGCGCCTTTTCGTTAAGCTCAAACAAAGCCTTGCGGGTATTGGCTCCAAGCACTATATCCGGATCATCGCTTGTAAACGCTCCCGCTCTGCCGATAAGCTCCACGCAATCGGTAAGGTAAAACTCCCCGTTTGCGTTGTTTGACGTAAGTCTGGGAAGCGCCGCCGCCAACGCTTTTGCGTTGAACCAATAAGCGCCGCTGTTTACCTCGCATATTTTCGCTTCCTCCGGGGAACAATCCTTATGTTCGCGGATAGCGGTGAACTCGCCGTTTTCACGTATTATTCTGCCGTATCCCGTCGGATCGTCTATCTCGGCTGTAATAACGGTAACGTCCTCCCCGCTCGATTTGTGAAACTCAAAAGAGCGGCGCAGCGTTTCCGCGTTGATAAACGGCGCGTCGCCGTTCAGCACGCAAACGCAGTCAACTCCCTTGACAAGCTCCATAGCCTGCTTCACCGCGTCGCCCGTCCCGAGCTGTTTTTTCTGATAGTACGTTGTTATGTTTCCGCTGCGGGTCTGCAAATATTCCTCGGTAAGCTCACACTTAAAGCCCGTAATCACGCCGATCTCGTCAAACCCGAACTCCTCCGCCGCGTCCAGCACCCAGCCGAGCATGGGCTTTTTCAGCACCTCACACAGAACCTTCGGGCGCTCGGACTTCATTCGCTTGCCCTCGCCGCCCGCCAATATCACACAGCCTGTCGTCATAAAAACAACCTCTTTCCGAAATGTATTTGCCGCCGGCAAAGCCCGAGCGACATAAAGATAAGGTATACTTATGAATTTTTTGTTTTATTATATTCTCCGCAAATTCTTTGTTAAACTGAACCTTTCAAGCAAACAAATAAGCCTTGAAAAAGGCTTGATTTTAAAGCGGACTTCGGTTATGCCGCTTTCATGTATCGTGAGGATCACCGCGCGGCGAACGCTGCTTTTGCGTATCTTCGGCGCAAAGGAGATAAGCGTTTTCTCGCTTAACGGAACGCTGAAATTCTACCTGAAAAAAAGCGGCCGACTGTCGTTCCTCCCAAAGCCCTGTCAAGCGGTCGCGAAGCCGCGCTTTCGCGAGATCGCGTTCGGAGCTTTTATAGATACCCGCGCTTTGGGCGGAGTGTTCGTCTTTGCGGCGGTCTTGCGGAAACTGTCGGTAATTATCGGCGGCGAATACGTAAGCGAGCTTATCGCCGTGTTTACCAAAACCGCGGCGGAGCTTGAAAAGGCGCTCGGTTTTTTTAAGGTCGCCGTACCTCGTATAGCGATAACGCTTGCGGTTTTCGCGCTGGGGTCGTGGGTGTTCGCGTATATAAGAAAGCTGCTGCGGCTGAGCGGATTTCGCGTTTCCAAAGCCGACGGACTTCTGTTTATCGAAAGCGGTGTTCTTACATTATATGAGCACGTGCTTGTATCAAATTCCGCCGCAGCCGTATATTGCGACACGATAACCTGTCTTGCCGCGCGGCGTGCGCCGCTTTATCTTCGCGGAGTTATGCTCTGCCCGTGTGTAAAGCGCGGGGAACTCGAAAAAACGCTGAAAACTCTGTGCGGGTTCAAAATACCGCCGAACAGACTTTCGCCCCCCTCGCGAGCTTTTCTCGGATACACCGCCGCTCCGCTTACGTGGGCGGGGATATTCGGTGCGCTGCTTATCGCCGCGTATCATATCGACTTTTCGGTAATGCTGCTGAAAACCGTTTTGTACAGCGGCATGATAATAAGTCTTTACACCGCCGTGCTGTATCTGTTATATATGTATCGTTCATCGGTAAGCGCCGACGAAAACTTTACCGCGATCTCCTCAAGGCGGGGACTTCGGCTTTATACCGCCGTGTTTCCGAACCGTATCGTCACGGAAAGCACACTCTCTCAAAGTATTTTTCAGCGCAGCCGCGGACTGTGCGGCTGCAGGCTCTCGCTCATAGAACGGCGCTCATTTACCGCGCGTCAGCTCCCTAAAAACGAGCTACTTCGCCGTACTCCGTTTTAACAGCGTTTTCGCCGCGCTCCGCCCACTCGACTATCTCAGCAACGGTTTTGGGGGTTATTGCCTCGGGCAGCGAAAACGGCAGGAAATATCTCTCCCAGCGCCCGCTCGTCTTCTTACCTTGAAAACGCCGCCCCTTGCTGACCGCGTACGGCTTTGGAGCGTTCAGCGGAATAGTGAGGATAAGCGTTTTATCCTCGGAGATAACGTGCAGGAACGGCGTTTCCCAAGCCCAGCCGCTCCCGCCCTCCGCAACGCGCGTCCAATAATCGCGGTCTCCCGCGAGAACGTACCAAACATAATTCTTCCCGCCGCAGACTATTTTTCTGCGGCTCTTTTTTCTGACTGCCATAGCTTAATAAGCCTGATTCAATTCGCGCATAACGATATGT
>DKXD01000218.1:7266-10120 GCA_002492075.1 Ruminococcaceae bacterium UBA7135
CGCGCATAACGATATGTATCTTGTTTATGCCGCGGGATTTCAGTATCTCAGCGGTGGTGTGGTCGATGATCTCTCCGGGGAAGATAAGCGGCACTCCCGGCGGGCAGACCGACTTCATCTCCGCGCATATCTCTCCGCGAGCCGCTTCTATCGGAACGAGCTTGCGAGGCTTATACATAGCCTCCCACATCGGCATACCCTCGGCAGCCTTGATATGCGGGAACTTCACAAGCGGCTTGGGCGGACGCGTCAACACGAACTTTATCGCCATTTCCGCACGCTGACAATCCTCCAGCGTACTAGCGCCCGAGAACATCAGCACAACGTAGTTATCGTCAGCCATTTCGCACTCCACGCCGTTTGAACGCAGCGCCGCCGCGTATTCGCGTCCCGAAAGTCCGCATTCGCGGGCGTTTATGGTTATGCGCAGATGATCGCTTTTTTTAAGCGGTATCCCGCACACCTCAAGGTCTTGTTTCAGCGCGGCTACCGCTTCGCAGGCGTTTATCACCATACGCACGTTCTGCGCGATCAAGCCGTTGAAGCGGTCTAAGCTTTCCATTATCAGATAAGACGGGCTGGACGAGCCGAACACCGCCATATACTCCTTCGCGCGTGAATAGTCCACGCCGTCCGCAAAATGAAGATACGCTCCGCCCGCAAGCACAGGCAGCGTTTTGTGAGCCGATTCCGCGCTCATAAGCGGGAAACCCAGCTCCAGCGGGTGAAGATACTCCGTGCCGAACATTCTCTTGTCGATGAACTTCAGATACGCGCCGTGAGCGTTATCAATAAGCACGGGAACATTCGGGTTCACAAACTTCCATGTCCCGCCGTAGTAGTCTATGTTGGTTATGAACAGCGCGTCCGCGCCCACCAGAGCGCGCGCGTCGTATTTTACGTCGGCGGACAGATACTCCTCGGGATACAGCCACTTTATCTTCAGCTGAAGAGCCGCGCACGCGTCCGCAAACGCTCTGTGGGAGTACCGCGACGCCGCGATGGTCTTGCAGCCCTTCGCTTTCAGCAAAGCAAGCCCCGTTTGTATCGCAAGCGTGCTGCCGCCGCAGGAATAGCACGTTCTCTTCGCGCCGAAAAGGCTTGCCGCGAATGCCTCGCTTGCGGCGATCACCCCTCCGCTCCTGTCGGTATCATACAGGCTGTCCGCGTCCGCTATCTCGCTTATGTCATGCGGAAACTCGCCGTTGTGCCCCGGCGTATGCAGTCTTAGGCGGTTTTCCATGGTATATTTTTCCAAAAAGTTACAGATCGGTGTGTTAATCATATAAACAGCATCCCTTCGTCATGCCAAGCTTTCATTGTATTTTCTCTCTATCATATTGCCGTTATTCCGAAACGGCGGAGCTTTCCTCGGCGGGTTTATCAAGACGCAAGGCGTCGTAATCTATCTCGAACGCGTATTCATCGATCCGCTCCGTAAAAATCTTGTCAAGCTCTTCAGAACCCATATTAGCGTAAAGCGTATCCACAGCGTATTTCAGGTCTTCATCGGATACCTTTGCGTCGCCCGCATATACCATTATATGCACGCCGTAATCGGTGACACATATTGTTCTTTCGCCTATCTTTTTCGGAACGAACGACGCCTTTTGGAACTCCTCCATATAGGTAGTGCCGTTCGGTATTACGGTATACCCGTTGGGATAGTTTGCCGAACCTGCCTTATCAGCACTGTAATCGTTGATGAGATCGTCTATGTTTTCGCCGTCGTCGAGCTTCTTTTCGACCTCTTCCTGCTTCGATTTCAGCTCTTCCGCCTTTTCTGTACGCAGCTTATCGGCTTCATCGTCCTTTTCCTCGCTGCGCAAAGACCGTATCTGTGTCTGCGTATCGCTGTCGAACGCCAAAAGGACGTGCTTTATCAAACGAGAGCCGTCGGGCAGCCAAACCTGCGAATACCCGCCCTGCTCGTATTTGCTTATCTCGGAATTGTAGTATTCCTCGCCCTCGATTTGCAGATCTTTAAGCTTCTTTTCCGCGTCGGCGCGGTCAACCGAATTATAGATGGCGTTCTGCACCTTTTCCACGATCTTGGCGGTCACTTCCCACTCGCGCATATCTTCACGGTCCATGCCCGCTTTTTCCAAAATCTCGTCCAGCTTCTTGCTTCCCGCCTCGCGTTTTTCCTCATCGGTCATTGAGGGGGCGCTTGTTTCGGACGTCTCTTCTTCCGAAGTCTCGCCGTCGGATCCGCCGCTTGCTTGGCTTTCCTCAAGCTCTTGCTCCGCGCGTTCTCCCAATTGCTTTATAAAACTCTCTACCGTTTTTTCGTGTTCCTCGTCGATCTCCTGTTGTTCTTCGTCGGTCAATTCGGAAACTCCCATCTCTTTTGCTAAACGGGCATATATCTTCTGTACGATCAGCGTGTTGATAATGGTGCTTCTTTGCTGTTTGCACGCCGCGGCGATGCTTTCCTTGGTGTCATCGTCGATGCCGCTGTTCGCCAGAATGAATTTATACTCTTTTCTGAACTCCTCGTATGTGATGTTCAGATCGTCGATGTCTTCTCCGCCTGTGGCGTATGCAACCACCTTATCGAGCTTTGGTTCAGTACGCGTGCCGAATTTCATCGAGCAGCCGCAAAGAGCGCCTGCCAAAAATAACGCAGCCCCTGCGCGAAAAATTTTACTTGCTTTGCTATTCATTTTTTTGCCTTTCTTATGTTGTCATATGCGGAATTTTTATACCCATCGGCATATTTCGATAAAATAATTCTTTTAGACATAAAATTTCGCCGAATATTCCACTCCATATACCATTATACCACATATAAAAAAAAAAATAAAGACAAAGTTTAAAATATTTAAAAAAAAGAAGTGAAATTTTTTATTTT
>DKXD01000159.1:0-4054 GCA_002492075.1 Ruminococcaceae bacterium UBA7135
CGCTAAAACTCCCGCCATCAAAATCTACGAGAATCCCGACTCGGAAAAGAACGGCGCGATATTCAACTATGCCAAAAAACGCTCTCTTATGAGGTATTCGCCGTCCGAAAATAAGATCGTGGAACGCATACCGCTCGACGACTTCAACAATATCACGCTTGATATTATTGGCGCTGCGGACGGCATGTTTATTCTGACCGGAACGGCATATCCAAACGGCACGAGCAGGTGGGATCACATGGAGGAATTAGCGCCCTCTCCGAATTTCGGCGATAGGAATGATGAGGGTTGGGAGCTAAGGAAAAAGAGCGATACGGTTTACTTTACCCTCGACCCTTCCACAAAGGAAATAAAGGAGACGTTCCGCAAAAACTATGGCGAGCTGTTGGAGCATAATAATTATGAGTATGACGGAAGCAGAATGTATTGTATTCGCGAGGATTATTCGGTCTATGCCGTCGATCTGCTGACGGGAGAAACACGCGAAGTGAACGTTCCGAATGGTTACAGGCTTGACGGCTTTTTTCTCGATAAAATGTGCTTTACCCGCGTTACCGAGGATTGGAGCGATGATAATACTTATCTCACCGACCTTAACGGTGAAAATATGACGGTATCGGCATTTGTCAATACCTCGGGGTTCGGCAGCGATTATGTTATATTGGGTCGGAGCGGGGAAAATCTCATCATGATCTATGAAACCGAGAGAATACCGTCGGCAAACAACCCGGGAGCATACAACATCGGAAAAAGAAAAGTGGGTCTTATTTCCATAGACGACTTGATCAACGGACGGGCGAATTTCGAGCCGATAGACACGCTTAAGGACAGCTGGGATTGAGTTTGACCGATTGCGATTTTCCCCGCCGCAGACGGGGAAAATCAAACAAAAATAACGTTTGCTAAAAATAACATTGCAAAGGCGGTAAAGCTATGAAATTGGAATTGGAAAATATAGTTAAGAAATACGGTGATAAGGTCGCGCTCGGCGGCGTTTCCCTCACACTCGGGCAGGGAGTATACGGCTTGCTGGGACCCAACGGCGCGGGAAAATCCACGATGATGAACGTGATAACGGGAAATCTGCGCCCCGACAGCGGCACCGTAAAATACGACGGTGAGAACATCAGAGAGCTTGGGTGGAAATATCGCGGGATACTCGGCTACGCGCCGCAGCAGCAGGGGCTGTACGACTCGTTTTCGGGGCGGAGATTTCTCGCGTATATGGCGACGCTTAAAGACATACCGCGTTCGCGGCAGAAATCCGAGATAGACCGCGTTTTGAAATATGTCAATCTCACCGAGGCGGCGAAAAAGCCTATAGGCGCGTATTCGGGAGGCATGAAGCAGCGTATTCTGATAGCGCAGGCTATTCTCGGAGAACCGAAGCTCGTCGTTCTCGACGAGCCGACGGCGGGACTTGATCCCAAGGAGCGGGTTCGCGTCCGCGAGAAGATAAAGGAGATATCGGCGGATAAAATTATTCTTGTCTCCACGCACGTTGTGTCGGATATTCAGTCGATAGCGGACGAGATAATTTTGCTGAAAAGCGGCGAGATCGCTGACCGCGGCACGGTCTCGGAACTGTGTCGAAAATACAGCAGCGAGGATATGGAGCGTGTTTATATGAAGCTTTTCGGGGAGGATGGAGAAAATGATAAAGCAAATCCCGTTTGAGTTGGAAAAAATTCTCCGAAAAAAAGGTTTACTTATCCTTTTGCTGCTTTTGATAAATGTTTTTCTTGTGTGGTATTTCAACAAGCCGAGCGAATTGGAGCCGTCGCTGTCCGCTTATAAAGCTGTTTCGCGGGATCTGTCGGCATTGGGTGCGGAGGAACAAATAGAATATTTGAACTCGATACTTGAGGATATAGACGGCTTGAACACAGTCGAGACCGTCACGAATTTTCAGCTTCAAAACACCGACTACGGACGCGAAATGGCGGAGCATATTCTGAGAACTCAGCGCGATATCTATGAAAAATACAAGGACATTTACGCCGCGGGAGACTATCTCAGATATACGAATTCTCTGAAAACGGAACGGGCATTTATTGAGGAGATCCTTGCGGAATGTGAGACCGTCGCGGATTATGATAACTATATTAAATCAATAGAAGATAACAAGAACCTTTTAAACGGCGTGTCGATTTTCCATAAGAATGAGGGGAACACCTTTTCGGCGAGGAACATCGAAAAGAGCTTTTACGATCATGAGGGAATGACCGCAAAGAACATTTGTTTTGCGCCGTCTCGCGGAGTGAAGATTGCTTCGCAAAGCCTTGTGACAGATCTGTTGTTGGTATTGGCGGTGTTTTTATTCGCAAGCGGACTTATCTCGGAGGAAAAGGAAAAGGGGCTTTTTTACATTACCCGTGCCACTCGCGGCGGAGTAGCGAAAAGTCTCGGCGCGAAGCTTGCGGCTATGTTGATATGCTGCTTTTCGGTCACGGCGTTGCTATTTGGCGCGAATTTTATTTATGCAGAGGTCACAACGGGAATATGCGATCTTTCTGCGTCATTACAATCGATATCCGACTTCACCGAAAGCAATCTCAGGATCACGTTGGGAGAATATTTTCTGCTTCGATATCTTATAAAAAGCGTAGTGCTTTTTACGTTCGGAGCGGCGCTGTGGGCTGTGGCAATAGTAAGCTCCCGCGGGTTTGTGCTGCCGCTTTGCGGGGTGGGATTTCTCGCGCTGAATTACGCGGCTTATATTTTTATCCCGGCATATTCAAAATTCGCGCCATTGAAATACCTGTCGTTTTGGGGACTTGTCGATCCGAAGGATCTGCTTGGCGGTTATCTGAATTTCAATATCAATGAATATCCCGTAAACCGCTTAACGCTGGGGATCGTTATTATTGCGGTCTGTCTTGCGGGAGCCGTTGCAGCCGCGTTTATTTTGTTTGCCAAAGGGCGCAGGCTCGAGATCAGGCGCGTGCGTATAGTGTTTCCGCTGCCCGCGTTTCACGGAAGACTTGTTCTTCATGAAGCGCACAAAATACTCTTTACAAATCGCGCTGCGGCAGTGCTGCTGATTTTTCTGCTGCTGATAGGATACGGCGATTTGGGGCAGAGATATACGATTTCGGTGGGCGAGGAATATTACCGGAATTTTATGCTTTCGGTTGAGGGAAAACTCACCGATGAGTCCGAAGAGAAAATTCTCGCCGAAAATGCTCGTTATGAGAACGCGTTCAAGCAGATCGAACTAATCGAGAAAATGATAGCAAGCGGTGAGATCGATAGAGCCGAGGGGGAACAATTAAAATCAGCGTATCAGGCGCAGACTATGTTCTATCCGTATTTTACCCGAGTTATGGAACAGTACGATCACGCCAAAGAACACGGCGGCACGCTGATTTACGATACCGGTTACGGCTATCTGTTCGGGCGGCGAGGCAAAGGTTTTCTCACCGATTATCTTCTTCTGACGCTGTGCGTGGTGTTCGCTTTCTCAAATGTATTGCCTATCGAAGAGCGGTATAGTTCATGGAATTTGATCTCGGCGACCGCCAAGGGTAAGCGGAAGATCATCATATCCAAAATAGCGGTCTGCACGGTCTGCGTGACAATCACAGCGGCATTGCCATGGGTGTTCCGCATTAGTTCTGTATCTAAGGTCTTTCCATTGGGTGTGTGGGCAGGCTCCGTATCGGATCTTCCGATGTACTTTGACCTCGCGTTAAATATGCCTATCCGGGTTTTTATTACGCTGATGATAATTTTGCAGATACTCACATTTATGATCGTCATGGGAGCCGTGCTGCTGATCTCACAAAGGTTAAAGAACGGCGCAGCAACGCTGTTTGCCTGTCTCGCTTTTTTTGCTGTGCCGCCAACCCTCGCCGTAATGGGGATTGACTTCGCAAAATGGTTTTCGCTCTATCCGCTTTACGCTCTCAGCAGCGTGGTAAAATTCGGATAAGTATATGGCTTGTATTCTCGGTCAGGATAAATCTACAACAATTCCACATGAGTTTCACAATGGCAAGTATGCCGCAATACGGCTCGACCAATATTTACGGGGTGAATCTAAAGTGGAATT
>DKXD01000159.1:4308-9354 GCA_002492075.1 Ruminococcaceae bacterium UBA7135
CGGGTGAATCTAAAGTGGAATTGCTGTAAGCGGAGCTTGATAAGGCGGTGCTTTGAAACACCGCCTTTGACCTTTTCCGCGCTTGTCGGAAATAATATAGGCTTTAGATCACAAAGTTCAATATCAAATACCGGAATTTGTCCGATGATTTCAGTTGTCAATGAGCCGTAAATAGTTTCGGCAGAAAACGCGCCTCGCGTATCGGAGTGCGCAAGGCGGCTGTTAAGATCTTCCGCGGGAAGAAATGAGATTGCGAAAGTTGTCGGCTTTCGCCAACACGCTGAATGAAAAGCTCGGCGCGGTACGCAGGGTATAGTTTAGAGGTAATAAGATCCTGCTCATTTTTGTGGGCAGGATCTGTTTTAGTATGTTTGCGTATTGACTTTTGTCGGGAATTGTGATATAATTTTTTTATCGGGAACTATCCGATAAATCGGAATTTACGGAGGATATTATGATTTTATCATTACAAGGTTGTATGGCGGTTGGCAAAACAACAGCTGTCAACTATTTACTTCAAAATGCGCCATATATACATATAAGTTATGAAGTCAACCGTGATATAATAGACGAAGTCAAGCGTCGTCAATTAGATAAAAATAAATACGATGACTATTTAGAAATCCAAAAAATGTGGCTTAATAAAGAAGTGGTTCGTTGGCATAAAGCTATAAAATTTCCATGTAGCGTGATGGACTTTGGAGCAGAAGAAATTGAATTTTATACGCTCAATTATCCAAAGAGCATTGGTGTGGAATGGGAGATAGAAAATGCGCTTCATACAGAATTGGAAGCCGTCAGAAAGTGTATGCCGACAAGAATATTATTTCTGGATGCGTCAGATGAAGTACTAAGAAGGCACAAAGAGAATGATGATACCCGTTCAAGAAATTTTTTTGAGCACCATTTGAAATACTTATTGCCTTTAAAAAGGAAATGGTTTTTTGGAAGAACTAATGTTGATATATTACATGTAGATGATTTAGATATTGAAACAGTGGGAATAAGGGTCAAAGAATGGTGTGACAAATGTATCGCCGATTTTGATGAAAACAAGTTAAGATAAATTCCAATATACCGGTAATGTCAACAAACCGTAATATTCCCATAAACATTTTGGCGCAACACAAGAAATACGCACATGAATAATTCTCCAAAAAAGAGAAACAATACCTCCGAAGTAAATTTTCGGAGGTATTTTATGAATTATTACGGCATTGAAAAGGTTATCGGGCGGGAAATTCTCGACAGCCGCGGAAATCCCACGGTTGAAGCGGAGGTTCATTTGGCGGACGGCAGCGTGGGCTTCGGTGCGACTCCCTCGGGAGCTTCCACGGGCGAGTTTGAGGCTCTCGAACTCCGCGACGGCGACAAAAAACGCTACGGCGGCAAGGGCACTCAAAAAGCCGCCGAAAACATCACGAAGGAAATATCCAAGGCGGTCAGCGGCATTGACGCGCGAGATACCTACGCGGTGGACGCGGCAATGATAAAGGCGGACGGCACTAAAGAAAAATCGCATTTTGGAGCGAATGCGATACTCGCCGTGTCGATAGCGGCGGCAAGAGCGGCGGCTTGCTCGCTAGACGTGCCGTTGTACCGCTTTTTGGGCGGCGTGAACGGCAATAGTCTGCCCGTGCCGATGATGAATATTCTAAACGGCGGCGCTCACGCGGCGAATACGGTGGACGTTCAGGAGTTTATGATAATGCCCGTTGGCGCGAATTCTTTTAAGGAAGCTTTGCGGCAGTGTTCGGAGGTCTTTCACGCGCTGGCGGCTTTGCTCAAGAGCAAGGGACTTTCCACTGCGGTGGGCGACGAGGGCGGATTTGCGCCCGATCTTGAGAGCGATGAGGCTGCAATACAGTGCATACTCGACGCTGTGGAGAAAGCGGGCTACAAGCCGGGCGCGGACTTTATGCTGGCAATGGACGCGGCGGCAAGCGAGTGGAAAGGCGAGAAAAAGGGAGAATACATTCTCCCGAAAGCAATGAAAAAGTTCACGACCGAGGAGCTTATCTCGCACTGGGAGCAGCTTACAAGCAAGTATCCCATTATATCGCTTGAGGACGGCTTGGACGAGGAGGACTGGGACGGCTGGAAAACGCTTACCGGTCGGCTTGGGGGAAAGGTGCAGCTTGTCGGCGACGATCTGTTCGTGACGAATACCGAGCGCATTAAACGCGGCATTATGAGCGGCTGCGGAAACTCCGTGCTTATCAAGCTCAATCAGATAGGCAGCGTTTCCGAAACCCTCGAAGCGGTCAAGACGGCGCATAAGTCGCATTACACTGCGATCTCCTCACACCGTTCGGGAGAGACCGCCGATACGGTTATAGCCGATCTCGCGGTCGCGCTCAACACCTGTCAGATCAAGACGGGAGCGCCGTCCCGCTCTGAACGCGTGGAGAAGTACAATCGTCTGCTTCGGATAGATGAAGAACTTGGAGAATCGGCTATCTATCCCGGCAGAGATGCGTTTAACGTGTCGTAACAAGTTTTGACAGCTTGTTTTGTGTCACTCAAATAGCGTATAAAAGCGTTATCTTCCCCCCGTGAAGCGGGAAGAGATAACCAAAACAAGCTGAAAAAGCCGCTTGACGCGGCTTTTTGTTATTTTTTGGTCTTTTTGTTTTCACGGCGTTCTTTGTTCGAACTGTCGCGGCGAAAGCCCATTACTTTTCGCGTGTGCTCAACGCTCTTTTTGCGGATACTCTCACGCAGACGCGTTATTTTAGATACCTTTTTGGGAGGTTCGGGTTCGGGCGGTCCGGCAGGCTTTTCGGGTTCAACATAAACATAATCGGGCGTTATATAATCGACGTTTCCAACGTATTGTCCCGTGTCCTGCGGAAGATTTCGCTTTTTGAGCCTGTGCTCCACAAAATCCTTGAACAGCATATAAAGCACCGCGCAAACCGGCACGCTGAGGAACATTCCGAGTATTCCGAAAAATCCTCCGCCGATAACTATGGATATCAGTACCCAAACTGCGGGAAGTCCCGTGGAGTCGCCCAATATCCACGGCGCGATAATGTTTCCATCGATCGTTTGCAGAATACATACGATCAGGATAAACCATATCATCATAGAGGGCTTTTCGGACAGGAGCAGCAGCAAGCTGCAAGGCACGGCGCCAATTATAGGTCCTACAAACGGTATGAGATTGAAAAGGAACATAATGGCGGAGATAAGGGGCGTATACGGAATACCGACTATCCAGCAAGCAACAAATATCAAAATACCGACAATAAACGCTTCAACGATCTTTCCGATGATCGAACCGAGAAATTTCTTGCTCGCTTCACGACAGACGCCGAGAAAGCGCTGCGCTTTTTCGGGCTTTACAAACGCAAATACCAGCTTTTTGCTTTGACCTATGAACATTTCTTTTTTTGCGAGCAGATATATCGATATCGTAAGCCCTATGAACACGTTTTTCATAGCGTCCAGCATCGACATTACTCCCGAGGCTATATTCCCCGCAAAGTCCATTATTTCCGAAGAATGATTGTTCCATATCCCGGAAAGGAATTCGCTGAGATCGTCCACCGGATTAGCAAGAAGCTCTTTAAGAAAAGGAACTTTTTTTGATATATTATCAATAAACGTGTAAATGTGATCAAAGTAGCCGTCGAGGTTATTGAACAGCAGGACGATGTTCTGTATCAGCTGAGGCAGAACGAGCATTAAAAGCAGTATTATCATTGACAGGACAAACAGCATCGTAAGCGTAAGCGCACAGGCGCGTGCGCGTGTGCGCGCGGACCTTTTTTCGGATCTCGCCCATTTCCCGAACATACCGTTTTCCAATCGCGTCATAAGCGGATTTAGAAGATACGCGGCAAATATTCCGATTATTATTGGCGTGGTGACTGTCGTTATGAACGACAGTCTGCTTGTAAGCGCGTCGAAGTTAAATATTGCCAGAATAGCAAGAGCGCTTATGATTATTGTCATCGTAGCGTATCTTGCTATGGTAAAATACTTTTGGTTGCGTTCTATTTTCATAGGGTCTCCTTATATTTCCCCAAGCAGTTTAAGAGCAGTTTTTCCGAGAACAAGCTCTCGTTCGCGAGGGGTAAGCGACAGCTTATCAAAACGCGCGAGCTCTTCCTTGGCGTTCCACATCGGGTAGTCCGTGCCCCACATTACTCTGTCCGCGCCGAATTTTCGGATAAGGTTTTCCGCGTGATTGGGAGACATCGCGTAAAGCGAGCTTGAACAGTCGGTGTATATTCTGCACTTTGGATTTTCGCGAATATATTTTCCAAGAAGTTCCGAGCTTTTTTCCCATACTGTCCACCCGGCAAAGTGCGCCCCTATAACTGTAAGCCGCGGAAAACGCTTCACCACATTCATAAGACGATCCGGCGAAGAGCGATCGGAGCGGGGATCGCCGCAGTGAAACAATATGGGCAATCTCCCCTCCGAAGCCTCATATATCGGAAATGCTTTTTCGTCATCTATGGCGAAATTCTGAAAATCGCTGTGCAGCTTTATCCCACGCAATCCCAGTGATATCAGGCGTTCAATCTCTTTTTGTATATCGGGAAAATCGGGGTGCATAGCGCCAAATCCGATAAGTTTATCGGGATATTTATCTACGCAATACGATATATAATCATTTATCGCTGTGACTTGCTCGGGCACGGTCGCAACGGATTGCACAATAAAGCGGTCAACTCCCGCTTCGCTGCCTTTTTGCAGAAGTTCGTTCAGTGTACCGCCACTGTCCATATTCATTCCCCCGTAAAACTCGCTTATACCCGCAGACGCTTTTTGGGCTATCTTATCGGGGAAAATATGCGCGTGAGCGTCTATTATCATAATTATCCCATCCTGTTTTTGGTTTTACTATTTTATTATATATCTTTTTTGAGGGCTTGTCAATACGAAAAAGGAACGAAATATCTTCACAAATTTGCAAAAAACGCAATTTTTAAAGAAAAAACCGTTTTAATGGCATTTTCCCCGCCGAATGGGCTGGGAAAACAGATACAGAAAAGCGATTTTATCGGGGTAAGGCAGAATAGACCGCTTGTG
>DKXD01000216.1:0-408 GCA_002492075.1 Ruminococcaceae bacterium UBA7135
TTCTGGCACAAGTTCCTGTACGACCAAGGAGTAGTACCTTGCAAAGAGCCGTATGCAAAGCGCACCTCTCACGGAATGATACTCGGCGTAGATCCCAAAGACCCCAACAAGTTCTGCAAGATGTCCAAATCCCTGCACAACGTAATAAACCCCGACGAGGTAGTCCGCGATTACGGCGCGGATACCATGCGCCTTTATGAGATGTTCGTCGGCGACTTTGAGAAAGCCGCTCCGTGGCAGGAAAACGGCATAAAGGGCTGCAAGCGTTTCCTTGAGCGTATCTGGAATATGTCCGAAAATCTTAAAGACGGCGAGGAATACTCCGAAAAGCTGCGCTCCGCAATGCACAGGACGATAAAAAAGGTCTCGGAGGACATCGAAACGCTGAAATTCAACACCGCCATCGCC
>DKXD01000216.1:704-1940 GCA_002492075.1 Ruminococcaceae bacterium UBA7135
GAAATTCAACACCGCCATCGCCGCTATGATGGCTCTGCTGAACGCCGCAGACGAGGCGGGCGGATTTAACAGAGCGGAGTTCAGAACTCTGCTTATTCTCCTCGACCCGTTTGCACCGCATATCGCGTCCGAGCTGTTTGAAACACTCGGGTTCGGAATGATACACGAGCAGAAGTGGGCTGAATACGACGAGGCTCTCTGCGCCGACAGCACCGTAGAGCTTGCGGTTCAGGTAAACGGCAAGGTAAAGGCGCGTTTCAACGCTCCCAAGGACGCGGACAAGGACGAGCTTATCAAAATGGCTGCCGAGCTGCCCGAGATAAAGGCTATTATCGAGGGAAAAACGATCGTAAAGCAGATAGCGGTACCGAATAAATTGGTAAATATCGTGGTGAAGTGAGCAATATAAATTTTCCCTCCCCCGTTTCGCGGGGGAGGGAAAATTTTTATATTTTTTTGAAGATAGGTATCAAAGCTCGGGGAAAAATTCCGCTTTGTTGACGAGCCTTGGGAGCTTGTTCACACCCGCTCCGTCAATGTCGAAAACGTATACGCGCGATAGAGCTTCCTCCGAACCGTCGGGGGCATAACCCGTGCCGCCGAACGTTATCGTGACGGTTTTCGAGGTCTTGTCAACATCGATTTCAACGGAAAGCTTCGCTTTGTTGCGATATTTTTTCGCGATATGATCCGCGTAAGAGTAGCACGCCTCTTCAAGCTCGCCATAGCAAAGCTCCAACTCATGCTGCTCAAAAGAGCCGTTCCATATCGGACGGTTTATAACATAGCCCTCGGCTTTCAGCAGCTCGGTCTCCTCAACAGCGGCGCTGTCGCCATAGTCCTTTACGGCGGAAATCGACACGATCGAATAGTCCTCAAAATCGGGAACATATTTGCTGTACAAATATGCCCCGAACCTTATTCCCCCGAACAAAAGCCCCGCCGCCAAAAGGCAGGATACGACAATTATTATAGTTTTTTTCATAAGTCACACCTCCGTTATTTCTTTATTTCGGATCTCTCCGTCGTATGGCACGATAGATCTTGCAAGCTCCACGGCGCGTTCCTCGTTAAAATACCCTATGATCTCGAAAATATAGTCGTCTCCGTCCAGAACAAGCGAGGACTCGGGACCGCAAAAGCGCTCGCACGTAAGGAAATACGCTTGTCTGCCGTCCACCTCAATCTCCTTGCAGGAAACATAATCCACAAGGGGATATTTCAACTCGAACGAAT
>DKXD01000216.1:2285-3360 GCA_002492075.1 Ruminococcaceae bacterium UBA7135
CTTTGTGGATTGGCAAAGGTTTATTGTTCTGTAGGGTTTCATCTCGTCGTCGTCAAAAAAGTTGTTAATATCGGGCAAAAAGAGAGTGGAGATACATTTGTTATCCTCGTGCAGAGAAGAATTTCGCAGCACAAGTTTATCCGGCAGCTCCCCCAGGGTATAGATTGTTTCAAGCGTTTGCGGAAATCCCTCGGCGTCGGAATATTTAAGCGCGTTCGCGGGCAGCCCGTTGAAACGCTCCCTATTATTGATAACGAACCCGCTTGACGCCGCGCCCGCAAGCGTTCCCGCGGCAAATATCGCCGCTGCCACAGCGATCGACGCAGCTATTCTCGTTCCGAATCCGATATGCTTTTTTCTTAGCGAACGCTTTGCAAGCTGCTGCATTTCCCGCTCGAACTTCGGGGAAAACGCATGATCGTCCGCAGCTTCATAATGTTCGATATCGCTTTGCATAACGTTATGTAAAGCCGTTTTTAAATTGTCATTTTTCATAATAACCGACCTCCTTCAAAATTTCCGCTAACTTTTTCCGCGCCCTTTTGACACGCGACTTGGCGTTCTCGTAGGTTATCCCCAAAAGCTCCGCCGCCCTGTGAAGCGACAGCTCTTCATAGACCGTAAGGTACAAAATATCGCGATAATTCGTGTTCAGTTTCTTTAACGCGCGCTCAAAAGCTTCCACTCTAATGCCCGAAAAGAACTCCTCCTCAACGTTATCCGTGGAGGGGATATGGTCGTCAATTTCAAGCGGGGTGCTGTGACGCAGCTTATTAAAACATATGTTTCTGGTTATTATAACACAATAGCTTCGTGTTTGGGGGCAGTCGGGGTCGCCGATCTTCTCGATATTATCGCAAATTCTCACAAACGCGTCTTGAACCGCGTCTTCGGCTTCCTGAACGTTCCCGAGCAGCTCAAACGCGATCTTATACATCAATCTGCGGTACTTTATGTAAATTGCTTCAAATTTCGGCATCTTCTCACCCCCCTGTTCATTATAACACATTAAACGTCGTTCGGGGGCAGCAGAGATCATAAAAAAATCGATATTCCCAAATGCCAATTGTTTCCC
>DKXD01000028.1:0-11750 GCA_002492075.1 Ruminococcaceae bacterium UBA7135
CCTCCCCGCCGCAAGCTTTTTTTCCGCCCCCGCGCCCGCCGCTATGCAGCCCGCGCGGCAGCAGAATTCCAGAAGCGCTCCCGTTTTCATTCGGTACATCTCCAGTATCACCGAAACATCGGGGCGTTTTCCCTCACATTCAATATCGACGGTCTGACCGCCGATCATTCCCCACACGCCCGAAAGCTCTCCAAGCAGCTTGATTATCTTCAAAGCCGCATCCTGCGAGAGCGTTTTCTTAAGTCCCGCCTCGGCGATGATCTGATACGGCAGCATTGCAAGCGCGTCGCCCGCAAGAATTGCTTCGGCTTCCCCGAACGCCTTGTGACACGAGGGCTTTCCGCGCCGCATATCATCATCGTCCATGCACGGCAGATCATCGTGTATCAGCGAGAACGTGTGCAGCATTTCGATAGCGCATGCCACGGGCAGAGCAGTTTCGGGGTCGTCGCCGCACACACGGCAGAATTCCATGACAAGCGCGGGGCGCAGTCGTTTTCCGCCTGCCGATAAGCTGTACCGCGCCGCCGCGATAACGTTTTTTTGCAGACAATCCACTTCGGGAAGGTATTTTTCAAGCGCCTCCCCGGTCATTTCGGCGTAATCGGCAAGCCTTTCTTTAACGTCCTTAACGTCCATTTTATTTTCCTTCCAGAGTCTCGACCCTGAGCTTTGCTCCGTCGATATATTCCTTAAGCTTTTTCGTAAGCTCCACCGCTTCGGTATACAGCTTCATCGACTCCTCAAGCGGCAGATCGCCCGTTTCCATTTTCGCGGCGATATCCGAAAGCTTTTTCATTTCCGCCTCAAAATCCATTTTATACCTCTATCTTTTTCACCTCGGCGGATACTCCGCCTTTATTGAGTTTAACGTCTATAATATCTCCCGGAGCAAGCTCCTCGGCGCTTTTTACCGCTTTGCCGTTTTTTGAAGCGACCGCGTAGCCGCGCGACAGCACCTCCAGCGGGTTCGTTGCGGAGATCGCCCTCGCGTTTATCATCAGGGAGCTTTCCGCGCGGTCGAGACGCTTACGGATCTCCGTGGACACAGCCGTTTTCAGGCTTGTTAAACGCGCTTCCCACGCGGCAATACGCGCTCTCGGCGAGTGAAGCTGAACGTCTTTCGCAAGCCCCGAAAGCTCCGTTTCGCAGTCCGAGAGTGTTCGTTTCATTGCCTTTACCGAGCGGCTTTTCAGCGCGTCGAGCGTGTTTTTAAGCGTTTCGATATCGGGAACGGCAAGCTCCGCCGCCGCGGACGGCGTGGGCGCTCTCATATCCGCCGCGAGGTCGGCTATCGTGGTGTCGATCTCGTGCCCGACGGCGCTTATCGTGGGGATCTTCGACGCGTATATCGCCCGCGCCAGCGCTTCGGAGTTAAAACAGTCCAGATCCTCGCTTGATCCGCCGCCGCGACCGAATATTATCAAGTCCGCGCCAATGCTCTGAGCCTTTTGCAGCCCCTCGATAAGCGACGGCACGGCGTTCGCTCCCTGCACGAACGCGGGGATAACGCACAGCTCCGTTACGGGGTAGCGCCGTGCGATAACGTTTTCGATATCGCGCACCGCCGCGCCCGTCGGAGACGTTATCACGGCGATCTTCCGAGGATATTTCGGGCGCTCGCGTTTCCGAGAAAACAAGCCCTCGTCCAGCAGCTTGGCTTTCAGCGCCTCAAGAGCCGCGGCAGCCGCGCCTTCGCCGTCCTCGGACATAGTATAGCACTTCAGTTGATACTTACCGTATGCGGGATAAACCGTTATCATTCCTTCGCATACAACGGACATGCCGTTTTGCGGGTCGATATCCAGCTCGTTCACGCCTTCAAACATAACGCATGAAAGCTGCGTTTTATCGTCTTTGAGCGTAAAGTACAGATAATCCGACCCAAACCGTCCCGGGCGGCGTGTGAAATTTGATATTTCGCCGCGCACACAGACGCTTCGCAGAAGCATGCTCCCCTCGATAACGCCCTTTATTTTCTCGGTCACCTCGGATACGGAGCTTATCCTCGCGGTCTCACTTTTCATTATCCTTAAGCTCCCTCATGTAAGAGTTCAGAATACCGTTAATAAAGCCGCTGTCGGACTTTTGGGAGTATTTCTTCGCAAGCTCCACAGCTTCGTTTATCGCGGCGGCAGGCGGCACTCTGTCGCAGTATTTCATCTCATAGACCGCTATTTTAAGTATAACGAGATTGACTTTGGCGATTCTTGATACCGCTCTGGATTTTGAGTATTTCGCTATTATCCCGCAAAGCTCCTCGTCGTGTTCCAGAACGCCGTTTACTATCTCGTCGGTCTGCTCGTTCTTCGCCATATCGAAAGCCTCGGCGTTCAGCTCGTCAATTTCCTCAAGCGTCTGTCCGCATGATATCTGATACAGCACCAGAAACGCGCCTTCGCGCACCTCGGGGCGTGTAAGCTTTTCACTCATCGAAACACCTCATTCCGCCGCGCCTACGGTATCGCCGTCCTTGAACATCACGCCTGCGATGTTCACGTCCACTTTCGTGACGGTAAAGCCCGTCATATTCTGCACAGCCGATTTTACGCTGCGCTGTATGTCCTCCGCCACATTTACCGCGTTATAGCCGTCCAGCACAGATATATCTAACTTTATCGCGGCGGCTCCGCTGTTCACCTTCACGCGCACCGGTCCTCGCAGAGTGGAAAGCGTTGACGGCGGCAGCAAACGGTCGTTTACCGTAGCCACGCCCTCGATCTCGCACGCCGCCGTTTCAGCTATCTGGATCAATACTTCATCGGACACTCTTATGCTGCCCGATGTATGTTTATCTGTCTTTTCCATATCTATACCTCCGAATTGGCTTTAATACATATTTTCCCTTATACATCTTTTATTATAACACAAATGATCTCAATAAACAAGGGCTTTTTTAAATTTAGTCAAATCTTTTTGAGAAATTGCGTAATTAACGATTTTTTGCGGTGTTCATATCAAAATCAACAAATTACTGTTCTGAAAATGTTAAATATGCACAATCTTTTTCGCGAGTCAGGATAATTAAACAAATATCCCTTGACATAAAAATGAAAGCAGTGATATAATATAGCGAACAAGGTGGGCGAGAGGTGGTCGTGGCAGATAATTATTATGATTTATGGAGGTTGAAAGGAATGAAAACAAAAATTAAAACCGTAATCTGTATGGCTGTTGCGTTTGTGACCGCGTTTCTTACAACATGTACAGCGTTTGCGGACACAACCGGCTTTGATTATTATGTTGGCGTTTACATTAACCAAAACGGATCGGGACACATATCGTTATCCTCGAATTTCCTGTTTTATTTGGTCGCTTACAGGGACGATGAGAACGACTGCTATGTGAACGCGAACTGCGGTGAAGGACGGCTTGGTATTGGAAAAACAGGATTATATGCTCGTTTTGAGATCGCAAATAAAGTTGATTCAAACGCGTCTCTTCCCCCGCCCGGTGAAAGGGAACAGTTTAACGACTATGTGGCTACCGGCAAAGTAACTAAGTGGCTTAAGACGAAAATATACTCGGATCAATCGAGCAATGTATATGTTAAATAAACACAGAAAGGACTTAGGTGATGTTTATGAAAAAGATCATAATACCCGTTATAATTGCGGCTGCTTTGGGAGTGGGCAGCGCCGCTGTCGTTATTTCCCTGAACAAATCGGCGGACGCTGATTTGTCCGTCGTTACCGAATTGGAGAACGGCATATATTACTTAAACGGCGATAAAAGCAGCGATGTGTGGATGGAAGTGAATTCCGATTACCTTATCGTTAAAGGAACGGATATAGATGCTTCTTTGAAAGACGCGATCGCTTCACGGATGCACGGTTTATCTCCCAACGAGACGCCCGATGAAAATACCGCTGCGGAAATGCGAAATGAGTTTGAGGATTGCAAAACCCTTTACTGCACCGAAAAGGTATATCTGGTTCAGGAATTTTTGCCGGAAGAATCAAAGAGCATAATCAAGGTAAGCCGCGATAACACGGCGACCGACCCCGAGAGCTTGGAGAAATCCAATGCCGGTTTCGTTTATAATTACGCGAAAAACAGCATAAAAACCGGTTTGTTCGGCGATTTCGTTCTTGTTAAGTGAATTTTTGTTTCCCCCGCTGTGCGGGGGAAATTTTTTTGCGCCCTTACTCGCTGCGCGTGAAAAAAATTCGCTTTTCCTCTTGACAAATTTCGCGCGTTGGTGTATAATTATTTCGTAAATGCAATGATGAGTGCGCCGTTGGGCGCAGCGCGGGAGCAAGGCTTTTCAGAGAGCCGCCGTTTGGTGTGAGGCGGTAAAGACCCCTTTCGCGTTATCGGCTCGGAGCAGATCGTCCGAACACGCGCGTTTTGCGAACGCGGCAGTAAGTAAGGCGGTACGGAATCCCACCGTTAGAGGGGAGTGCATTGACGGATGTACAGAGACGAATAGCTATGTTATCTCCCGATGTCCGTTGGGGGATTTTTGTTTTTGTACACGGATATTTGGGAGGAACAAAAAATGCTGACATTGGATACTGTTTACAAAGCGAGCCACGTGCTTAAAGAAGTCATCAGAAAGACCGACCTTATCAAAGCGCCGAAGATAAACCCCGAAGCGGACGTTTATCTTAAAACTGAGAACCTTCAGGTGACCGGTTCGTTTAAGGTAAGGGGAGCGTATTACAAGATATCGACGCTTTCCGAGGAGGAGAAGAAAAAGGGCGTTATCGCGTGCTCGGCGGGAAATCACGCTCAAGGCGTGGCGCTTGCCGCGACCAAGGCGGGCATTAAGTCGCTTATCTGTCTGCCCGACGGCGCGCCTATCTCCAAGGTGGAGGCTACCAAGGGCTACGGCGCGGAGGTCTGCCTTGTTCCGGGAGTGTACGACGACGCTTACAACAAGGCTTTGCAGCTCCGCGACGAAAAAGGCTATACGTTCATTCACCCGTTCGACGATGAGGACGTGATAGCGGGGCAGGGCACGATAGCTCTGGAACTGCTGGAGCAATGCCCCGATATGGACGCAGTGGTAGTTCCTATCGGAGGCGGCGGACTTATCTCGGGCGTGGCGTTCACGATAAAATCTCTGAACCCGAAGATCAAGGTGTACGGAGTTCAGGCGGCGGGCGCGCCGTCTATGTACAAGTCGATAAAGGACGGCAAGATAGAGCGTCTTGACAGCGTTGCCACCCTTGCGGACGGCATCGCGGTAAAAGAGCCGGGAGTGAATACGTTCGAGCTGGTGAGCAAGTACGTCGACGAGATAGTTACCGTTACCGAAGACGAGATCTCGTGTGCGATACTCTCGCTTATAGAGCAGCAGAAGCTTATTTCCGAGGGTGCGGGCGCTGTTCCTGCGGCGGCGGTCATGTTCAATAAGGTTCCCGTCAAGGGCAAAAAGGTCGTTTGCCTTGTTTCGGGCGGCAATATCGACGTTACGATACTCAGCCGCGTAATTCGCCGCGGTCTTGTAAAGAGCGGACGTGCGTCGCTGCTGACTATCGAGCTTGTGGACAAGCCCGGTCAGCTTGTGGGTGTATCGCAGATAATCGCCGACCTCGGCGGCAACGTTACGGGAGTTCATCACGAACGCGCCGACGAGGGCGAGAACATCAGCGGCTGCTTTTTGCGTATTCAGCTTGAAACGCGCAACTTCGAGCATCTGCAGCAAATAAAGCAGGCGCTTTCCGAAGCGGGATTTAAGGTAGTGGAGAACGACTGATGTTATTTATGAAGGAAATTGTTTTGGTGTACACCAAGGCCGTGAGAAACTCGAATGCCGCGAACGTTCGGCACTCCGTGAGGTTTTATCCCGTGGAGTTTGACAAGGCGGATATAACGGACGAGATCCTGTTCAATAAGGTCGGTCTGTTTCAATCGCCCGACGGCTTGAAGGAGCAGCGGAACATTGTCAAAATTTACGGTGAGAACGCGCTGTTCACGGGGAAATTCGCAACTAATTTTTTTGGCGAGCGGATATTCGTTAAACGTGCGGAAAACGGCTATGAAATTCTTTACACCGACAAAAAGGCGCGAGGGTGGATAAAGAGCAAGTTTACGCTCACTGAGGGCAAAAGCGGGCGGATAGTTTATAATGACCGTTACGGCGGCTGGGACTGTCCCGTGTGGAATTACTATCTGATAACGTTCAACTTCATCTGTGCGGATAAAGACGATTTTAAGCCGAAGATATTCTTTAACAAAAATCCCGATTTTACGTTTACCGATATGAAACCGCTGCGCTACAGCGGATTTTGAAAGGAGCGCTTATGGAGCTTGGCGATATGCTTTTAAACGGCAAAAACCGCGTTGAGATAATCCCCGTTGACGCGGCCTGCGCGGCGATAAACGCGGAATATTATCAGGCGGACGGCTCGACGAACTTCGGGCTGCTGATAACGCAGAGCGGCGGCGTTGTCGTGAACGGAGTTGTCCGTTTGCTCGGCAGCAACCGTGATCCGCAGTTCCGCGATATAAATATGTTCAACATCAAATTCGGCAGCGCGGGCACGGTTATTCTCGGCGACGATATTTTCGGTGGTATTTTCGCGGTGAATACGGGTCTGTTCTCGGATAATTTGGGCAGTATTATGTATTTCGCACCCGATACTCTCGAGTGGGAGGATACGGAGCTTCAGCTTTCGGGACTTTTCGCGTGGCTTAAGGACGGCGATATGGCGGGATATTACGGGCAGTTTTCCGCGGAGGAGTACGAAAGGCTCCGCGCGATGAACATCGGGTTCAACAAAGTTCTGCATATTATGCCGCCGCAGTGGAGCGCGGAATTCAAAACTGAGCCGCACGATGTTCGCGCGATAGATATTGACGAGTATTACAGGCTGTGCTTTCAACAGAATGCGTAAGCCTGACAGTTTGAAAGGAGTTTAATATGAAAGACGTACACACAGACAAAGCGCCGCAGGCGATAGGACCGTACACGCAGGCGAAGATAGTGGGGGAGAGGGTTCTCACTTCGGGGCAGATACCGATAGATCCCGTGACGGGCAATCTCGTTGAGGGCGGTATCGAGGAACAGACAAAGCGCGTTTGCGAGAATCTCAAGGCTGTTCTTGAGGCGGCGGGAACGTCGTTAGACAAGGTTGTAAAGACCAACTGTTATTTAAAAGACATCGGCGATTTCGCGGCGTTCAACGCTGTCTACGCGGAGTATTTCACCACGAAACCCGCGCGCTCGTGCGTCGGCGGTTTGCAGATACCCAAGGGTGCGCTGGTCGAAGTAGAAGTTATCGCGGAGCTGTGATTGTGATGAAGAGACCGCTGACCGTTTTGGCGGCTTCGGTGATTGCGTTCGCGCTGTCGGGCTGTGATATTGGCGAAGAGCCCTTGTCGCGGAGCGAAAGTGCGGATATCTCCGCCAAAGAGGAATATCTCTGTGAAAAGGTGGTTGGCTGCAGAGAGAAGCCTCGCGGCGAAAGCGTTGAGTTTGAGATGCCCGAGTTCCACGGCGTTAAGTTCAAATTGGATGAGGACGGGCTGAATGTTCTTGAGATCGCCGACGGCATGGAAAAGGGACTGTATTGGGGTATGCCGGTTATAGACGTGTACCTCTCCGACCTCAACGGCGACGGCAAACGCGAGATATGCTCGACAGTCGCTATGGGTTCGGGGATAGTAGACGAACGAATTTACGCTTATGACTACGCAAACGGCAAGCTCTACGAGCTTCAGGACCGTTTCGGCAGCAACTACCGCTTGCAATTGCAAAACGGCGTTCTGTCTTACGTGCAGACTCCTAACATCCTCGACGGCGAAGCGCTTTCCGCGCCGCTGACGCTCGATAAAATGACGCAGACAGACAAGTCGCAGATATGAACTTGTTGCGATAAGGCGTTCTCTTGCGTGAATTCGTTCTCTCTCGTTTTGCGGGGGAGAATTTTTTTAATTTTTCACGCAGCGCGAAAAATTTTTTGCGGCGGCGTTATTTTTTTGTCGATAAATCGTATTTTATGCTTGACACAAAAAGCAAAATATGGTATAATAAGACGTTAGATAATCGCCGATATTATCGCTTTTATAGTAAACGACAGAGAGTTTCGCAATATAGTCGATACCAACCTTTTTGTATTTATGCAGCATTCAAAAGGGAAATGAGCAATTGTTTAAGTCGTTTATTATTAAGTGTTGCTTTGCGGTTATTTCCGCCTGGCGGGGAGTTAATATCAGCGCTTGCTGACAGATTGTTTTCCGTAGTCATAAGTTAAATCAGTGAATAAATTTTTCGGACGGGAGATACATATATGAAAAAGAAAAAACGCGGATTACTGAGGGCTTTGACGTCTGCCTCGAATACTGTGCTGTCGATAATGCTGATATTGACGTCTTTAGTCGGTTTTTTTACAGCATATAAGTATTTGAAAAACGGCGTTACGGACAGCGGAAAAGCATCGCTGTCGCTGTATGCTTCGGAAATGGATAGCTGGCTGTCGCAGCAGGCGAGGTTCACGGAGTCTCAGGCAAACGCCGCCGGTAAACTTGCCGGATATTCGGGCGGTTTGGCAAACAACGATGATTTTATTGACAGCGTAATGACGCTGAACAGCTCACTTTTGGACTGCTATACGGCTTATGAGGACGCAACGCTGTTTATGGCGGTGACGGATACGACCACCTTGCCAGAGGGCTTCGACGCTACCACGCGCGGCTGGTATCAGGACGCGAAAACAAAGGGGGCTACCGTGTTTACGTCGCCGTATATCGATACCGCAACGGGAAATATGATAATCACGGTCGCATCCCCGATCTATGAAAACGGCGAGTTTGCGGGAGTGTTCGGCTGCGATATCACGCTGGAAGCGCTGATGGATATCCTGGGGAATATGAAGATATCCGAAAACGGCTACGCCGTGCTTGTTGATAATGAGAATAAGTTTATGGCGCACGGCGGCAACGCTTTGTATAGTCCCCATGTAGATAACGGCGCGGCTGTTATCACGGATGTAAGCTCCGTTCAGGGAGATTACGAAAAAGTGCTTTCCAACGCGGTGCCCGATTCGGTATACTTTGGCAAAAATAAGGATCACGATGGCAAATCGAAGTATTTTGCGTTCACAAAGCTGCCCTCAACGGATTGGTCGCTGGGATATGTGATACCGACGGGCGATGTAAGCTCGCAGCTCACGGGCAACGCGATCTTCTTCGTTGTGTTGTGTGTCGTGCTTATCATTATCGGCGACGGCGTCGTTATCCTTGTATCCAGAAAGCAGACCAGGCCGCTTAAAGAGATCACAAAGATCGCCGAAAGAATGGCAGACGGAGACCTTTCCGCAAGCTTTGATTACAGCGCGAACGACGAGATCGGAAAGCTGATAAACAGTTTGGCGGTAAGCACTGGCGTAACGCAGCATTACCTAAACGATATCTCTTCAAAGCTTGAGAGCCTGTCGCAGGGCGATTTCACCGTGGAGGTCACCGAGGATTACATCGGCGATTATATCTACATCAAGCAGTCTCTGGAGAAGATCATAAAGTCTATGCGTCATGCTCTCGGAGAGATAGAGGTTGTGTCCAAGCAGGTAGACATCGGCGCGCAGAGTGTTTCTCATTCGTCGATATCGCTTGCTGAGGGTGTTGCGACGCAGACAGATTCCTTGAAGAGGCTCGGAGACGAGATCACGTCTATGATCGAGCGTGTTCGCGAGACCGACAAGGACACCGCCATGGCAAGCGATCTTGCCAACAATGCGAAGACCAAGATCGAGGAATCCAGCAAGGAAATGGAGGAGCTTCTTGAAGCAATGCGCGACATTTCCAAGATGTCCGAGGAGACCGTTAAAATCGTCAGCACGATAGACGACATCGCGTTCCAGACGAATATCCTTGCGCTCAACGCGGAGATAGAGGCGGCGCGCGCGGGAGAAGCGGGCAAGGGTTTTGCGGTCGTAGCGGACGAGGTTCGCAATCTTGCGGGCAAATCCGCGGAGGCGGCAAGCAAAACGTCCGAGCTGCTCCACCATACGGGGGACGCCGTAAAGAGCGGCGCGGAACTTGCGGAGTCAACGGCTGATTCGCTGAGGGAAGCGGTAGATAACACTGTTTCGGTAGACGAAAAGATCATTCATATCAGCTCTACCACACGCGAGGAACGCAAGTCTATGAAGGGTATCGAGGAGAATATACGTAAGATATACGAGCTTGTGGAGTCCACCTCGGAAACGGCGCAGAGCGGCGCGGCGGCAAGCGAACAGCTTAGCGGTCAGGCGGCGGCGCTTAACGAGCAGCTTAATAAGTTCAAGCTGAACAATAATTGACGAATCAGACTGTCGATAAACCCTCATCTGCGTCGTCAACCGCATGCGCGGCAGCCATTAAGGCTATCTGCGGTGCGGTTTCCTGGCATCTGAGGGTTTCTCGACAGTCTGAAATAATTCTGTTTTTTATAGTAAAAAGCTGTCCCCCCCGCCATAAGCGGGGGATTTTTACGTTTACAATGTTTTAGCCTTTCAGCCCGCGCGACTGCCTGTCCATGTCCTCTACCACGATATCGTATATCTCGCCGAGCGTTCTGCAATATTCAAGAACAAGCCACGGCTCGTTGGTGTGGAAATGCAGCTTTGCGGTGAGAACGCCGTTGTCGTCCTCGTCCGCAATAACAAGCAGGCTGTCGCCTTTAAAGTGCGTGCGGATATACTCGTCAAGCTCGTCCTCTATGTCGTCGGACGGCGAAGCCACGTCCAAAAGCAATTGAGTGTCGTATCTGAATTCGATTTCGTCTGCCATTTTATTTACCCCATTTCATTGAAATATCGAACGCCGTCACACTGTGTGTAAGAGCGCCCAGACTTATTATATCAACGCCTGTTTCCGCAACCGCGCGGATATTTTCAAGCGTTACGTTTCCCGAAGCCTCGGTTTTCGCCTTGCCGTTTACAAGCTCGCACGCCTTTTTCATTTCGTCAGCGCTCATATTGTCGAGCATAATGACGTTCACGCCGCATTGCAGAGCCTCTTTGACCTCCTCGATATCGCGCGTTTCCACCTCGATCTGGAGCATATGCCCCGCCTTTTGCCGCAAGGCGTTCACCGCGCCCGTAATGGAGCCGTAAGCGTCGATGTGGTTGTCCTTGAGCATTGCCGCGTCCGTGAGGTTGTAGCGGTGATTTCGACCGCCGCCCACGGTTACCGCGTACTTCTGTATCGCGCGAAGTCCGGGAAGCGTTTTGCGCGTGTCGGCTATGGACGCTTTCGTGCCCGCCACAGCATCGACGCATTTTCTCGTGTACGTTGCGATACCGCTCATGTGCTGGATAAGGTTCAGCGCGGTGCGCTCCGCTTTGAGCATTTCGCGAGTGTGTCCGCTTATCTCGGCTATCCTTTGCCCTTTTGAGATACGTTCGCCCTCGCTTGCCAAAAACGTTACCTTAGTCTCGGGGTCAAGCAGCGTGAATACTCTCGCCGCGACCTCAACTCCGCACAGAACGCCGTCCGCTTTCGCCATAAAATACGCGTCCGAGCGGCTGTTTTCATCGATCAGCAGATCGGCGGTGCTGTCAATGTAGTTGATGTCCTCGGTAAGCGCGGTCTTTATCAGATCGTCGATATAAAAGGGAAGAAGTGTCATTTTTCGTTTTTCCTTTCGTTTGGTTTTCCGTCTTTCGGCGGTACGCAGACCGCCGCGAAAGCGGCGCGGCGCGTCAGCGCCGGTTTTGCGGAGCAAAACGTCTGCGTACTGCCCCGAGCGGGTCTGCGTTGCCGGCTTAAGGCGCGTTTGCGCGTTCCCGGGAGCCATAACGCCGCCGCGTGGAGCGTGG
>DKXD01000028.1:12060-12664 GCA_002492075.1 Ruminococcaceae bacterium UBA7135
TTGCGCGTCGCGGACGGCTTCGCCGCCCGATTTTCGCTTTCGCGAAAATGTCTGCACGCTCCGAGAGGGGACTTGTATGCGTCAGCCGCGTTCCTCGTCCTTTCGCGCCATAACCTCGTTTAGAATGATGTACGCGCAGGTGACTATCGATTTCGTTTCGACAAATTCGGGAGTTACCGCGTAACTGCCGTTGTCCAGGTCGTTTTTCAGCTCCGTAATGCGGAGAAGTCCTTTTTCCGCCTCGCCGTAGTTCGGGTGAACGAAGTACGATTTCTGCATTATGTGCCGAACCTCGGTGCGAATTCCGTGCGGCAAAGCCTTGCCCTCGGGAGCGCTCATGGGATACTCAACCTCGGCGCGGCTGTCGTCCTTTTTGTGCGCGTTGATGTCCTCGGCGATAAGCCGCGAGAACACCAGAGCCTCCAAAAGCGAGTTGCTTGCCAGTCTGTTCGCGCCGTGAACTCCCGTATGCGAGCATTCTCCCGCCGCATACAGCCCCGAGATATTTGTGGCGCCTTTGCCGTTGACGTTAATGCCGCCCATAAGATAGTGCTGGCACGGGTAGATCGGGATCGGCTCTTTGGTCATATCATAGCCCTTTTCA
>DKXD01000025.1:0-6103 GCA_002492075.1 Ruminococcaceae bacterium UBA7135
CGTGCTGCGCTAAACTATAATTTACACATAAAATTATTTGGTCGCTAAGTCAAAAAGCGTATCCTTACTTTATATTTAGCAGAACGGACGTTTCTATGTGTTTCGGAGAAACGGAAAATTTTGTATTTTATCGGCGGTTCGGCGGCATCGGAAGCCGCGGAAGTCAAGCTTACTTTACATATTTCCACCTTGAGCCGCCCGAAAATTTTGTCGGATATGCGAATTTGACTGAAATTATACATTAAAAAAGAATAGCTGCAAACGGAAACCGACAGGCTGCTCCGCGCGTTTTTGGTGTGCTTTTGTGCGGTTTTCACTAAGGAAAGGAAATTTTATGGGATTATTGTCGAATAAGAATTTGTTGACGGAAAAGGAGAATATTTCAAAAAAGCAGAAAGCGGCTGCCGCAAAGCAAACCGCCAAGAAACAGACGTACAAAAACGATCCGCCAACAAATAACTATCGCCAAGCGGCGCTTCCCGCAAAGCCGCGCCGAAACGAGAAGCCCCCCGTTTTGGGAAACGGAAAACAAACGCTGAAAACGCAGAATTCTCCGCGCAAGCCGCGCGAGAACCGCAGTACCCCTGTGCGCTTTTTCGCGCTGGGCGGTCTTAACGAGATAGGAAAAAACCTTTATGTTTACGAGTGCTCCAACGATATGTTTATCGTGGACTGCGGACTGGCGTTCCCCGACGAGGAAATGTTCGGTGTCGATCTGGTGGTGCCCGACTTCACATATCTTGAGAAGAACAGGGATAAGTTCCGCGGCATAGTTATCACGCACGGGCACGAGGATCATATCGGCGCGCTTCCGTACCTTTTGAAGAAGATAAACGTGCCTATTTACGGCACACGGCTGACGCTGGGACTTGTAGAGGGCAAGCTTAAAGAGCACGGTTTGCTCTCCACGGCGAGCCTGAACGTTGTAGAACCGCGCCGCAATGTGCGAATGGGCTGTATGAGCGTGGAGTTTATCCGCGTGAACCACTCTATCCCCGACAGCTGTGCGCTTGCTATCCACACGCCCGCGGGCGTTATTGTTCATACGGGCGACTTTAAAGTCGATTATACCCCGATAGAGGGCGGGATAATCGACCTTGCGCGGTTTGGAGAACTGGGCAACAGGGGAGTTCTCGCGCTGATGAGCGAGAGCACCAATGTAGAGCGCCCCGGCTATACGAAATCCGAGCGCTCGGTGGGTGAGAGCTTTAAGGGGCTTTTTGCCAGAGCCGAGGGCAAGCGCATCATAATCGCTACGTTCTCAAGCAATATTCACAGAATACAGCAGATAATCGACGAGGCGGTCATTCACGGCAGACGCGTTGCGGTTTCGGGCAGGAGCATGACGAACGTCATCGCCAAAGCGGTGGAGCTTAACTACATCAAAGTCCCTGAGGGAACGCTTATCGATATCGAGGACGTGAACAAATACGAACCCGACGAGCTTGTTATCGCAACGACAGGCTCTCAGGGCGAGCCGCTTTCGGCACTTTCGAGAATGTCCAGCGGCGACCACCGTCAGGTAACTATTACTCCGAACGACTTCATTATCATCTCCGCGAACCCGATACCCGGCAACGAGAAGCTTGTCACAAAGGTCGTAAACGAGCTGATGAAACAGGGCGCGGACGTTATTTATGAGAGTATGTACGAGGTTCACGTTTCGGGACACGCTTGTCAGGAAGAGCTTAAAATGATGATCTCGCTGACGAAGCCGAAGTTTTTTGTGCCGATACACGGCGAATACAAGCATCTCAAAAAGCACGTTCAGCTTGCGGAGAGCATGGGTATCCCGCCGCAGAACTCGTTTATTGCGGACTTGGGCGAAGTACTTGAAACGGACGGCGTTGATATGAAATTCACGGGGACTGTGCCAAGCGGTATGGTAATGGTGGACGGTCTGGGAATAGGCGACGTCGGCAGCGTGGTTCTGCGCGACAGAAAACACCTTGCCGAGGACGGCGTGATGATAATAGTTGCCACAATGGAGCGCGAAACGGGCAAGGTGCTTGCGGGTCCCGATATCGTATCGCGAGGGTTTGTGTACGTCCGCGAGAGCGAGGAGCTTCTTGATGAGGCAAAGCAGCTTATGAACGGCGTTATGGACGATCTTCACGACCGCAACGTCCGCGAGTGGGGCAACATCAAATCGGCGATGCGCGACGCTCTTTCGGAGTTCATTTATCAAAAGACCAAGCGCAGCCCGATGATCTTGCCCATTATAATGGAAGTATGAAGATAGTGGTTAGTTTAATAGTTGTTAGTAGTTAGTTGTCGCACCCATGTCTTGTTGCTGTCAACCGACAGCTATGCAGCTGTTCAACCAAACTAACAACTATCAACTATCAAACCAATAACTATTCGGGGGTGTTGCCGAATTGAGGAATTTCTATAAATCCAACGTGCTGCTGGCGGCAGTCTGCGTGCTGATAGTAATGCTTATCGGTGTTGATATTTACGTTTTCCGCAGCGAGCCTGTGGTGTTCTGGGTAACGCTGCCGATATTGCTGGGCGTTTCGGGGATTACTCTCGGAAAGCTTATGCAGATCCGCCAAAGCGAGTATTGGTATTTTGAGCAGCTTTCCGAGGAGATACGCGGCACGGATTCGATGTCGCTTATTGGGTTTCCGCTGCCTATCTGCGTCGTGGACGCGGACCGCTCTGTTATATGGAGCAACGACTGCTTTAACGAAACGTTCTTTACTCCCAACGAGGATCAGACTTCTATCGACGAAGTGACCGATATGCCGCTGGAGCTTTTCGGCTCGGAGGGCAGAGAGTTGCGTTTCGGCGAGCGGTGGTTTCGGGTATATTCCGCGCCGCATGAGTTCTCGGTGGATAAGCGCATAGCCGAAAAGACGGTTTTCGGCACGGATAAGCAGGAGCAGCTTGAACGGATAACCATGCTCATTTTTCGCGAGAATACAGATTACAAGCACCTTAAAGAGACTTTCGAAATGAGCCGCCCTATCGTTATGATCGCTATGGTCGATAACTACGAGGAGCTGCTTTCGGGCGCTAAAGAGAGCGACCGCGCTTCCGTTTCCATTGAGATCGACAAGAAAATGGAGGAGTATTTTGCTGATAAACACGCCGTTTTGCAGAAGATAACGGGCGACAAGTTTCTGATACTTCTTGAGGACAGATACCTGCGTGAGATGATAAAGGACAAGATGTCGATAATAAATCAAATGCATGAGATAATCGTGCGCGAACGACAGACTGTTACTATGTCGATCGGTGTGGGAACCACCGCGGCATCGCTTTCGCAAAGCGAGAACTTCGCGCGTGAAATGCTGGACAAGGCGCTCGACCGCGGCGGTGATCAGGCGCTGGTCAAGACCGCTTCGGGCTTTGACGCGTTCGGCGCGGCTTCAAAGGGCAAGGAACGCACCGGTAAAGTCAAGATACGTCTGGCGGCGGAGGAGATAAAAGACCTTATCGTGACATCGGATACCGTATATATAATGGGTCACAGCTACGGCGACTTCGACAGCGCGGGAGCGGCGATAGGGCTCACCTGCGCTATCCGCAGAATGGGCAAGCCCGCATACACCGTGGCGCGTTTCCGCGACGAGACCAAGACCAACGCCAAAACGCTGTTCGACAGGTTTGAGGAATATGACACTCCCGTAGCCATAGAACCCGCCGAGGCAAAGCAGTGGATATCGCCGAAATCCGCGTTAATAATCGTGGATACGCATATCCTTAAAAAGCTGGAGGACCCCGAGCTTTACGAGCTTGCCCAAAAGAACCGAGTTGTTATAATCGACCACCACAGGCTTTCGGCGGGCGCTATCACCGATTTTGCGGTGCGCTGTCAGGAATCCAACGCGTCGTCGGCTTCAGAGCTTGTCACCGAGATAATTCAGTACTTAAGCAGCGACATAGTATTGAAGCCCCTAGAGGCGGAGGCATTGCTTGCGGGTATTACGCTCGATACGCGCGATTTCGTTATGAGAGCGGGCGTTTCGACGTTCGAGGCGGCGGCGTATCTTAAAAAGCTCGGCGCGGACACTATAGCTGTAAAGAAGCTGTTCGATACGTCGATAGAAAGCAAGACCAGAAAGTCGCAGATAACGTCCTCGGCGAAGATATACAGAGGACGCTGCGCGATCGCGCTTGTGGAGGAGAGCTTTTCGGGGCTGCGTGTCCTTTGCTCGCAGGCGGCTGATGAAATGCTGTATATCCGCAACGTGGACGCTTCGTTCACCGTTTATCCTATCGAAAACGGTTGGAGCATAAGCGCGCGTTCGCTCGGCAAGGTGAATGTGCAGGTGATAATGGAGAGCATGGGAAATAAGGTCGACGACGGCGGCGGACACCAGACCATGGCGGGAGCGCAGCTTTACAACATCTCCGCCGAGGAAGCGATACAGAAGCTTCACGGCGCGATAGACGAATACTTTAACAGTCAATAGCCGACGGGGCATAAGACTGTGTAACATCAATACGGAGGAGTTATTATGAAAATCATATTATTGCAAGACGTACAAGGCACGGGCAAAAAGGGTGAGATAAAAGAGGTAAAGGACGGCTATGCCCGCAACTGCCTTATCAGGAAAGGTCTGGCACAGGAGGCTACCAACGCGAACCTCAACCTTTTGCAGGGTCAGAAGGACAGCGCGCAACACAAGATAGATGTGGAGATCGCAAACGCCAAAGACATCGCGTCAAAGCTGGAGGGCAAAACCGTGACCGTCACCGCCAAAGCGGGTCAGAACGATAGACTTTTCGGCACGGTGACTTCCAAGGAGGTATCAGCGGCGATAAAGCAGTCGCTGGGGCTTAACGTGGATAAAAAGAAGATAAACATTGCAATGAAGATAGAGGGCTTCGGCGACTTTTCGGCTGACGCGAAGCTCTATTCGGGCGTTACGGCAAAGTTCACCGTAAGTGTAAAACCCGAATAGTTGTTAGTTTATAGACTCTAGTCGCTAGTTATTTAGCGCGGCGACGGGCATTTATAACTAGCGACTAACTACTATTAAACTGGTTACTATCGGGGGTGTTTGATTATGGCTAATTACGATCTGACAGGCGTGGCTTTGCCGTATAATCCGGAAGCGGAGCGTTCGGTTATCGGTTCGCTGCTTATAGATAACGAGCTGGTGGGAGACATTGTGAACGTGCTGCACCCGGAGCACTTTTATTCCGAAGTAAATCAAGGCGTGTATCAGGCGATATTCAGCCTGTTCACGCGCGGAGAAAAGGCGGATATAGTCACCGTTATCGACGAGTGCGTTATGCAAAGCGTGTTTGAGAACGCGGCGGCGGCGAAAACATATCTTGTCGACGTGATGAACGGCGTTCCGACCACAAGGTCTATCGCCACGTATGCCGCGATAGTTATAGAGAAGTATATGCTGCGAAGCCTCATTCTCGCTTGCAAGGATATCATCGACCTCGCTTCAAGCAACACGGAGAGCGCCGAAAAGGTTGTGGATTTTGCCGAGCAGAAGATATTCAATATACGCGAGGGCGCTGAAAACAGGACGCTTGTGCCGCTTTCTTCGATAGCTTACGATCAGCTGAAGGCGTTCTGCGATCTTGTAGAGCAGTCGCGCGAAAACGGCGGTAAGCCGATTATGTCGGGGCTTGCAACGGGCTTTGACCATCTCGACGACATGATATCCGGGCTGAACCGTTCCGACCTTATCATTCTGGCGGCAAGACCGGGTATGGGAAAGACCTCGTTTGCGCTGAACATTGCCGTGAATGTCGCCAACAAATACAAAAACAAAGCCGTGTGCATATTCAGTCTCGAAATGTCCAAGGAGCAGCTGGTATCGCGTATGATGTCCAGCGAAGCGCAGGTGTCAAGCGAAACTATGCGAACGGGAAAGATCGGAAAGGAAAACGCGGACGATGTGGCGAAGATAATGAACGTCACTCAAAAGCTGCAAACGCTGGATATTTACATTGACGATACGCCCGGCACGAACGTTTCCGCGATAAAGGCGAAGCTGCGCCGTGTGAAAAACCTCGGACTTGTTATCATCGACTATCTTCAGCTGATGAACTCGGTGGTGGATTATCACGGCAACCGTGTCGCGGAAATATCGGAGATAACGCGTATGCTGAAAATTATGGCAAAGGAGCT
>DKXD01000025.1:6401-6636 GCA_002492075.1 Ruminococcaceae bacterium UBA7135
GCTGAAAATTATGGCAAAGGAGCTTAATGTGCCCGTTATCGCGCTGTCGCAGCTGACACGCGCGGTTGAAAAGCGCGACGACAAGCGCCCGGTGATGTCCGACCTGCGTGATTCGGGTACTATTGAGCAGGACGCGGATATTATAATGTTCCTTTACCGCAACTCAGTTTACGATGAAACCGACCCGAATAAAAATATCTGTGACTGCATAGTCTCCAAAAACCGCCACGGTGAG
>DKXD01000025.1:6954-8094 GCA_002492075.1 Ruminococcaceae bacterium UBA7135
AACCGCCACGGTGAGACGGGCAAGTCGAAGCTGGGTTGGTTCGGTGAATATACAAGATTTACTAATGTCATGATAAAGCAGCCGCCCGATGCTCCGCAAGGGAAGTGAGCGCTATGAAAGACGATTTTGTTTCAAAGGTGCGCTTTGCTATCGTGGAGCACGCGATGCTGCGCGGGGAAAAACGCGTTTGCGCGGCTCTGTCGGGCGGTGCGGACAGCGTTTCGCTGCTGCGCGCGTTGTGTGAGCTTTCAGGCGAATTGGGAGCGGAAATAACGGCGTGTCATTTGAATCACGGCTTGCGCGGCGAAGAAAGCGATGGTGACGAGCGGTTTTGCCGCGATTTGTGCGAGCGTTTGGATGTGCCGTTCTACTCGAAGAAGATCGCCGTTTCGGAGCTTGCGCAAAAGCACGAAAGCACTGAGGAAGCCGCCAGAAGAGCGCGATACGCGTTCTTTGAGGAAGCACTGGAGCATTTCGGCAGTGGTGTTCTGGCGACCGCTCATAACGCCAACGATAACGCCGAGACTGTGCTGCTGAATATAACGCGCGGCACGGGGCTGCTTGGACTGTGCGGGATACCGCCGGTGCGGGAGCTGGGAGCATCGGGGAAGCTTGTGATACGTCCGCTGCTTTACATCACTCGCGGCGAAGTCGAAGAATATCTCGGCGGTTTGGGGCAGCGGTACGTCACCGATAAGACCAACCTTTTGGAGGACTACACGCGCAACAAGCTGCGGCGGCGTGTTTTGCCCGAGCTTGAGAACATCAATCCGTCCGTTGCGGGAGTTATCGGCAGAATGACGGACAATCTCCGTGAAGACAGCGTTTTTCTGGAAGAGCTTGCCGACAAGGCGCTTATCGAAACCCGCAAGGGCATGGGCTGGAACGCCGCGTCAATCTCGGCGCTGCCGCAGCCGATAAAGGCTCGGGTCGTGCGGAAAATATTGCTGCAAGGCGGCGTCGAGCCGTCCGCTTTGCGTATAGACACGGCGATAAGTCTGCTGTCAGAGCGCTCTGCGCGGTTCAACCCTTGCAAAAACCGCTATTTTACCATACGTAAGGGGATATGCTTTGTGGAAAAGGTAGAGCAGCACTATCGGAATAAATTATAGTTTAGCGCAGCACGGGTTTGTCTTGTAA
>DKXD01000040.1 GCA_002492075.1 Ruminococcaceae bacterium UBA7135
ATATAATACAACAAACTATAATTTTTCTCAAATGGGGTTGAAATTGTTGACGAAAAATGTTATAATAAAATAAATGTAATAAACGCAAAAAATAATTTACTGAGAGGTGAGAGCAATGAGTGCGGACGGTCGAAGTCGAAGGTGTAAACAAAATATAATCGCCGCGCTTATTGGCGGTTCAAAAAAAGGAGCTGAGCCATTTGGTAAATTATTACAGAAGCATAGAGGGAACGATAGTAGAGACGGATAAAATAGAGCCGGGCTGTTGGATAGCCCTTATCGACCCGTCCGAGACAGAAATATCGGATATAGAGGAGGATATGCAGATCGACCGCGATTATATCCGCGCCGCTCTCGATGAAGAGGAGCCTTCCCGTATCGAGACCGATGACGGTGTTACTTTGATAGTAGTAGACTATCCCGTAGCCGAGCAGGATAACGATCCCGACCGAACGCTGCTTTACTCTACAATGCCAATGTCGCTTATCATCACTGATAAGAACGTTATCACGGTCTCCGCAAAGCAGAACGTGGTGCTTGATGAGATCGCGAAGGGCGTCGTTAAAGGCGTTCGCACCGATTTGCGGACAAGGTTTGTGTTCACCGTGCTTTTGCGTATTGCGGCGCGGTATTTGCAGTATCTGAAACAAATAGACAAGCTGTCGGGCTATGTCGAGGCGAAAATGTATCGTTCTATGAAAAACAAGGAGCTTATTCAGTTACAGGGTCTCGAAAAGTCGCTGGTTTATTTTTCCACCTCGCTGAAAGCAAACGAAGCTGTGCTTGAAAAACTGATGAGAGGACGTTTCCTCAAGCTCTACGAGGAAGATCAGGACTTGCTTGACGATGTAATGATAGAGGTAAAGCAGGCGATAGAGATGACAAGCATCTACTCCAACATTTTGAACGGCACAATGGATACGTTCGCGTCAATAATTTCCAACAACCTTAATATCATAATGAAGCGTATGACCACGATAACGATAATCCTCACAATGCCGACGATAGTGTTTAGCTTTTACGGAATGAACCTCAATGAGAACGCCGCGGGCTTGCCGATAGCGAACGTCTGGTTTCCGATAGTGCTGAGCGCCGTGCTGATGATTTTGGTGGGCTTTTTGGTGAACCGTATCGAACGATTTAAATAAACCCGACCCCTCATTTTGAGGGGTTTCACTATCCTATATCTCTCCTCAGCGAAACGGGGGAGAGAAAAATTATGTATTTTCTGTTAATACTAATTCTCGATAGAAAAAAGATAATAATCCCTTTGCTCTCCCCCGCGCAGCGGGGGAGAGCAAACAAGATAATTTGTCGTTTTTTAATAAGAAATTGGTATAAAAATCATAATAAACTGTGAGGTTTTAAGAAAACGACCGTCTAAGTAAGTGAAAGGGGGAATGTTCATGGACAATGGCGAAAGCAGCTACCAACGTTATCTCTCGGGCGACGACCAAGGTCTTGTTGAAATAATACGCGACTTCAAGGACGGCTTGATCCTCTTTTTGAACGGATTTACGCATAACATCATTACCGCTGAGGAGCTGTGCGAGGACACGTTTGTTAAGCTCGCCGTGAAAAAGCCGGCGTTCGCCGGACATTCCTCTTTTAAGACGTTTCTCTACGCGATAGCGCGCAACACCGCGCTCGATTGGAAGCGCACACATAAGGAGCATACCTCGATATACGATGCGGGGGAGCTTGAAAGCGGCGAACGGTCTCTTGAGGATACATATCTGCGCGAGGAGCAAAGAATAGCGGTGCACAGGGCGCTTGACAAGCTGAAACCCGATTATCGGCAGGTTTTATGGCTCACTTATTTTGAGGAGCTGTCCAACAAGGAGACCGCCGAGGTAATGAAAAAGAGCGTTCACAGCGTCGAGACTTTGGCATATCGCGCGAGAAACGCTCTGAAAAAACAATTGGAAAAGGAGGGCTTCATCTATGAAAACGTATGAAGAAATGGCTCGTGACGTGCTTAAACGCCGCGACGAAGAATTACAGAAAGCAGAACAGAACACCTTTACATCAAACAACGAACCTCCCGAAAAGGTCTATCCCGCAAGCGGAAAGCGTCACCTGTTCCCGAAAATAGCGATACCGTGCGCGTCGGTGGTTACGGCGGCAGCGGTGGGGTTAACCGTTTGGCATAATGTTTCGCCCGGAAAAAATAAAGAGGGGTATTGGTTTGATGAGTTTGTCGGGCGACCTCATTCCACTCCCGTTAAGGACAGAGATTACTCGGACGTTTACAAGGGCGGCGAGACGGAAATATACTACAACGACCTCGGTGCTTTTTGCCCTTATGTATGGCCTTATAAGAATTCCGTTGAACCGACCTACAAGGACAGCGACTTTGTAAGCATTTCCGATATAAACTACTTTTACGGCATTAAGTTCGACCGCTTGAATGAAGTTCTGGGCGAGGGAGAACACGACCCGTTCGGCTACCACACCCAAGATGTTGAGAGCGACGGCGTTGTAATGCACTCGGTTCGGGGATACTATAATGCGAATACTATTCGTTATGTTGACGATGATGACGGCTTAGGCGGGTTCAAGGTTGCGGTCACAGCGAGCTTTGAAAAGCTAACGAACGCCGGCGAACTATATTCCGGTTTTGCTCCGGAAGCCGCAAAGAATCCCAAACCATCGGTTATTAACGGATTTGACGCTTTAGTATACCAATGGAATAGTGGAGAACTTGTAACAGAGATCGAAATGAACGGCGTTTACGTTACAATTTCGGCTGCCCCAATTGACGGAGTATACAGAGATCCCAACGCTTTCACATTGTTCAAGAAGATATATGAATCGTATCTTACGAGCTACACCGCGCCGATGGACGGCTCGGACAATTTGGTGAAGAAGACAGACATAAAAGTACTTGACGGTGTTCCCGAATATCTTTCAAATCCCCTCGGAGGTTGTGTTCGCGAGCCGGTCAAGACGATTCAGTACACCATAGAGGAATTAAACGAGCTTTACGGCATAGAGTTTAATCGTCTGGGAAGACTTCACAGTGATTGGAAAGCGGCGTATTACAGCTCATTGGGCGTTTATGTGCCTGAAGGTGAAGAAGAGGCGAATGAAAACAATATAATTTTGGCGACAAATGAATTAGAATACATTATACACGGAGATTTGCAGTCAAGGTTTGAACATTCAGACGATATGGTTACTTTATCGGTACGCGCCGATATAGAAGATGCAAAGGAATTCATTTCCCCTTTTGACAGCTCAGTTTACAACATTCCCGACGGCATATTATCTGTCATAAACGGGAAAAAAGCGTTGGTTTATCACTCGGACGCTTATGAAGACGGCTTCGTGTCGAAAATCGAAATGGGAAAAACGATTGTTACATTATATTCACGAAATCTTTCCGAGGAGGAGTTCATAAATATCCTTAAAGAGTATACGGCGGACGAAGAGGACCTGAAGCCGAGGGAGACAAACATCACGCTGCAAGATTCCAAGCCGTCCGAATTCGACAAAAACGACCCGTTCAACCAAAATGCCAAAGACCTTTCCGACAGTGATTTTGACATATATTTGATGTGGGAGCTGGAAAACGAATGCTACAATATCGACTTCGACCGTTTCACAAGTCTTCATAAGGACTGGAAAGAAGCATACGGAAGCTTGAGAATATACACCGACAACATTTACGATGAGGAAAGCAAAACGACCCGCCGCGAGAATGTATGGACGCGCAACGCTGTTTATTACATGCTCCCGGACACCTCCACGCTCACCGTTGAGGCTCAATTGGGCACGCTTCCCGAGATCGCCGGGGAATACTCGCTCGTAAACGGTTACAGGGCTATGGTCTATCTTGACGGAGCGGACAACAAGACATATCCGAACGGAAACGCCAAGCTGGCGGCTGTTATCGAAATGGACGGCACGCTCGTTCGCATAAGCGCCGCGGGGTTCACCGAAGAGCTGTTCATGAACGCTCTTGATGAGTTTACCGAAGCGCCGTTCATTGCAGATATGTTTGTAAAGATGAAGACGAAATTAAATTATGTCAGAACAGACAGCTTTGTGGAGAAACCCGACACGCCCGCACTCGATAAGCAAGACTTCCATAAGCTCACCATGGAAGAGTTGAACGAATACTACGACAGCTTGAAATTAGATTACTTGTCCCAAGAGCATCCCGCATGGAAAGCGGAAATTGGCGAATTGGGATATTACGAGCGCGATGATCGTGAATACTACACGCGCAACACGATCACTTACACGACCGAGAACGGCGGCACGGTTACGGTGTCGGCGCAGAAAGAGCCTTTCGTTTCTCCCGTTGACTTTGAATACGACGGCGAGCAGTCGTATGTGAACAATTGGATGGTGACGGTTTACGCCGACCAAAGCGGAAATTATATTGCCGATCTGGACACGACTCCGTACATCAGAATCAAGACCTCGGGCATTTCCAGAGACGATTTCGAGAGTATTCTGCGTGAGTTTACCGGTCAGCCCAGCGATATTTCGGCATAAGCCTTAACATAAATCTACAAAACGTCAAAGCACACGTCTAAGTAACATCTCAACAATGAAACCCCCGAGCAAAATCGGGGGCTTCAAACTGTATAAAAGCATTTCTTTTCTGCAAACCGTAAGCCCCCGATTTTCTAT
>DKXD01000109.1:0-8749 GCA_002492075.1 Ruminococcaceae bacterium UBA7135
TCCGCAAGGATCATTGAGGAAGCGAACGAAAAAGCCGAATCTATCAAGAAGACAAAGCTTGTTGAAGCAAAGGACGAGATCTATGCAATGCGTTCTAAAGCGGAAAAGGATATCCAGCGTGATAAAGCCGATTCCGAAAAAGAGATCAAGGAACGCAGAAGCGAGCTGACGCGTTCCGAACGCAGAATAGCTCAAAAAGAGGAAAACTTAGACAAAAAGAACGACAAACTCGAAAAGCTGGAGGAGGGACTTCAGCAAAAGCACAAGAAATGGGATGAGAAGCTCGCCGAGGCGGAAAAGCTCAAGTCCGGGCAAATGGAGATACTCGAAAAAATATCGGGATTCTCGCAGGAGCAGGCGAAAGAGCATTTGCTTGAAATGCTTGATTCGGAGCTTAATCACGAAAAGGCGGTGAAGATCGCCGCTTACGACCAGCAGGTAAAGGACGAGTGCGACGAAAAGGCAAGAAAATACATTTCGCTGGCTATTTCGAGACTGGCGGCGGATACCGTTTCCGAAATGGCGGTGTCTGTTGTGGCGATACCCAACGATGAGATGAAGGGTCGTATCATCGGGCGCGAGGGACGCAATATCCGCGCTCTCGAAACGCTTACCGGCGTTGACCTTATCATCGACGATACTCCCGAGGCTATTACTGTTTCGTGCTTTGACCACGTTCGCCGCGAGATAGCGAGAATAGCGCTTGAAAAGCTCATTCAGGACGGTCGTATTCACCCGGCAAGGATCGAGGAGACCGTTGAAAAGGCTCGCCGAGAGGTAGAGCAGCGCATAAAGCAGGAGGGCGAACGCGCCGTTATGGAGACGAACGTCAACGGCTTGAATCACGAGCTGGTTCGTCTTATCGGGCGCTTGAAGTACAGAACATCTTATCGTCAGAACGTGCTGAACCACTCCATAGAGGTGTCGCATTTGGCGGGCATCATGGCAAGCGAGCTTGGCGTGGACGCGGCTCTTGCAAGACGCGCGGGTCTGCTGCATGATATAGGAAAGGCTCTCGACCACGAGATAGAGGGTTCTCACGTGCAGATAGGCGTTGACGTCTGCAAGAAGTACAAGGAAAGCCCCGAGGTCATTCACGCGATAGAAGCTCACCACGGAGACGTGGAGTGCCGTACCGTTATTGCGTGTCTCGTTCAGGCGGCGGACGCTATAAGCGCGGCAAGACCCGCGGCCCGCAGCGAAAATTACGAGAACTATATCAAGCGTCTGGAGAAGCTTGAGGAGATATGCGATTCGTACAGCGGCGTTGAGAAATCGTTCGCTATTCAGGCGGGGCGCGAGGTTCGCGTTATGGTAAAGCCCGAGCAGGTGAACGACGACAATATGAAGGTGCTTGCAAGAGATATCGCCAAGCGTATCGAGGACGAAATGGAGTATCCGGGTCAGATAAAGGTAAATATGATCCGTGAGAGCAGAGCGATAGATTACGCAAAATAATTCTTATACCAATTCTCGATAGAAAGCGTACAATTTTTGTTTTTTCTTACTGCTTCGCGAGGGTGAGAAAAAATGTATATGCTTTTAATGAGAAATTAGTATCAATAATCGGTTTCTCCCCGTCGAAAGCGGGGAGAAGTTATAATAAAGCGGAGTGCTGTATATGATAACCTTTGACAAATCAAAATGTGTTGCCTGCAACAACTGTATACGCGTTTGTCCTTCGGTGGAAGCGAACAGCGTGGAACACGACGAGAGCGGCAAGACGGTTTTTAATATCAATCCCGACAAATGCATACGCTGCGGCGCGTGCGTCAAGGTGTGCTCGCACAAGGCGCGGGGCTACACGGACGATACGGAGCGTTTCTGGGCGGATCTTAAAAACGGCACAAGGATAATCGCGATATGCGCGCCCGCCGTTAAGGTCTCGTTTGACGGCTGTTGGCGCAACGTGTTGGATATTCTGAAGAAAAACGGCGTGGAGAAGATTTTCGACGTGTCGTTCGGCGCGGACGTGTGCACGTGGGGGCATATCCGCTATCTGGAAAAGAACCCCAAGGCGAAGCTTATATCCTCGCCCTGCCCCGCGATAGTAAACTACATAAAGAAATTCTGCCACGAGGCGCTTAAACACCTTTCGCCCGTTATGTCGCCAATGCTTTGCACGGCGGTGTATCTGAAGAAATATCTCGGCGAGAACGCGAAAATAGCCGCGCTTTCCCCATGTATCGCGAAGTCGGACGAGTTCTGCGGGTCGGGGCTTATTGACTACAACGTGACATTTGAGCGGCTGGGCGAGCTTTTGAAAAACAACGGCACGAACTTCGACAGTCTGCGTAAGGTGCGCTCGAACTTCGAATTTTCGGGCGCGGGCGGCATTATGGGCGCGATATATCCTCGCCCGGGCGGGCTTAAGGCGTGCCTGGAGCTTGAAAACCCGGAGCTTGCCGTAATAAACTCCGAGGGCACGGACGTTGTTTATCACAATCTCGACCTGTATTCCCAAATGGGCGAGCGCGATTTGCCCGATGTGTTTGACGTGCTGTCCTGCGGGAACGGCTGCGGTTCGGGTCCCGCTATCGGTGAGCAGATGACGATATACCGTATGAGCGGCATTATGAACGGTATCGAGAAGTATAACCGCAATCACCGCGTGAAGTTCGATCGCCGCCACAGGGACAAGCAGTTCCTGCAGTTCGATAAAATGCTGCATTATGAGGATTTCCTGCGTACCGTGCAGCCCGAGAACATCAGACAGGCGGTCGTTTCCGAGGAGCAGATCGAAGAGCAGCTCACCAAGATGAACAAGATGACCGAAACGGAGCGCAACTACAACTGTCACGCGTGCGGTTTCGCGACCTGTCGGGAAATGGCGAGGGCGATCATCACGGGCGTATCCACGGTGTCGAGCTGCGCTCAGTATATGCAGGGCGAGGCGAACAAGCGCAATCAACACATCATCGAAACGAATACGGCTATCGCCGAGGTAACAAACGAGCTTAATCAGGTCGTGGCTCAGCTTACCGAGAACATCGGCAGCGTTACCGAATCGTTGGGCGGCATAACCGAACTCAACACCACAAATCACTCGCAGATAATGACTCTTGCGAATATTCTGGATGAGCTGAGGGTGCTTTCAGGTAACATCAACAAGGCGATGGATTCGATAAACGGCAGCGTCGCAAGCTTTTCCAACACTACTCGCGGTATCGACGAGATAGCGCGTCAGATAAACATTCTTTCTATTAACGCGAGTATCGAAGCTGCGAGAGCAGGGGACGCGGGCAAGGGCTTTGCCGTTGTTGCGCAGGAGGTAGGAAATCTGGCAGGGCGTTCGCAGGCGTCCGTAAAGGAAGCGGAAAAGGGTAACGCGCTTGTATTCGAGGATATTCACAACGTAAACGAGATACTTAAAACCGTTAATGAGAAAATGGAGGAGATAGGGCAGATGATGAACGACGTCCGCGACAACATCTCCGACACGATGAGCAAGGGCAATGATATAAGCGGTGCGATGGAGAGCGTTGCCAACATCAATGAACACGTTGAAGGGCTTGTTTCTAAAGCGGAGAGTCTGCTTAATTAAAGGAGGAAACAGCATATGTGCCCGTTTTGCAAACGCGGCTGCGATATGTGGAACGGGCGGATACCTAACGATATCCAATACGCGGTATTCTCCGACAGGCGTATGCGCGAGATCTTCTAAGAAGAAACTGCGGATACGGTGGGGATCGCGCTGGAAAGCGACTATAATGTGTGGCTTTCCCCAAAGTTCGGTAGGCTGTATGTTTTCAGAAACGAAAGCGGCGAAGCGGGAAATAAGGTAGTTTGCGTGTATAGATCGGAAGAAGAGTTTTAATTTATAGTTTCCCCCGCCTATGGTGGGGGAAAACGTAAAAATGGGGGGCTTATGCTTTGGAATCCGTGGCACGGCTGTCACAAGTGCAGTCCGGGATGTAAAAACTGTTATGTATATCATCAGGACGCTTACCGCGATAAGGACGCAGGCGTTGTCGTAAAGAACAAGACGGGGTTTAACACGCCCTTGAAAAAGGACCGTCAAGGAAATTACAAGATACCCTCGGGAACGGTTCAGGGCGCTTGCTTTACCTCGGATTTCTTTATCGAGGAGGCGGACGAGTGGCGATGTGAAGCGTGGGATATGATACGGCAAAGAAGCGACGTTACATTTCTTATCCCCACAAAGCGGATAGCTCGGTTTGAAAAGTGCGTTCCCGATGATTGGGGCGACGGCTGGGACAACGTTGTGATCGCGGTAAGCTGCGAAAATCAAGCTATGGCGGACGAACGCCTGCCGATCTTGCTGGACTCAAAGATCAAGCATAAGCTTATTTTCGTTTCTCCAATACTCGAATATGTTGATCTGAACGAGTATTTAAAAAGCGGGCGTATCGAACAGGTATCGGTCGGCGGCGAATCTTACGCGAACGCGCGGACGTGCGATTTCGACTGGGTAAAGCGCATTTATCTCGACTGTAAAAAATACGGCGTGGAGTTCGATTTTCACCAGACAGGCTCAAACTTCGTCAAGGACGGAAAGCGCTACCGTATAAAGCATTGCGACGAACACTCGCAGGCGAAAAAGGGAGAGGCGCTGCTTAAATCGCTCGATTTGGAATGATCGGCATTTGCAAACGAGTTCCGCCCTGCATAATAAAAATCCCCTCCGAGCTTCACGCGCAGAGGGGATCGCTGTTTAAATGATTTGTAATTATTGACCCATCATGTTATTGTTGTTATTGTTATTATTGTATTGCTGACCCATCATGCCGTTATTGTACATTGCCTTGTTTTTGGAAGCAAGACCGACAATGCCCATAATGAGGAGCGTCAATCCCGATACAGCTATAAAAATAAATCCTATAAAACCGGTCATGCCCACGTCCCGCGCGCTGCCGCCAAAACTTGCAGAAATTAAAGCCTGCCAACTGGTATATGGGTTTATCAAAAACTGACCGACAAAAGCCAGCACTGCGAATACCATCTTAGCTATCGCGCCGCCCTTTTTGAGGTCTTTACCCATAACGGTTGCCGCAACAATGGCAATTGCAGAAATGAACATGATTATCGAACCGATCCTTGCCATAACGGACATGCCTATTACACCGTTTATGCTTATTGCCGCCGAATTTACTATGGCAAGGACAGCACCGATCAATCCCAATAAACCGCCTATAAGCAGCCCTGCGTTTCCAATTTTCTTTCCCACTGTACTATTCATAAATATATGTACCTCCAAATGTTGTTTTTAAGGGTGCAGGCGGTATGTTTGCCCATCCTTATTTTTAATGTGCAGCGGTTTAATCGCTTGTTTTTAATTATATCACATTATTATCAAAAAGTCAACACATTTCTTGCTGATCGGTAAAAAAAGATATATTAAAAGCTAACGGAATAATTAGTGCGCAAAAAAGCCTTATAACAGCGTTCTCTCCCCCGCGAAAGCGGGGGAGAGAATCTGCTTTTAATGAGAAATTAGTATAATACAGCTTGCTTTGCCGACGCATACGGCTAACGAGCTTAGTTCCAATTCCTTCTTGCGTTATAAACATTGTTTACGGCTTCGATATAACATATGAAAGAGGGGTGGTTATGGTCGTTTTGCCGCAGATATTTGTTTTTAATATTCAAATACTGCGATCTGACAAGCGCCCATTTTCCTTTTTTCTTGATATAGTCAGCCTTTTTCCGTATATTCGCCGAATAAGGAGCTTCATTCCAATAGTATTCATCACCAAAGATGAACCCTGCTTTTCGGTGTATCAGTCTATACAAATGATCTTTTGCATCTTTGCAAACGATACAGACGTCCATCGAAAACTCGGTGGGGTTGCCTTTGATAAAATGGGTCTTTCCCGTGGTCAGAGAAGAGGTTGAATCCTCGCAGTCTCTCAAACCGTATTTCCGCAGAACCTTATTTAAGGATTTTCTTGCGCATTCTTTTAGAGTCCTACAATCCTCAAAATCATCACATTTCACAATTTCAAGGTTGTAATCCAAATCTATCGGCAGTGAAGCGTTTTGTGTGATAAGGTTCCGTGCGCCGCTCCCTACGAGATAGAATACTGCGCCAATATCATAGTCCTCTTTCAATCGGCGGCAAAAATCCTGCATTATCTCACTGCATAGCTTTCGCACACGGCTTAGAAATTCCTTATCCGTTACATAATTATACATAAGATCTTCTTTCCTCGTCAAGTCGTTCTTGTTATCCTCAACATAGCTTCTGTGTGATATGCATATCGTTTTCGTGGTTTAGCATGGTGGATTTGCGATAATATCGAAAACACTGTATAAAAGTATTTTTTTCGTTCTCTCCTCCCGTGAAGCGGGGGGGAGAGAACGTCATTTTACAGCGCTTTAGCGTACACAAACGATTACGCATCTCTTGTGAATTTATTATATCAGCTTTCAAGCAGAAAGTCAATATGTATTTTTTACAACTTTAAGGCTTCAACGTATTTATCATAATTATAACTGCCATCCGTAAATGCGGCTGTTACAATTTCCGCCCACTGTTCAGCAACCTTATTTGCAACAGGGTTATCCTTTGTAAATCTTCTTATACCCGTAGAAAGTATCAGCGATAAAAACACATTCCAATCGTGAACCTTTTCAACTCTGTCCGGAATAGTCTTTTTACCGACAAGACAGTCGCTCATATACTGAACAGCTTTTTGAATATACTCGTCCTCAATGGTATAGCCAAGCCTTTCAAGTCTGCGAATAGCCTGTTCGGTTGTAATACGGGAATTTCCTGCAACGGCAAGGGAATGATAATCGCCCCAACTGCCGTCAGCATTCTGCTATTCTATTATTTGATTTGCCCATTTGCCGTTTTTGTGCATAATTAGCCCCATTCTTTCAGTACTATGCTCACAACTAAATTTTTGTTATATTTTTCTGAATGTCCATTACAAATCCATATGCAACTTTCATATTAGTAATCAGCTGCTGGCACTCTTCAAGACTTTCTCCGTTTGTAAGTTCCTCTCTGAAAAGCCAAATGACCGTTTCAATATACAAACAGCGCAATAAAATTTCACAAGGAATACCTACACCGTCACCAAGCTTTTGTACGAAATCAATTACTACATCATTTGGCTCTGAGGTCAAATCATCTCTAAACTCATCAAGTATAAATCTCGATAAATCAAATACAGGGTCGCCTATTACGCCTTTAGGATCAATAATCGTATAGCCTCCATTTTCATTTTTAAGTATATTCTCATGGTGTAAATCACCGTGCAGCAGAAGATTGCGAGAATACTTTTTGCATATATCTGTAAGCATTCGCTCTGCACTGTCAAGATACTGATACAATTCTTCACAATCCTCACGATTTTTTGTACCCTTTTTGCCAGCTTCAAACCATTCGGTGTATGTAGGGAATGTACTATCGGGCAAGTCAGTCTTGTGCAGTCCTTTAAATATTTCGCCTGCAATTTTAATACGTTCGTTGCGGAGAGCACTTTCATATAAAGTATGGGCAGGCACAATTCGTTCCATTATGTATACCTTATCATCAAATGAATACTCATAAAGTTTACAAAAATTCTCACCTTGAAACAATTTTAATGCCAGTATTTCATTGTCAAAACCATTGATGTTGATAAGAATTTTGAGAATAACCTTACCATATTGTTTTGAAACCGCATAGAAAATCAGGCTGTTAGTGGAAAACTCTGACTTAAATTCTATTTCAGACAACTCCCATTGTTTTTTGTATTTCTCTACAATACTGATTCGTTCGTTATAGCTTTCTGCACCTAACTTTTTTAAAAATCGTTCCGCTTGAATATTGGTCAACAATTTAAAACCTCCTTATTAAGGCAACACCGCACAAAGCAATTGGAAAACGCTTCTCAAAATAACAACACCAAGGGAGTGTACAGTTTTGCTAAATTCTGTTCGCAGGGCGCACTGAATCAAACTGCCAGACAAGGTCTGTCAGCTAAGATCAGAATTCGCCAAAGCGAACATGATATTTATTTTTGAGGTCTGCTTTTTCAGACCTCGATACCGCGTTCGTCGATATCCGAGTTTCCGTTTTACAACTGCAAAGACATGTTCAACTTTTGAACGAACCGAGGTTTTTTTATGTTCAGCTTTTTTTGCCGCGTATTGTCCGCTCAGCGACAATTTCTTGATTTGAGAGGGTTTCCGATTGATTTTGTGTTTGATTTTTCTGCCTTTGTTATTATGAATGATCGCGTCGTCCCGTTTGTCCGCGCCTATGTAACCGCTGTCGCCATATGTCTCGTATTCCTCGCTGGTTAAAAGCTCAGATGTCATTGTAACATCGTGAACATTAGCCGCTGTTGCCTTGACAGTATGCACTAAACCGCTGTCTTTATCGACGCCGATGTGCGCTTTATAACCGAAGAACCATCGATTTCCTTTTTTGACGGAGTGCGCTTCGGGGTCGCGTTTCCTATCTGCGTTTTTTGTTGAGGACGGCGCTGAAATTATTGTCGAATCAACGATCGTTCCTTTCTTCAAGATCATACCTTTTGCTTTGAGCATTTCAACTACTTGAGCAAACAGTTTTTCTTGAAGTCCGTTTTTAATCAGTAAATTGCGAAACCGTCCAAGCGTATCTCCGTTGGGAACCTGATTGCTTGACTCAACTCCGCAAAAATACGAAAAAGCGCGGTTGTCCATTACCTCGCTGACAGTTGCTTCGTCGGCAAGGTCATACAGATTTTGAATGAGATAGATTCTCAGCATAAGCTCCAAATCGTAGGGCTTATTTCCGCGCTCTCCTTTG
>DKXD01000109.1:8972-12554 GCA_002492075.1 Ruminococcaceae bacterium UBA7135
TCGTAGGGCTTATTTCCGCGCTCTCCTTTGTAATAGCACGGCTTGATGAGTGTTATTCACTCGTTCCACGGAACTATGCGTTCTATCTGCTCCAGAAATTCTTTTTTCTTTGTCCGTATCTGCAACAATTCATCGTTTAGCATGGACAGTCTTATTTGTTTATTCATACTTCTATTATACCTTATTTCCCTTCAATTTGCAAGTGGTTTGTGCGGTGTTGCCTTAAAGATAGTCTTGGACTAATTGCCAAGTGAAAATTGCGTGAAATTTATTGAAATTGCTTGACAAATTATTAAAACGGTGATACAATTATTAGCAAGGAGATACAAAAGCGAGGTGAACAGCGTGAACAAAAGCATATACAGCCTTGTGCTGTCGGACGAGGTGGTGGACGCGGTGGACGCTCTCGCGCGGACGGCGGGTCTGTCGCGCTCGGCGATGATAAATCGTATACTTGCCGAGAGGGTAGCTTTCGTCACTCCTGAAATGCGCTTGCAAGAGATCATAGAGAGCTTGGCGCGTTCGATGACTGACGCTTTTATGCTCGCCGAAAAGCCCACGGGCAGCACGCTCTCCGCGCGGACTTCGCTGAAATACCGCTATAAGCCCACGGTGAAGTATTCTGTGGAGATATATTCCGAGAACGGCAAAAGAGCAGGAGAATTGAAAGTCTCGTTCCGCTCGCAGAACGCCGCGCTTATCGCCGATCTGACGGAGTTCTTCAAGTGCTGGACGGCGCTTGAGCAAGATTATATCGCCGACAAGATCAACGGCGACATTCTTTACACAATACAGGACGGTCGCTTTTCGCGAACGCTCAATATGCCCGACGGAAATATTTCCGAGGACGAACTGGGCACCGCCGTCGCCGATTATATGGCAATGCTGGACGGCACTATGAAGGAGTATTTTCTGAAGCTGCCCGATGAGCGCGAGGCTATGCGTTCCGCCGAGGAGCTGTACCGAAAAACGATTGCCGAACAGAGCGTTATTATTTAAGTATGCCGCTGTAAGCGGAAACTCCGAAACAACCTGCGGTTGAGTTTTCGCGTTTTCCCATAAACAGATCTATAATTGTTTTTTATCGAAATGAACGTTATAATAAAGGTGCAGGCAGAATATGCGTGCAGAAAAATTATTATAACAGGAGGAAACGTTATGTTTAATCAGGTCGACTTTGGAAAAAGGGTAAGATCGTTTCGGTCAAGGAACAATTATTCGCAAAAGGAGCTGGCTTTCAGAATTGGCGTTTCGGAACAGGCGGTGTCGAAATGGGAGAACGGCGAGTGCCTGCCGGACGTTTACAATTTAAAGCTGCTGGCGCGAATTCTCCGCGTTTCTGTCGACGGTCTGCTGGATACCGAAATTCAGAACCCCGAAAAGGTCGTTGAAACGATCATGATAGGCGGAGCGCGTTTCGAGGTCGTAGAAAAGCCCGAAACGATCCTCGCGGGAAGGATCATATACGCAAAGGATTTTCCGAACATCAACAGCTTTAATTCCGCGATAAATCTTTTTACGGAAGAGGACAAGCAAGCCGCATTTGGCAAATTGAGAGAATGTGTGCTGCCGATCTATGACATAAATTTAAGCGTGAATTTCTGGCTTGACGAAAAACAGCGCGCATACGGATTTGCCAGAGAGGTCACAACCGAGAAACAGCCCGACGGCGTGGAGGTATATAAAATGCCCGCCTCGATGTTTATACGGGCATATACGGATAAGGGAACGTCGCAGCTTATCAGCAAGGAGCAATGCGAAATTTGGGAGCTGTTCTCATATATCAGAGATTACTTTATGCCGTCACACGGCTTCAGAATGGCTGAAAACGGGGCGCAGGAGCTGGAAGTGTTCGATACGTCCGAGCATACGACAGGATATGCTTATGTGCCGGTCGTCAGAGAAAACATGAGATGAGCACGGCGTGGGAGATAAACGTTTATTAAGGCGGTGATAATTATGGTCGAGCTGCACGGTTGGCTGTCGGTTTGGGAAATCTACGGCGACGAGGACTTGCTTTCGCAAAACGAGCTTGACAGGATAACGCGGAAAGTAAAAGACGTCGTTTCGGAAAGCGGACTTGAAATGCGGTATATAAACGGAGTTCCGTTTGTCAATACTTTATTGTGTTCCAATCACCGAACCGTCCAAGTGGACAACATAATCGGCGCGTACACGAAGATCGCGCAGACCGCGACGGGCAGCTACGGCGTTATTTATCTCCGCGACGACGAGGACGCGGAGCATTATAATGAATTTCAGATATACGTGTTCAAAAACGGTAGTTGCTCCAAAAGGTCGGACGTAGTTTTTTCGCCATGCATACCAACGATTGAGGACGAGGTGATTTGATGAACGTCATTAAAACTCTGAGGCTTATATTACGAAGATTTACGGAAAACGACTTGGGCGACGTGTATAAGATTTACGGCGACGAGGAGATCAACAGTTTTTTGCCTTGGTTTCCGCCTAAAAATCCCGAAGACGCGCGAGATTTTTATATAAATCGTATCAAAAGCGAATACAGCAAAGAGGGCGCTTATTACTGCGCGGTCTGCTTAAAAGAAGATAATCGCGCGATAGGATATGTCAACATTTCCGCAGACGACAGTCATGATCTGGGATATGGTCTTCTCAAGGAATTTTGGCATAGTGGGATAATTACGGAAGCCTGTAAGGCGCTCGTTGAACAGTTGAAAAATGACGGCGTGCCGTTCGTAACAGCAACGCACGACGTTAATAATCCGCGGAGCGGTGAGGTAATGCGGCGGCTTGGTATGAAGTATCAATATTCATATCAAGAGCAATGGCAGCCCAAGAACGTTTTAGTCACGTTCAGGCTGTATCAAATAAATCTTGACGGAAAGGACGATAGGGTTTACCAAAAATATTGGAACAACTCCGACGTTCATTTTATAGAAGTAATTTAAAGGAGGTATCCTATATGAATCCCAATAAATTCACACAAAAGAGTTTGGAAGCCGTTCAGGAGGCGCAGGATGTTTCGCTGTCCTATCAGAACAACTGCGTGGAGCAAATGCATTTGCTGTACGCGCTGCTTTCGGACGAGGGCGGGCTTATCCCGCAGGTGATAACGAAAATGGGCATAGACGCAAACGGTTTCAAAGCCGCCGCGCTGAAGTTCATCGAGGGTATGCCGCGTGTTACGGGCAGCGGCAGAGAGGCGGGAAAAATATACGTTTCGCCCGATCTCGACAAGGCGTTCGCTGAAGCGGAAAAACAAGCCGAGCGCATGAAAGACGAGTACGTTTCCGTGGAGCATTTGCTGCTGGCTCTCGTTGAAAAGCCCGACAGCGATGTTTCAGGTATGCTGAAATCGTTCGGAGTTGACAAGAACAAGCTGCTGACGGTTTTACAGGAAATTCGCGGAAATCAGCGCGTGACTTCCCAAAATCCCGAAGAGACCTACGACGTTCTCAAAAAGTACGGACAGGATTTGGTGGAGCTGGCGCGGCAAAATAAGCTCGACCCCGTTATCGGGCGCGACAGCGAGATACGCAGCGTTATCCGCATACTCTCGCGCAAAACCAAAAACAACCCCTGCCTTATCGGCGAACCCGG
>DKXD01000109.1:12864-13041 GCA_002492075.1 Ruminococcaceae bacterium UBA7135
CCCCTGCCTTATCGGCGAACCCGGTGTCGGCAAGACCGCAATAGCCGAGGGCTTGGCTTTGCGTATCGTTCGCGGCGACGTTCCCTCAAACCTCAAAGACCGCAAGCTGTTCAGCTTGGATATGGGCGCGCTTATAGCGGGCGCTAAATATCAGGGCGAGTTTGAGGAGCGTCTGAA
>DKXD01000109.1:13347-13509 GCA_002492075.1 Ruminococcaceae bacterium UBA7135
TTTGAGGAGCGTCTGAAAGCCGTGCTGAACGAGGTCAAGAAATCCGACGGCAGAATTATCCTATTTATCGACGAGTTGCACTTGATAGTAGGCGCGGGCAAAACATCCGGCGCAATGGACGCGGGCAATCTGCTGAAACCCATGCTTGCGCGCGGCGAGCTG
>DKXD01000109.1:13834-14000 GCA_002492075.1 Ruminococcaceae bacterium UBA7135
TGCGCGCGGCGAGCTGCACTGCATAGGCGCGACAACGCTTGACGAGTACGCGAAGTATATCGAAAAAGACCCCGCGCTGGAGCGCCGTTTCCAGAAAGTGCTTGTCGACGAGCCTACCGTTGAGGACACTATTTCGATCTTACGCGGACTTAAGGAGCGTTACGAG
>DKXD01000101.1 GCA_002492075.1 Ruminococcaceae bacterium UBA7135
TAAGATCTCCTTTTTGGTAATATTATTTCGGCGTTCCAAGCTGACTTATCACAAACAAAACCTACCCCGCGCCTGTTATAGACTGCGCCAACGATGTTTTAAGCGCGTCCTCGCTTGTGCCCATCACGTTAACGAACAGAAAACGCTCATTGGCAAGATCGGCTTCAATGCTCTGCCCCGAAAGGTTCAGATACACATAAAAGACCGTGACCTGCTGCGCCGCGTTTTTCACACGCTCGATAAGCTCGTCGGTGAGCTTGTCGGTGATGATGATAAGTATAGCCGCGCCGCTTTTGTCCAGCCTGTCTATCATTGACATGATGTCCTCGGTCTCGAGATCGGTAGGCATCACCGACATCATGTCAAAAAAACGCTCGAAAGCGCCCCTGTCACCGATAAACGGCGGCTTTCCGCTGAGATCGCCGATATTCACCGTGGAGTGTATGCCCCTATCAAACGCGGTTTTGACGAACGCTATCGCCGTTTCTATCACCATATCCGCGCGCGCCATACCCGCGGCATCGCTTTTTTGGTCATAATCGCAAAGCACCGCCGCGTGAAGATCGTTCGTGCTGTCGTACTGCTTTATCATCAGTTCGTCCTGCTTTGCGGTGAGCTTCCAGTGAACCATTTGCAGAATATCGCCATCGCGGTAATCGCGGACGTGCGAAAAGTCCTCCTTGTCCGCTGAATGAAGCTGCTTTTGCGCGTAGCTCTGCTCCACCGCAGATTGAAAAATGCTGCCGTCCAATTCAAACCTGCGGGGAAGAAATACGATAGGTATGGAGCACTCGTATTTTTTTGAAACGCGGATTATCCTCAGCGGATCGACGATATATATCTTCCGTATCTCGCAAGTGAAACCGCCGCGAAACCTATGCAAGCTCTTCACGGAAATCTCGGCATTGCTGAACGCGGGCAGCGATATAAAAAGCCTCTTTTCGGCAAACAGACCCGTGTCTCCGTCGGGAAGGCTGCAAACAAGCTCCATGGGAACGGCGGGAATTATGAAAGGATTGTGCGCCCTTATCATAAGCCCGAACGAAAGCTCCTTTTGTATCACGATACGATCAGCGCAAAACTCCGCTTTGGCGAAGATAAGCTGCAATATCGCCATAATAAGCGCCAGCAGCGGATAAAGCAGCACGACAAAAAGCAATATCTGCGTTATCTTGCTGTAATAAGCCATGGAAAACCCAAAACACGCCAGCACCGTAAGACCGTATAAAACTCGATTTCTTACCACGATATCAGCTCCGTTTGACGGGCGGCACCACCATGCTCACCGCGTCCTCCAGCACCGAGCGCACTGTGCGCTTGTTGACGCGCGATTCCTGCCGCATTACTATTCTATGCTCTAACACGGGAATAAGCAGCCGAACTATGTCCTCAGGGATAACGTAATCGCGCCCGCGAAGATACGCGTAAGCCCGCGACGCCTGCATAAGCGCCACGGAGGCGCGGGGGCTTGCGCCCAAGGCTACGGACGGGTGGTTTCTTGTGGCTGCCGCAAGCTCGGCGACATACTTGCAAAGGCTCTCCGCGAAGATTATGCTGTTCACGTCCTCTATGCACTCAGCGATCTGTTCGGCGCTCATCACATTTTCGACGTCATCAAGCGGGTTATCATACAGCCTGTCCATCATTATCTGCTGCTCCTCGGCAATGGTCGGATATCCCATGCTGATCTTCATCATAAAGCGGTCGAGCTGCGCCTCGGGCAGCGGGAACGTTCCCACATACCCTTGGGAGTTCTGTGTGGCAATGACCATAAACGGCGCGGGAAGTATGTAAGTGGTGCCGTCAACGGTAACGCGCTTTTCCTCCATAGCCTCCAACAGCGCGGACTGCGTTTTCGGGGAAGTTCTGTTTATCTCGTCCGCCAGCAGGATATTTGTCATAACAAGACCGGGGCGGTATTCAAACTGATTTTCCTCTTTGTTGTACATCGTGAAGCCCGTGATATCCGAAGCCATAACATCGGGTGTGAACTGTGCGCGCCTAAACGCCAGCCCGGACGCTTTTCCAAGCGCCATAGCGAGCGTTGTTTTTCCCACGCCCGGCACGTCCTCGATAAGCACGTGACCCTTGGCTAAAAGACTTGTCAACACGATAAGCAGAGCGTCGTCTTTTCCCTTTATAACCTTTGAGACCTCGCTTACCAGATCGCTTAGCATATACTGATTTTGAAATTTTTCCGACATATTTTTTGACCTTTCCGGAGAGTTTATTGTTATAGAGTGAGACCTAATGTATATTTATATTTTACCATACCGTGAAGAAAAAATCAACCTAAATCGCGGTTATTTCTTTTTCTTCCCGTCCAATATGGAGGGTGCCTCCTCGTTGTCGCGTTCTATGCGCTTTTGTATCCATTTGGGGATATTGATGACAAGCATAATGGCGATCGTCAGCACGGCAATGAAAAGGCTCGGCATAAATAGCGCGGCGGGGTGGTTATTCTCGTAAAGCTCTGAGAAGCTGTGGTACGTCACCAGGGTTCCCACGGCGGCGGCAAGGTGTATGCACGTTGCTATCTTTGAGCGCCCGAACATCAGCACGAACAGTCCGATAATGTACACTATCGACGAAACGAGCCACCACACCGCCGACGGGTCGCTTGCGACCTCCGAGTCAACGATGTCGCCATACCAAATGCACAGCGGACCGAATATTCCCAGCACTACCGCAAAAATGGTAGTGAGTATCAGTTCCAGAACCTTTAGGATGATCACCGTGATCTTCCCGGCGCCCTCGCCCTGATCCTTTACAAAAAATATAAACCCACCCTTGTCCTCGCTCTTTGATGTTTTCGCGTTTTTTTGGTTCTTGGGCGGGGGTAGTTTTACTTGTTTTCTCATATTTCCTCCCGGTTTAACCCGTATGACATTCTTTGTTTTTCGGTTCTACCCGCCGTTTTCTGTCAGCCGTTCTTGTAGCCCCAGCGGTCTATGCCCGATCTTCTCATAGCGCCGAATATACGCTGCTTAACTCCGTGATTTTGATGCTCCAGTTCGTTTAAGAACTCTTTCATCGACTGCCGCGTGGTGTGCTTATCGGCCGGGCACTTCGACTTTACTATCTCGAAGCCGTTTCGTTTGGCGCAGGATACCACCGCGTGCTCGGGCGCGAACACCAGCGGTCTTATCAGCGTTATATCCTTGCGCGAAAGATAGGATATAGGCGCGAAGCAGCCTATGCGCCCCTCTTGGAAAAGGTTCATCATAAACGTTTCGATAGCGTCATCGTAGTTGTGCCCCAAAGCTATCTTATTGCAGCCCGCCGCCTTTGCCGCGTCGTGGAGCGCCCCGCGTCTCATTTTCGCGCACAGCGAGCATGGGTTCGGCTCTTTTCGTATATCAAACACTATCTCACCTATATCGGTTTTTACCAAGTGAAACTCAACGTCAAGCTCGCCGCACAGCCTTGCCACGGGCGAATAATCCGTCTCGACCCCACCAAAACGCGGATCGAGCGTCACGCAGACAAGCTCATACTTTTTTTCGTAAAATCTCCGCATTTTCGCAAGCCCCGCCAGCAAAACCAAGCTGTCCTTTCCGCCCGAAACGCCGACAGCTATTCTGTCGCCGTCCTCTATCAAATCGAACTCCTGACACGCGCGGCGGATATATCCGAGTATCTTCTGCACAATATCCCTCCAAGAAATTGAAGCTTACTTATTTATTATATAGCATTTCACAAACAAAGTCAAGCGGTTTTCATTGACAAGCGGGAAAAAAAGAAGTATAATATATATAAATACTGTTTCTCTCCCCCTGCGAAGCGTGGGAGAGAAAATAAGACAGTGGGGCTGCTGCTTTTAATGAGAAACCGGTATAAACGGCTAAAGCAAGCCGCCTGACAGGAGATGTCAATATGCTTGACGAAGTAACAAGCGAAAAAACCGAAAAAATAGCGTTGGAGATACTGCAAATGTCGAAAAACAAGCTGCTGGTCAATCTGCGCTTTCTTGATATGGCGCTCAGCCGCTTGACCCCCACGCCCGATGACAAACACACCACCTCCTGCGCCACAGACGGCAAGGTGTTCATCTTCGACTCGAAACACATTCTTTCAACGTTCCGCGTGGAGGACAATATGGTCACGCGGAATTATCTGCACACGGTGTTCCACTGCGTATTTCGGCATATGTTTGTAAACGCGCTGATAAACACCGAACTTTGGGATATAGCGTGCGATATCGCCGTTGAAAGCGTGATAAACGATTTAAAGCTGGACTATCTCACAACGCTGCGCTCGGGGCAGCAGGAACAGTTTCTTGAGGGCTTCAAGGGCGAGATAAAGACGCTCTCGGCGGAGAAGATATACCGCTTTCTGCTGGACAAAAAACTGCCGCAGAAGTCAATAGACGCGCTTAAAATACTGTTCAAAGCGGACGACCACTTTTTGTGGTATCTCACCGACGAGCAAAAATCGGGGCTTGGTATTTCGGGCTACGGCGACAGCGGCGCGGCGGACAACGTTATCAGCGCGTTTTTTGTTGATCGCGCAGAGCTTATCGACGACTGGACCGGCATAGGCGAGCGTATGCAGGTGGATATGGAAACGTTTGGCAAACAGCGCGGCACGGAAGCCGGGCTTCTCACACAGAACCTCCGCGAGGTGAACCGCGAGCGCTACGACTACACCGAGTTTCTCAAGAAATTCGCTGTGCGCGGCGAGATAATGAAGATCAATCCCGACGAGTTCGACTACAACTACTACACCTACGGCTTGAGCCTGTACAAAAATATGCCGCTTATCGAGCCGCTGGAATATAAAGACGTTAAAGCTATCCGCGAATTTGTTATAGCGATAGACACCTCCGGTTCGACATCGGGAGAACTTGTGCAGAAATTTGTCCAGAAAACCTACAACATTCTCAAAAGCGCCGAAAGCTTTTTCACCAAAATAAATCTCCATATAATCCAGTGCGACGCGGCGATACAGGAGGACGTGAAGATCACCACGCAGGAGGAGTTCGACGCTTATCTTAAAACCATGAAGATACACGGCTTAGGCGGCACTGATTTCCGACCCGTATTCAGCTATGTAAATTCGCTTGCGGACATAGGGGAGTTTTCAAACCTCAAGGGGATTATTTACCTTACGGACGGATACGGTGCATTCCCCGCTAAAAAGCCCGACTATGAAACAGCTTTCGTGTTTATCGACGACGAGCCCAACAACTATAAAGTACCCGCTTGGGCGATAAAGCTGGTGTTAAGGAGTGATGAAATATGACCGAAGAAATAAAACGTATTGTTGAAAAAACCTATATAGAAAAAGATTATGGGCATTTCATTTCAAGATGTCACGGAAAAATCGAATTTATCGACAAGCTTTTAACTGCCGCTAGGACAAAGTTTGGGAAAGCGGATGTTTGGGAGCTGCCCGACGATCCATGCATCGAGATACATTTTGATGTGAGCAGGTTTGCCAAAAACGATTTCAAAATAAGATATACGACCGTGCTGTCGATAAGCAAGATAGTTGATATGTACTATCTTCAGCACGAATTTGAGGTAGACAATCCCGACCCCGACAGCATAGAGCCGTTTCCATGCGGCTTTGGAGACGTGCCGTACTGCAAGCTGCAATACGCTCTTGAAGAGGCGGTATGTGGATTTCTGTCGGAAAAGGGGTTCAAGCGGCTGTCTTACGCGGAAAGAGAGGAAGTTATCCCCGAAGTCGAAATGCCGCAGAACGAGATCTTCGGCACGCAGATGACGGTGGAATATGCCGTGTTTAAGGATATGTGGGGTTTAGGAGAATTGAGCTGATGAATGCTTATATAGAGTATTGTATCGATGGATTTCATAATGTTGAAACTCCTGTTGTGTCTTTGCGCGAACAGCTGCGGACGATCAAAAACGAAACGACCGATCTTTTCACCGCGCCGTTTGGCGTGGATGTAGTTATAGACGAAACAGGAAGAATGAGCATAGGCTTGGACGAAAACACCGTTTTGTGCTACAAATCGACCGATCTTGAAACTCAGCTTACGGCTTTGGGCGATTTGAATGCCGAGGGCGGCGCGGTCTTTTATTTCGGAGATTACTCGATTTTGTCGAAAAAATATCTTATTCCATATAGGCTTGCCTTGGACGTTTTGGAGCATTGGATAGAAACCGGAGAATTAAGCGGTCGGGTTAAATGGACAGATAAAATATATTGAACACGCTCCGGAGGAAACAATGAAAAAACACTATTCTTTGCAGACAGAGTACGGCTCGGCTGACGAGCTATACAAAGCGATAATGACGCTTGACAAAAAGCGAATTAAGGAACTGAAAGAAAGCGGCGCGGTGCTAACCGAAAATGTTCGCGGCGTGCTTGAAAACGGCGCGGGGCGTTCGGTTAGCGTGGAGAACCCCGCTTATCAATTTTGGTTCTCCCTGTTGCGTGAAATAAAAGAAACGCCGCTTGAGGACTTCGCCGAGTTTGCCGCGCTGCTCCGCGCAGAAGTCGGCAAGCCGCTGCACTATTCCGAGGCTCTGTGGCTGTGGGGAAACAAACGGGCGTTCGAGCCGCGGTTTTTTGAGATAACGCTGGAAAATTTCAACCAAAAGAAAATGCCAAAAAAGATCTCTATGAAGCGCATTATAGACGAAAACGAGCTCGGATGTCTGCCGATCTGCGAAAAGCACGGCTGGCTGAAAAATCCGAAAACTCGCGATGAGCTGATAGACTACGCGACGGAAAACGACAGGACGGAGATCACGGCGTGGCTTTTGGACTTCAAGAACCGCACCGCCGACCTCGCTGCCGAGCGCGAGCGCGCCGAGAAGAAAATGCAACGCGAGCTCAATGCCAACCCTAACTCCATTACCGAGCTGAGGAAGATTTGGAAATTTGAAAAACTCGAAAATGACACCATAATCATATTGGGCTACAAGGGCGACCGCAGGAAGATAACCGTTCCCGAAAAGATAGGCGGCTTTACCGTTATGGCACTCGGAGAATACGCGTTCTCGCCCTATGCTAATCGCATAAAAGCGGAACAGCGCGCTTTGCGGAAAGCGATCACCGAAATCGTTCTGCCCGACACGATAGAGCATATCGGAGAGTTTGCGTTCTATCAATGCAAGTCGCTGACACGCATAAATCTCCCCGAAAGGCTCACCGAGATCTCCAAGGGTATGCTTGACATCACGGGATTGGAAAGTATCGTTATCGGAGGGAACGTAAAGAAGATCGGCGGGGTGGCATTTTGGGGCTGCCGCGATCTCCGATATGTGAAGCTCTGCGAGGGAGTTGTCGAGATAGGTATAGCAGCGTTCTATAACTGTGGAAATTTGGAAACGATAGAGCTGCCGCGCTCGTTGGAAAAGGCACCTCCCTGCACTATGTCCGAAAGCCCGTTCTGGAACTGCGTAAAGCTCACGGCGATCGTACATAAAGGCTCATACGCTGAAAAGTATTGTAAGGAAAACAAGATAATTTACAAATACATGGAGGAAAAATCATGAAGGACTTCTACTCATTCACCACGGAATACGGCATGAATGACGAGCTTTTCAAGTCGGTTTTATCGCTTGATAAGACGCGCGTTGAACAGCTTAAAAAGCAGGGCGTTACCCTCACAGAGGACGTTAAACGGACGCTTATAAACGGTGGCGGTTCTATGGTGTCGAGCAAGCCCGCCGCTCCGTTCTGGTATTTGTATCTCACCGACCTTGAGAGTGTGGGCAAAGAGGATTTTGTGTGGATCTCGCGCACGTTCTTTGAGGAAACGAGCGCGCCGCTTTACTATTCGGATTCGCTCGAACACGTTATCGCCAAGTACTTCTTCAACATAGAAGTATTTACCTGCCTTTTGGAGTGCTACGATCTTAAAAAGCTGAACAAAACACGCACTCTTGAAGAAATTATTCGCAAGAACAACGTGCCGATTTTGGAGCTTTGCGTAAAGCATGGTTGGCTTAAACAGGCGAAAAAGCGCGACGAAATGATAGAATACGCAAACGTTCAGAACCGCACCGAGGTCACGGCGTTTTTGCTGGAATTTAAGAACAACACCGCTGATCTCAAAGCCGAACGCGCCAAAGCCGAAAAGAAAGCGGAGCGCGAATTCAACGCCGCGCCAGATTCCGCGTTGGAGCTGGGCAAGCTGTGGAGCTGGAAAAAGCAGGATGACGGAACGCTTATCATCACAAGTTACAAGGGCGAGCAAACCGAGGTTACAATTCCCTCGAAAATCGGAAACAATATCGTAACGGCTGTCGGAAAAAACGCGCTTTCGGCTATCGCTCCACGCGTGAAAAACCAGGCTTCACGTTTGATGATAACGAAGATCACCGTGCCGAGCGGGATCAAAACCATAGGCGAGTACGCGTTGGGCGGTTGGGGCACTTGGGGCACAATGGGGAATCACTCACGGCTGAATGAGGTCGTTTTGCCCGATACGCTTGATATTTTCACGGACAGGCAAGCCGCCGAAGCCGCGCCGAAGATAATAGGAGACGACGCTGTCGTCGCGGTCGTACCAAACTCGAAAATCGCCGAGCTTTACTGCATAAAAAACGACATTCAATATCGCTTTGCAAACAAAGAGGAGGTTCACATTCCAAAAGACGAGATAATCAAAAGCGACGCGCTGTTTGCGGCAATTCTCGCATCCGACAGGAACAAAGTCGGGGAGCTTAAAAAGAGAGGCGCGGAGCTCACCGACTATATCAAAAAATGTCTTCGGGAGGAGCCGGAATGGGAAAAGCAACGCGTTTTGTAC
>DKXD01000203.1 GCA_002492075.1 Ruminococcaceae bacterium UBA7135
CGAACGGAGCGAAGCGGAGTGAGCGGTTCGCGAATTTTAAATTTAAAATAGGAGGCTTTATGAAACCTATCGTCAGAAATATCAAAGAGGTATATCCGGAAGCGCAGCTTAAAACTCAAGAGCGGCGATACAGAGCCGCGGAAGTGGGATTTGCGGAGCATTTCGGGGAGCTGGGCGAGCATAGATTTTTCTCCGCGCCGGGGCGTACCGAGATATGCGGAAACCACACCGATCACAATAACGGAAAGGTGTTCGCGGCAAGCGTGGACTTGGACGTTATCGCCGTTGTTGAACAGACCGACGACGGCTTTGTGACGATAAAGTCAGAGGGCTTTCCCGAGGATAAGGTGGATATTAACGATCTTAACGTTCACCCGGAGGAAAAGAACACCTCCGCCGCTTTGATACGCGGCGTGCTTAAAGGCTTTAAGAAAAACGGGCATGATATAGGCGGTTTTCGCGCATACACGACTTCCACGGTAATGAAAGGCTCGGGACTGTCAAGCTCGGCGGCGTTCGAGGTGCTGGTAGGGACTATTTTGTCGCATTTGTACAACGAGGGGCAGATATCTCCCGTGAAAGTGGCGCAGATCTCGCAGTTCGCCGAAAACGAGTACTTCGGCAAGGCTTCGGGACTGATGGATCAGATGGCAAGCTCCGTGGGCGGATTTGTGGCGATAGATTTCAAGGACAACGATATCCCCGTTATCGAGAGCATAAAGTGCGATTTTGCGAAATACGAACACGCGCTGTGCATCGTTGACGCAAAGGGTGATCACGCCGATCTCTCGGACGAATACTCATCAATACCCAAGGAGATGAAAGAGGTCGCGAGCTTCTTCGACTGCGAAACGCTGCGTTCGCTGGCTCTGCCCGACATAATGCTTAATATCAACGTTCTGCGCGAACAGTACGGCGACAGAGCGGTTCTTCGCGCCATTCACTTCTTCCACGAAAACGAGCGCGTGGAAAAAGTCGTACATGCCTTGAAAAACGAACGTTTCGAGGATTTTCTTTCGTCTGTCCGCGAAAGCGGCGACAGCTCATTCAAGTATTTGCAGAACATATACGCAAACAGCGATATCAGGCACCAGTGCCTCTCGATAGCGCTCAACGTCGCGGAAAGCTCGCTGCACCGCAAGGGCGCGTGCCGAGTTCACGGCGGCGGCTTCGCGGGAACGATACAGGCATTCGTGCCGTTTGACGCGCTGAAACAGTTTAAAATGAATATGGAAAAGGTGTTTGGAACAGGCTCTTGCCACATTCTTTCGATACGCAGCGTGGGCGGCTGCGAGGTTCTGCTTGACAAAGCGTGAATTCGGCTTTGCGGTGGCTGTTCGCGGGCATTGCAAATTAACACGCAGCGCAAAAACCGCGCCGTTATCCCGTTTTCGGGCGGCGCGATCGTAAGATTTGGCTTTGTATTCGTGGTTTACGGTTGTTTTTGCTCGTATTCCGAAAGCTGCTTTATCAGCATTTGGTCAACCAGAGCATCGACCTCAATGCCGTTTTCGGTGTACTCCTCGGAGAACACCTTGCCGTTTTCGCGGAGCTTTGCAGTAACGCCCGCCTTATCGTAAGGAAGCAAAAGCTTCATACGGCGGCTCGTTTGCGGAAGATTTCGCGCAACGGTCTCCAAAAGGCGGTCTATGCCCTCGTTTTTCAGGGCGCTGATCTTGACGGTGCTGTCGTCCTCGGGGATATTTTCCGCGATCTTATCGCATTTGTTGAGTACCGTCACAACGGGTATCTCCGCCGCGCCGAGGTCCGCGAGAGTTTTAAGCGTCACATCGGCTTTCTCGGCGGCTTCGGGGTCGGAAACGTCGCAGACGTGGATAATAATGTCCGCGCAGGCGGCTTCTTCCAGCGTTGACTTAAACGCTTCAACAAGGTGGTGCGGCAAACGGCGGATAAGCCCTACAGTATCGACAAGCAGCAGACTGCGCCCGTCGGGAAGCTCAATAGCGCGCGAGGTGGGGTCGAGGGTCGCGAACAGCTTATCCTCGGCAAGCACTCCCGCACCCGTCAGCAAATTCAGCAGTGTGGACTTCCCCGCGTTTGTGTAGCCGACTATCGCGCCTACCTGAACGCTGTCCTTGCGGCGGCGTTCGCGGGAGTAGCCGCGCCGCTGTTCAAGCTCCTTAAGTTCCGCCGAGAGCTTGTCTATTCTGCGGCGAATGTGACGGCGGTCGGTTTCAAGCTGAGTTTCGCCGGGTCCGCGCGTTCCTATGCCGCCGCCAAGTCTGGAAAGGCTCGTGCCTATTCCCATAAGGCGCGGCAAGCGGTAACGCAATTGGGCAAGCTCCACTTGCAATTTGCCCTCGCGCGAGACCGCCCGACCCGCGAAAATATCTAAGATCAGCATTGTGCGGTCGATGACGCGAACGTTTGTTTCGTCCTCGATGTTGCGTATCTGTGCGGCGGTGAGTTCGCAGTCGAAGATGAGCAGCGTCGCCCCCAGATTTTGGCAAAGCTCCTTAAGCTCCGCTAGCTTGCCCTCGCCGATAACGGTCGCGGGTTCGTAAGCGTCGCGCTTCTGGATAACTCTTGCGATCTCCTCCGCGCCCGCTGTTTTCGCAAGCTCGGAGAGTTCGTCCAAAGAGCTTTCGCAGTCGTACTCACCGATATCGGCGGCTGCTAAAATGGCTTTTTCAATAGTTTTTTCTTGCATTAAAATTCCTCCTTTGTGATTTTTAATCTTGGATTGAGGAATGAGTAACTTTATTATTATAGCAGATTGCTGCGGATTTGTCAAGAGGGAACAATAATGGGACATTGTATAAGAGCCGTTATAGGCACTCACGAAGCAGTTCGGAAAATCGCAGACGATTGGGTCCGCGCAAAAGAAACGGAGCTGCCTCAGGGATTTGGTATGGTTTTCTGCATGACAGCGCTTCTTGAAGACATCGAGGAGCTTATGGAATTCTCCGACGAAGTCATTGAGCGTTCCCCTTTTCCGGAGCTTGAATATTTTAACTCGGCAGCAAAATTTCTTATGGAGGAATATTCATTCCACACAAAGCTCGCTTATATCGAAACGGATTATTTCGGCGGCGCGGGAACACAGGCAGGTCTGCTGTACGAAAACGGACAGCCCGCCACGGAGCCGAAAAACGGCGAGGGCACGATAAACGCTCTGCTGAAGGAGCTTGGCGTCTGGCGCAAGCCCGATACGGACGAGTTCGATATGTTGGGATTGGGCAAATACCGACATATGAAATAAAAGGAGTTGACGGCTTATGTACGACCGCTACGGCGACGCTTCAAAATTTATCACCGACCCCGACAGGCTGACGATAGCGGACGGCGAATGTGTTTATATCTCGAGTGAGGACGATTACGATATCGCGGTCGATTTGGAGGGCTGTTACGGTTCTTTTGATGAGGTGAAGCCGTTTATCGCTCTCATAGCGGAGCATACAAATGAGCTTGACAACACAGTTCAACGGTTCAACAAACAAAAGCGGGTCAAGGAAAACGGGTACAGTCGAGGGCGGCTGCCCTCTCCGATCGGAACAACACATTTTGATTATTTAAAAAGCATGGAAAATGAGCCTGATCCTCAAAAGCGTGAAAATAAGAAATTTCCCTTTGAACTTGAACTGATATTCATTGAAGAACCGAATTATGTTACGCTTGATTATTGGTGTACCGAATACAATTCACAGCTTCCCGTTGTTTTTGAATATAAAAACGGATGTTTCTTTTT
>DKXD01000092.1:0-316 GCA_002492075.1 Ruminococcaceae bacterium UBA7135
CATATCAGATGACCTTGGAAAGAAAATCGCACAGACGCGGATTTTTCGGGTTTTTGAAAAATTCCTCGGGCGAGTTTTGCTCAAGGATCTTCCCGTCTGCCATAAAAATAACCCGCGACGCGACCTCACGCGCAAACCCCATTTCGTGAGTGACGACCACCATAGTCATACCGTCCTCGGCAAGCTGCTTCATTATTTCAAGCACCTCGCCGACCATTTCCGGATCAAGCGCCGAGGTTGGCTCGTCAAACAGCATTACGTCGGGATTCATAGCCAGAGCGCGGGCTATCGCGATACGCTGCTTTTGTCCTCCGGA
>DKXD01000092.1:622-808 GCA_002492075.1 Ruminococcaceae bacterium UBA7135
GATACGCTGCTTTTGTCCTCCGGACAACATACCGGGATACGCGTCCGCCTTGTCAAGCAACCCAACGCGCCTCAATAGAACTTCCGCCTGCTTATCGGCTTCATCGCGGCTCATTAACCCCAGCTTTACGGGAGCCAGCGTGATGTTTTTCCGGATCGTCAGATGGGGGAAGAGGTTAAAGTGCTG
>DKXD01000092.1:1089-3091 GCA_002492075.1 Ruminococcaceae bacterium UBA7135
GCCAGGGTCATGTTGTCCAGGATGGTCATATGGGGGAAGAGGTTAAAGTGCTGAAACACCATTCCCATTCTTTGACGGAGCTTGTCAAGCTCTTTTCCTTTACAGTGTGTGATGTCCACGCCGTCAAAGGTTATCGTGCCGTCCGTGGGAGTTTCAAGCAGATTGAGACAGCGCAGAAACGTACTTTTTCCCGAACCCGAGGGTCCTATAATAACGACCTTTTCACCTTTTTCGATATGCTCCGATATATCACATAGTACCTCAAGATCACCGAACGACTTGTAAAGATGTTCAACGTTTATCATTCTTTGCCAGCCTCCTCTCCAGAAGCGTCAGCAGCTTTGAAAGCCCCATAACGATAACGAGATATATAAGCGTGACTGCGATAAGCGGCATAAACGGCGAATACGTCTGGCTGCGGATAATATCGCCGCCCTTGGTGAGGTCTTGAAGCGCTATGTAGCCCGAAATGGACGTTTCTTTAAGCAGCACGATAAATTCGTTGCCCAACGCGGGAAGAACGTTTTTAAGCGCCTGCGGCATTATTATAAAGGTCATTGTGCGGCGGAAGTTCAAGCCAAGACTGCGCCCCGCCTCGTTCTGCCCGTTGTCTATCGACATTATTCCAGAGCGGATTATCTCCGCGACATACGCTCCCGAATTTATCCCGAACGCCAGAACCGCGCATAAAACCTTGTCGATATTCACGCTGCCGAAGATAACGAAATAGATAATCAGCAGCTGAACGGTAGTAGGCGTGCCGCGGATGATCGTAAGGTATATTTTGCAAATAACGTTACCAAACCTCAACAGAAGATGTCCTTTGCGCTCGGTGCAAACCTTGTCATGCGTTGAGCGAATGATTGCAATGATAAAGCCAAGAGCCAATCCAAGCAGCAGCGCGAAAAACGTTATCAGCAGAGTGGTGCCCAAGCCCCTGACAAGATACATCCAACGGTTTTCATCAATAAAATTCAGTTTGAATTCTCTGCCCAATTCTGCAAACCAATTGCCTATGGTGTCCCAAAAAGTTCATAGAGGTACTCCTAACAAGAACAGCGCGACACTTTCTGCCGCGCCGTTATAGCCAATTCTTATTTCTTGACGATAATGACCTGCAAGCCCTGCGCATAGCTGTTGGTGAAGTCAACGCTTTGAAGTCTGGTTTCATCAACGGTCATACCCGCAACGCCTACGTCTGCCTTTCCGGACTGAACGGCGGGGATAATTGCCTCGAATTCCATATCCTCGATCTCAAGCTCCATACCCAGCTTGTCGCAGACAGCCTGCATAATATCGGGGTCGATACCAATTACCTTGCCGTTTTCAAGAGTTTCATAAGGATAGAAAGCCGCATTTGTAGCCATTATAAGCTTTCCGTTGCTGCGGTCTGTTCCCTCCGGAGAGGTGTATTTGAAGCTGCCCGTGTTATCACCAATGTAGTTGTCGAGTATCTTCTTTATCGTTCCATCGTCCTGAAGCTCCTTTATAGCCTTGTTAAGCTTCTCAACAAGCTCGGTGTTGCCTTTTTTGACCGCCATAGCGTAATCTTCTTTTTCAAACGCGCCCTCAATTATTTTAAGGTCGTCGTTTGCAGCGACAAAAGCTTTTGCGGGCTCGTTATCGATGATAACGCAGTCTAATTTGTTCTGTTTGAGGGCGTTTACCGCATCCGCACCCTTGCTGTAGCGCTCTACCTTAGCGGGTTCGCTGCCGGATTCGGGGTTTTTCTCATAGTCGGTGGCAAGGTCGTCGCCTGTAGTTCCCAGCTGAACGCCGATATTCGCTCCGGGCAGATCGGCAACGGAATTGATAACTTTTTTCTCTTTGTTGCTGCAGCCCGAAAGCATAGTAACACTTAATGCCGCCGCCGCTGCCAATGCCATTATCTTTTTGATTTTCATTTTGTGTCATCCTTTCAAAAAAACGTTGTTCTACAATAGGATATTAAATCCATTCACTATTATATCATATAATTATTTAAGGCAACACCGCACAAAGC
>DKXD01000198.1:0-4679 GCA_002492075.1 Ruminococcaceae bacterium UBA7135
GAAAGTTTTGCGGATAAAATTCAGAAGATAATATCGGGAGACGCGATTTCAATGCTTCCTGCCGAAATGCTGTTTTCGGCTGTCGTCTTGGCGGAGCCGACATACTCCGCCAGATATTCCAGAATACTTACAGTCTCGTCCTCGGAAAGCCCCTCGGCGATCAATCCGACAGCAAGCGATCCCGTGTTGAATTCCGCGTAGTAGCCGCCGATACTGCGCTTTGCTATACGCATTTCAACACCCGCTATCTCGGACGTCGGCAGAGCGTAAAACGGCTCGGTAGAGTAACGACCGTCACCCACAGGGCACATTATACCGCTGCGCAGCCAATCCACCCTCTCGTTACGGTCGAAGATGACCGTGGCGGTTTTCGTGCCGTCAGCGTTCTCAAACACGAACTCGTCGTGCTCGAACATTTGATGAAGCTCCTCCCAATGTTCATAGCCGTTTTCTTCTATGACGTAGCCGCGGCAAAATCCATGTCGTCCGCCCCCGTTTAATACCCCGTTTCTCGGGGCGGTCTCGCGCAGTCCGTCAACAGCTCCTGACAGATCGAACTCTGTACTCAGCCCGAAATGCTCCAGAACCTCGTCGCGCGTCATCTCATACAACGGCGGAATCATATATAGATTTCCTCCCACCGCCGCAATTTCCACCTCGCCGATATTAAGCTTATCTTCATATTTCGGCGTGCTTTCGACGACGCTGTTTGGCGTTTCCGGCTCGGAAAACGCGCTGTTTTCGGCGCTTATAACGGAATTCTCGACGGCGCTTATGTGTTCGTTCGTTCCCGCTTTGCCGACCCTCAAAGCCGCGGCTGTTCCCGCAACAACGGCTATCCCGCAGACGGGCACTGCCGCTTTGAGCGCGATCTCGCGTTTCCTGCGCCTTTGCGCTGCCAACTCGTCGCAGCGCTTCAAAACATACTCGTAACATTCCTCAACTGTCCTCATATTCAAACCCCTCTTTCTCCAGCTCCGTTTTCAGAGCCTGTCTTGCGCGGTGCAGCAATACCTTGGCGGCGGACGGCGACTTTTTCATTACGGCGGCAATCTCTTTGACCGAAAGCTCCTCGAAATACATAAGCCACAGCGCCTGCGCATGTTCGGGCTTAAGGTTTCCGATAGCCGCGTAAAGCTGTCGGTTTCGCTCTTTCAGCAGGAACTCCTTTTCAAGATCGATCGTATCGGGAATTTCGGCCGCCTCGTCCAACGGCTCGGCGATGTGCTTTTTATTGCGTCTTATATATTGCAGCGCGACGTTTCTCCCGATACCGTACAGAAATGTTTTGAACGATGAGTTTTCTCTGAATTTCGGCTTTTTATCGGCAAGCCGCACAAACGTTTCGCAGCAAAGCTCGTCGGCGAGGTTCAGGTCGTGAACATAGCTGTTGAGGTACATCGTAAGCCCGCTTTTGTATTCGCGGATAAGTTCCAAAAGCGCCGTGCTGTCGCCATCCAGATACCGCTTATACGCGTTGTTTTCCATAGTCTTTTCCCCTTTTCAAACGGCTGTCGACAATTTTTCGGGGACGAAAATTTTCCCGTTCACTTATTGGTTGCTTTTAAAGTCGGGTCGGTTACGGTTTTATATAAAAATATCCGCGCTTTATTTGAGCGCGGATATTTTTGTCAATTGATTTACAAGCCCCTCGCACCCGAGCTTTATATCTCGGTAAGTCTTCTCAAAATCCCCCGTATACCATGGGTCGGAGATGTCCTCGCCGCGGCGCTCGGTGAAGTCAAGAAGCTTATGTATCTTGTGCTGCTTATCGCTCCAATAGCGCGTCATATTGCGAATATTCGCCGTATCCATACCGATAAGAAGATCGTATTCGGCATAGTCCGACACGGTGATCTGCCGCGCGCGTTTCGCCGAGTAGTCTATCCCTAAGCGGTCGAGTATCGCCGCCGTGCCGCGATGAATGCGGTTTCCCAGCTCTTCGGTCGAGGTCGCCGCGGATGCAACCTCTACGCCCGTTATCCCGCGCTTTTGGAGCATATCGCGCAGTACAAACTCCGCCATAGGACTGCGGCAGATGTTGCCGTGGCAGACGAACAGTATTTTAAGCATAGTTTTTCCTTTCCAAAATGACTTGGTTATAAAACGGTCACATAGGCTTCAGATTTTTATCGAGCCTGTCCACGATCCAAGCGAAACGCTTTTCACGTCCCGCTTCCGTCTTTGCGTCCAAGTACGCGCGTGTGTAGGTTTTCCTTACCGATAAGGACATAGCCGTAAAATTTGTATGAGCGGGCTCATACCCTTTCAGCAGTTCGGAAAGCCGGGCGATCTGCTCATCCGTGACTGATGCGGGCTTCTGCGCGTTCCATTGCCCGTTTTTTCGAGCTTCCTCTATTTTCTTTCTGCCGAAATCGGTCATAAGTCCGCGATCTTCAAGGCTTTTGACCAATGCCTTGTTTTTCTCCGACCACTTGCTGTTTGCTCTGCGCATAGAAAAATATTTCTTATAGGTTTTATCGTCAATGCTTTGCATTTGCCCGTCTACCCAACCAAAGCAAAGGGCTTCTTCCAAAGCCTCCGCGGCTTTGAGCGTTTTCGGTCCGTTCGCTTTGCCGAACAAAAGCCATACTCCATCGTTTGACAAGCAATGCTCTGAAAGCCATTTCCTGAACTCTTCTCTGTCGGCAAATTCCATTATATCGCTCATTATGCGACCTCCTATGATACTAATTCGTGATCAAGGTATAGACAAGCGGTTGTGTTGCTGTATTGAGTTAAGGCTTATTTTTTGCCTACACCTTGACAGCGAATTTGTATGATATGCTTTCGCTTAATGCTGCTCGTCATCGTCCGACATAAGTGCCAAAACTTTTACATCACTTCTGAAGCTCTGATAAAACGCCCACGGAATGGTATCCTGCGCGGCGAAAAACTCCGCCGCCGCGTCCAGCACGGGCTTTAGATCCCACGCGAGAAAGTCCAAATAGCAATTGTCATACCCCGACGCTCCGCCGATAAACACACCGCTCTCTCCCGCCTTTTCGGTAATGTAACGTTCCAGCTCATCGCGGAAATCAAGTATCTTCTCGCCGCGTTTTGAAGTCTCATCGTCCTCGAAAACGTGTACGGGAAAGAAGATAAATCCCGCCGCAGCGCCGTCGCTGTTAGCTTTGTTGAACGCTTCGTATTCGCCGTTCAGGTAGTCGTTTACGAAACTCGGAATACACGCGAACCCGAAAAACGCGTCAAGGCGCGGTGTGGGGTATTCGTCCTCGGCGAATTCGCGCGGCTTCATTTCGTAGCCTGTACCGCTTTCCAAAAAGCTTTCCGCGCTGTCCCAACCCTCATTCTCTCCGAAAAGCTCCTTGATCTTTTCGGGGAGCTTCAAAAGCGGAATGCCCTCAAACGACTTCGGTTCAAGGTCTATGAAGTCAATATAGCGCATATTGACTATCTCGCCCAAGGTCATATCCAGCAACAGATCGAAAATCCAGAACGCCTCATTTTCGTCCTCGGCGAGCACTTTCGCCAGCTGCTCGCCGTACCCGATTACCTTACAGCCGTCGTCGTTTCGCTCTATACGAACGGTAATATCGGAGCGCGAAAGCTTTTTTCCGTGAAATCCAAGCTCGAAATTCTCACCGGCGGGCTGGCGTCCGAGAAGTATGTTCCAGTGTTCTGTTACGCTTTCGGGAGCGCGCTTTTTAAATTCGGCGAACAGATACAGCATCAGCTTATCCTTTTCGGGGGAGAGGATAAGATCGTATTTCTCGCCGTTGAACCCGACCTCAAAGCAGACGTTCGTGAACGTATCACTCAGCAGTTCACCGCACAAGCCCGTGATGTCGTCGCTGTCCGCCTTTTCGGAGATAAGCCGCCTAAGCTCGCTCTCGCCCGCCGCGAAATTTTCCCAGCCGTCCTTTATCCTTTGCGCAAAGTTTTTATTATATATCGGCATAGCGAGCCTGTCTGTGCACCAATTTATAAAGTATTCGGTGTCCTCGTCGTTCGGTTTGCCTATAAGGGCTTTCTTAAACCTTTCCAGCGCTTCGCCGGCGCGGTCAAGATAAAAAAGAGCATAGCCCATACGGTAGTTGAGAAGATGATCGTTTTCGGGAAATTCATTCTCAATCCTTTCCAGAACGGCGACCGCTGCTTTCAGCAGCTTGGTATCTATCTCGTCCGTATCTTCGCATACAGCAACGTTGTTGTAGGCTCTGGCAAGCTCGCAAAGCACAAGCGGCGTTTTCTCCGCGTCGGGGAGATTTTCGATAAAATCCATGATCTCGCTGTAGCTGTGATCTCTCTGTTCGTTCATTTTTTCGATCTGCGCTAAAATTTCTTTTTCCGTCATTACGATCACCCTTTCATAAAAACCCCCGCGGCGCGGGGGCGATTTGTTTTAAAAGTGACTCCATCGATAAGCCGAGTTCTGTCGTGTATGATCATCTATCTAGCCTCACCGTCGCCGGTGAAGTCAAGCCGCCTTTAGGCGGGCACGCCGAGCAGACGCGTTACCCCCGCCGCCAATCGGCGTTGCATCGGATAGGGTTTACATGGCAGCGTGGTCTCCCACGCTCCGGTGAGCTCTTGCCTCGCCTTTCCACCCTTACAGTATAAACTGCGGTATATCTCTGTTGCACTTGCCCTAAGGTCGCCCTCGGCTGACGTTATCAGCTACCCTGCTCTGTGATGCTCGGACTTTCCTCATGGCG
>DKXD01000198.1:4965-5172 GCA_002492075.1 Ruminococcaceae bacterium UBA7135
GATGCTCGGACTTTCCTCATGGCGCTCTCGCGCCCCGCGATCATATAATGAAGTCACACTTTTATTATAGCATATCTTTTCGGAAATTGCAAGGGGCGGCGCGCGAAAGCTTGCCCTCGAAGCGCGGCAGCGTTTCGGCTCTAAACCGGCGCGGTAGCGCGGCAAGCTTGAGTGCGCCGCCCACGGCTTTTCCGAATGCCCCCGAGG
>DKXD01000158.1:0-3178 GCA_002492075.1 Ruminococcaceae bacterium UBA7135
TTTATCCAGATGTTCTCCGACGTAGTTATGGAAGTCGGAAAGAAGTACTTCGAGAAGCTCATTGATGAAATGAAAGAGAAGAAGGGCGTAAAGTTCGACGTAGAGCTTGACGCTAATGACCTTAAAGAACTCGCATCGCAGTTTAAGGCTGAATACAAGAAGCAGCTCGGCAAGGACTTCCCGAGTGATCCTATCGAGCAGCTGAAGCTCGCTATCGAAGCCGTATTCCGTTCTTGGGACAACCCCCGTGCGAACGTATACCGCCGCGACAACGATATTCCGTACAGCTGGGGCACCGCAGTAAACGTAATGCCTATGGTATTCGGCAACCTGAACGAAGAGTCCGGCACTGGCGTTGCGTTCACGCGTGACCCGGCTACCGGCGAAAAGAAGCTCATGGGCGAGTTCCTCAAGAACGCTCAGGGCGAGGACGTTGTTGCGGGCGTTCGTACTCCTATGCCCATTACCCAGATGGAGCAGGAGTTCCCCGAAGCATACAAGGAATTCATCAAGGTTTGCGATACCCTTGAAAACCACTATCACGATATGCAGGATATGGAGTTCACCGTTGAGAACAAGAAGCTCTATATGCTCCAGTGCCGCAACGGTAAGAGAACCGCTCCCGCCGCGCTGAAAATCGCTTGCGATCTCGTTGACGAGGGTATGAAGACAGAGGAAGAGGCAGTCGCTATGATCGACCCGCGCAACCTCGACACTCTGCTTCACCCGCAGTTCGACGCTGCCGCTCTTAAGGCTGCTACGCCCGTAGGCAAGGGCTTGGGCGCATCTCCCGGAGCTGCTTGCGGTAAGATCGTATTCTCCGCGGACGACGCCGTTGAGTGGAAGTCCCGCGGCGAAAAGGTAGTTCTTGTTCGTCTTGAAACATCACCCGAGGATATCACCGGTATGAAGGCCGCACAGGGTATACTCACCGTTCGCGGCGGTATGACCTCTCACGCTGCCGTTGTAGCGCGCGGTATGGGTACTTGCTGCGTATCCGGCTGCGGCGACATCGCTATGGACGAGGAGAACAAGAAGTTCACTCTCGCCGGCAAGGAATATCACGAGGGCGACCCGATCTCTATCGACGGTTCTACCGGTAACATCTATGACGGCATTATCCCGACCGTTGACGCTACTATCGCGGGTGAGTTCGGACGCATTATGGCTTGGGCTGATAAGTACAGAAAGCTTAAAGTACGCACCAACGCGGATACTCCCGCTGACGCTAAGAAGGCTCGCGAGCTGGGCGCTGAGGGTATCGGTCTTTGCCGTACCGAGCACATGTTCTTCGCTGAGGACAGAATTGCGGCATTCCGTGAGATGATCTGCTCTGATACCGTTGAAGAACGCGAAAAGGCTCTCGACAAGATACTTCCTTATCAGCAGGGCGACTTCGAACAGCTCTACGAGGCTATGGAGGGCGAACCCGTAACCATTCGCTTCCTGGATCCGCCCCTGCATGAGTTCGTTCCGACAGAAGAGGCTGACATCAAGAAACTTGCTGACGCGCAAGGCAAAAGCGTAGAGCAGATCAAGACGATCATCGCTTCTCTGCACGAGTTCAACCCGATGATGGGTCACCGCGGCTGCCGTCTTTGCGTAACCTATCCCGAGATCGCTAAGATGCAGACAAGAGCGGTTATCCGCGCTGCTATCAAGGTCAAGAAAGCTCACCCCGATTGGGCGCTTGTTCCCGAGATCATGATCCCGCTTGTAGGCGAGGTTAAGGAGCTGAAGTTCGTTAAGGACGTAGTTGTTGCCACCGCCGACGAGGAGATCAAGAACGCGGGCAGCGACCTCAAATATGAAGTAGGAACGATGATCGAGATTCCGCGTGCGGCTCTCACGGCTGACGATATTGCTAAGGAAGCTGAGTTCTTCTGCTTCGGCACGAATGACCTCACTCAGATGACATACGGCTTCTCGCGTGACGACGCCGGCAAGTTCCTCGGCGCTTACTATGACGCGAAGATCTTCGAGAACGATCCGTTCGCTAAGCTCGACCAGACAGGCGTCGGCAAGCTTATGGAAATGGCTATCAAACTCGGCAAGGGACAGCGCTCCACACTCCACTGTGGCATTTGCGGTGAGCACGGCGGCGACCCGTCTTCCGTTGAGTTCTGCCATAAGATCGGCTTGGATTACGTTTCCTGCTCGCCGTTCCGCGTTCCGATCGCAAGATTGGCTGCGGCGCAGGCTGCTATCGCAGAAAAGAACAAGTAATTCTTTAATATCGTTCACAAAACACTTTCCCCGCGCTTGAAAAGGCGCGGGGATTTTGCTGTTTATGAAACACGAAACAGTGGCTTGAATGTTACCTCCCCCCGCGGAGCAAGGGAATGAATGCTTTTTACAACTCACTAACTCCAAAACTGTGCATTATAAAGCTCAAAAAGTATAACATCGTCAGAATTTGTAAACAGACAACAAAAACCGCTAACATTTTTGTGCAAAATCACGGTTGACGAAGCGGATAAAAAGTTCTATGATATTAAGAGTGGGTAATAATGATAATATAAATAGGAAGAAAATAACAAACAGTTCGATAAAGGTGGTGCGAAAGATGTCAATTTTACAAAAAATCGTAGATATGGACAAAGCGGCTGCGGCACGCGTGGAAATGGCAGTCGAAGAGGAACGCAGACTATCGGACGAGTCGGGCGAAGGCTCGGCAAAGGTGCGCGAGGAAACATTGGTCCGAGAACGCGCCAAGGCTGAAGCGTTCTGCGCTGAACAGCAGAGGCAGCTTAACGAAAAACTCTCAAAGGCGGACAAGACCCTAGCCGACGAGTGCGGAAAGCTTAATGAAAAATTCGCCGCGCACAAAGTTGAATGGAAAGCGGAGATAATGGCGCGGATAACGGAGGGATAGTATGTCGTTTGCGGGAAACGCCGTTATCGCGAAAGCAAGAGCGATCTGCGGGCATACGCTGAAAGCGGAGGATTACGCGCAGCTTGCGGCAAAGGAAAGCGTTGCGGACGTGTGCGCGTACCTCAAACAGACTGAGCGATACGGCAAAGCGCTTGCCGCGGTCAATCCGCAAACGGTACACAGAGGTCAGCTTGAAGCGATAATAAGACGCTCGATATTTGATATATTTGAAAGATTTCAAAGCTTTGACCATACAAAAAGCCGCGATTTTTTCAAATACATCATAAAGCAGCTTGAAATAGA